>JAZNHC010000159.1:0-60549 GCA_045576755.1 Alistipes sp.
ACGGCGAGGTGGAGGTGCTGACGAAGGGCGACCACGACATCAACGCCTTTACGAAGGTGGGCGATCTGATCGCTGCCGAGGTAACGCGCCTGACGATGGCCACCGAGTTCTTTACGATTGACGGCCGGAGCGGCGAGATGGCGCAGCTCTCGTTCATCAACCAGCCGATCTACGATCAGATTACGCTCGGCGAGGTGCAGAAGCGTTGGGTCAAGACCACCGACGGCAAGAGGATGCTCACCTGGGTAATTCTGCCGCCCGACTTCGACGAGAGCAAACAATATCCTACGCTACTCTACTGCCAGGGCGGTCCACAGAGCGTTGTTTCGCAATTCTGGAGTTACCGCTGGAACTTCCAACTGATGGCAGCACAAGGCTACGTTGTGGTAGCACCAAATCGTCGCGGTGTACCATCGTTCGGACAGGAGTGGTTGGATCAGATTTCGGGCGACTACTCGGGACAAAACATCCGCGATTATCTCGCTGCCATAGACGATGTAGCAAAGGAGAAGTGGGTTGATAACGAGCGACTTGGTTGCGTAGGTGCTTCGTATGGCGGCTACTCGGTATTCTACCTTGCAGGTCACCACCAAAAGCGCTTCAAGGCATTTATTGCCCACTGCGGTATCTTCAACTTCGAGTCGATGTACGGACACACCGAGGAGCTCTTCTTTGTGAACAACGACTACGGAGGTCCATATTGGGAGAGTAACAACAAGACCGCTATGCGCTCCTACGCCAACTCGCCACACAAGGCGGTTGCAAATTGGGACACTCCAATCCTGATCTTTACGGGCGAGAAGGACTACCGCATCCCTTACACACAGTCGTTAGAGGCCTTCACCGCGGCACGTATGCGCGATATCCCGTCGCGCCTCGTGTCGTTTGAGAACGAAGCACACCAAGTATTCAAACCGCAAAACTCGGTTGTTTGGAACAGAGAGTTCTTCGGTTGGTTGGAACGATACCTTAAATAGCAGAAATGGTCGGCAAATCGTGCCGACCATTTTTCTTTCGCCCTCTCCTTCAGAAACTATTTTTCGGGCTGCGTAGCCTTTTTGAGCCACTGTAAATCCTCGTCCGAGAGTTCGTATACCGAGGCCATTCGGTAGACTCCTGCCCAGGTGGTGAGGTGGTTATTGATGCTACCACGTTTGTTGCCAACAGTGTGATACTTGCTCCACTCGCTTGGAAAGATAGCCTCATTCTTCGAGCCGATAGGTCGCTCCAAGCCCTGCCATACGGTATTTCCCTCGTAGGCAAAGCCCTGCGTACCGTTGCGCCAAATAAGCTCGGCAATCTCGCGCCACAAAGGCTCGTTATCGACCTTCGCCAACCACAGATATTCGCCTATAAGCAGTGCGCCATACTCATCGACTGCCGAGTGCTCAACGCCCACAATATTCGCTCCTGCAGGCTTCCAATTGTGGATTGTCAGATCGTCATCGGCATCGTAGATCGGATTGTGGATGTAGATCCACGAAGTGAAATACCACGCAGCTTTACGGGCATAGTCGAGATACTTCTCGTCGCCCGTAACCTCGTACATATATTTCGCCGTGGTGAAGTATGGCTGAACGCCCTCCTTGTCGATGCTTGCGCAATCCATTGCACCACCAAAGCAACGGAAGTGGTTAATATCCTTCGTGTAGTAGTAGTCGAACGCCTTATCGATCACGGGGAGAATACGCGCATCGCCACTCATAGCGTGATAACGCGCAAGTCCCATAAGCACAAATCCTGCACCATCACCGTTGTACGACACAACCTCGCCCGTCGTGCCTTCCCACACCGAGCCTACTGCTCCGTCCTCGCGTATGCCTTTCAGCACAATCTCGACAATAGGCTCAACAGCATTGCGGAACTCCGAACCATCCATACCGTTTTTATCGAGCAATACCGCCACGCGCGAAAGCTCACTTATCGACCAACCCATATTCGAGGCATCGCGCTTGTTGTGTCCACGATCACGATTACTCTTGAAGATGCCCGTTTCGTAGCGACGGGTATTCAACCAGCTGCGTAACACCTTCAAGCCGAAGTCGATATCCTCCTGCGACGAGTTGCGCAGACCATATTCGATGTTGAGTCGTGACATCTGGAATGTCTGACTTCCGAAGCCGAGATCACGGCCTGCACCCTTCAGATATTCGCCCTTCTTAAGGCGCTTTGCCTCCTCGGGGTCGTACTTGTTCCAATGATTTTTCTCGGGGTGCTGCTCGTAGTAGGCTACCGAATATCCCTCCTCCGAAAGTCCTGTGCCATAGTATCCTGCACGGAACTTCATATCGTCGAGAATACTTTCATACCAATAGCCGTGCTCGTCTTGACGACGGCTCCAATCCTGAAAAGCTTTGTCGAGTGCCAACACCTCATCCACGCTCCACTGCGCGGGGACGGTATGGTCGATCTTTCGCCACGCCACAGGAAAGACCTCGGCAAAGCCGTAACCCTCAACCTTCGGCCTGCCTATAAAAGCATTTGCCGTAACAGAGAACTCTTCGCCTGGGGCAAGGGTGATATAGTTGTCGATGCGCTCCGAAAACTTCTGTTTGTCGGAGTAGCAGAGCGGAGCCTCGGTTACGGGCCAATAGATAAGGTGGCGAATAGAGCCATCCTCCAAAGCCTCCATAGAACACGAACTTACATACGATTCCGCATTTTTATCCGATGCAAAGAGGGCAAAAACATTGCGCTCATTCTCCGAAATTGTGCACGAAGGAATTGAACCTCTATCATACGAAAATACCCACGGCTCGCCCTCGTACTCGAGCCCCTGCGGAAAGTTCATCTTCTGCTTCTTGTTGTCCCAACTCTGCGGAAGATCGAGTTCATCGCCAAAGCCGTTACCATTGTAGTTTATACCCGGAAATAGATACGATGTCGCCTTGAAGCGAGGTTCGGCAGCGAGAGCAACCTTTATGGTCACCTCCTTGTCGGTGGTGTTTCGCACCTTCACATCCACGCTCCACTCGTCGCCTTCGCGAGTTGGTGTCACCTCAGTTGTAACGCCATCAATGGCAGGCAAAGTATATGCCGAGAATGTGACCTTTGGTCCGCACGACACCAAAACTGCAACCGCTAAAAGATATGCAAGTTTTCTTGAAAAATTATTCATATTTGTATGTTTTAGGTTAATCTCGTCTTTTGTCACCACAAAATTAACCATTTTTTTTGAATAGCAACAACTTTCTGTCAAAACCGTCCATTTTTGGGGAAATCGGTGACAATCAACACTCTGTTCATTGAAGAAAATTGGGCATTCGTTGAAAATATTTTTATATAAAATATAACAGTCATATTTTTGCGCCCGATATAAGATGGAAAATTATGAAAAAATTCTACTTTTTGGCGTTGATTGCCACACTTGCAATTTTCTCGGGCTGTACGACAGCCACAGATGAGGGTTGCAACACAACAATCAACACTCAGACAGAACTCTCCATCGGTCTGCCTATCAACATCAGCCGTACGGCAATAGATGCAGATGGCAAAGCCTCGTGGACAGAGGGCGACAGCTTCGCCTTGTGGGCACAGTACAGAACCGGTGGCTACAACCTCAATGGTGCAGAGTTCAAAATGATGTACTATTGGCACTCGATGCAGTCGGCTGTATTTACATCCTCGGCCAACCCTATTGGCGAGGGTAACTACACCTACTACGCAGTCTCGCCAAAGCCAGAGTCGACAAACGCACTCAAGGCTACCTACACCATCCCTGCCGAGCAGAATGGTGCCTCGTTCAATGGCGCCTACGACATTATGGTGGCTACGCCTATCGAAGCTGAGGCCTTGTCTGCCGATAAGGTGAATAATCTTGCTCTCGACTTCCACCACAAGATGCACACGCTGAAGATGACCATTGCGGAGAATAACTTTCCTTTTGTTGTCAGCAAGCTTAACTTTGAGTTCCCATCGTCGGTTGTAGGAAAGGTTGTTGTCGATGCCCAAAATAGGGATGCAGCCGTAGAGGTTAGCGAGTCGGGCAATACTCTTACACTCAATATTAACAAGGAACTGAATGCGAACGATGTGCTCTACGCTATCGTCTTACCGGGCTCTATCAATGGTGAGGTAAAACTGACTGCACAATCGTCCCAGGGGCATACTTCGCATCCTCGTGTATTTAATATGTCGAAGGAGTTGAAAGAGGGCCATATCACACCTATGTCGTTGGTTCTTCCAGACATCTTGCGTGTTACCACCATCCGTTTCTCGATTGGTGAGAACAAGCTCGGCGAGGCGGTTCAGAAACTCACGATTCTCGACAACAATGGTGCCAACTTGGGCACTTTCAATGTAAATAGCTCGAATACTTACGAACTGAGCTACAATGGTGTGTTCGAGAATAGCGGCTATGGTAGCTTTAGTGGCAGAACCTTCACTGCTCGTTTCGAGAGCGCACACGCTATCGTGGAGCAGCAGTTTATAATGCCAACCATTGCAGAGTACACCACAACCGTTGTACCTGCGATAGATGTTCCATACCTATTCTTCGAGGACTTCTCGTGCATCCACACCGCAGGCGAGAGCTATGGTGACGACGAGCGTAACTCTGCCGAGGAGCGTAATCAACCAGGAGTAAACTTGGATCCATATATGTACCACACAGGATGGAATGCCGCTCGTTTCCAATTGGGCATTGGAACTTGTGCACGCATAAACGTTCGTTATCAAGCTGTATCGTCGTTGTTTACCTCTACTCATCGCGGACGACTCGATACTCCAAAATTAGCAGGTTTGAAGAGCGGTGCAAAAGTAAACATTAAGGTTGAGTTTGATGCTGGAGCCCACGTTGATTCGGGTCTCGACGGATTCAACGGAACAAATTGCACTATCATAGGTGTTGCCACCCATACCAATAGCGCGTCCACAATAAACGGAGTTGCGACGGGTGCAGCACAGAGCGGAAGCCTGGGTGATTATGGTTCGACATTCTTTACGAAAAATCTCGACGATAGCTTCGGCACCGGTGACTTCGGAAGCTCGTTCCCTACATTCAGCGGCACAACAACTAATGTAACCAATGCTACTCGATTGGTGTTCTATCCCGATACGTCAATTAAGGCGTCGGGTTTAAACACCGGTAATGCAGAGTGCTTTATCTACATCGACAACATCAAGGTTTCAATTGCACAGTAAAACGACCAAGAGATATGAAAAAGATACTTTTTGCAATAGCACTTGCCGTCGTAGCGACTGCGTGCAACCACAAGGAGAGTGACCACACCGCACAAGTGGGCAAAATCGCTATCGAGGCGGTAACCCGTGGTGAGGTGAACAACACCTCCTCGGCAGACAATAAGTTTGTGCTGGATAGCGAGATTGTCCCTATGGCAAACGACCTCAAGGTGGATATCGTGGGTAACAACGAGACATTCTCGTGGGCAACTCTTGCCGAGTTCAACGTCGAGAACGCCGATCTGACCTTTGCCTCGGCACCCTACACCATCACCCTCTCCTATGGCGAGAATGGCGTTGAGGGCTGGTCGAAGCCTCACTTCGAGGGCTCGACTACCGTAGAGGTGCCGCAATACGGACTCACCGCAACGGCAAATGTTCAGGTGGTGCTCACCAACTCTATCGTTGCAGTCGAGACCACCGACAACTTCGATGGTTACTTCCCCGAGTCGTCGTTCAAAATCAACGGCATCGACTGGGATCCAACCAAGACCGAGTTGCTCTTTATGAACGCCGGCGAGGTGAAGATCACTTGCGAGGCTGTGCGCCAGACGGGCAGCACTACACCTATCGAAACTACGGTAACACTCAAGCCTACAACCCGTCATACGGTGGTATTTGACCTCTCGACGGCGGGCAGTGCGGTTGTAAACGTAAAATTCGACGACGAGATAGTCGAGACCATAGAGTTCGATTTCGAGTTGAACGACAAAGCTTAATTCACGAATAATAAGAAAAACTTAAAGATATGAAAATCGCAAAATTCACAGCAGTAGCCCTTGTGGCAGCCTTTATGGCTATCGGTTGCAATCATCCCGATTTCCCAACCGGCGGCGGAGAGGACAACACCACCGTATCGAACAAGGGTCTCCTCTCGATTGAGAGCCTTACAATTGATTGCCGTATCGACGAGAGTATCCCCGATGCAGGTCTTACCCCTTCGGTATCGTCGGCAGATGCTACCCGCACTTCGGTAGATGTAAATAACTTCGCTTGCTCGATTATCAACGAGGAGAACGAGGTTGTTATGGAGTTCAAATATGGCGAGCGTCCAACCGAGGCAGTAGAGCTCGAGACGGGCGACTACATCTTCAAAATTCAGTCGGGAGATGTTCCAGGAGCAGTTTGGGACATACCTGTTTATGGAACAAGCAAGGCATTCAAGATTGTGCGTAACGAAACTACCGAGATTAAGGAGATTGTCTGCTCGCTGTTGCAGATTAAGGTTACGGTAACCTACGCGCCCGACCTTTTGGAGCGTCTGGGCGATAAGACCCTTACAACAGCAGCCGTTGGTAACAACTCGTTGGAGTTCTCCTTGACCGAGAGCCGTGCAGGATTCTTTGCAGCCCCTGAGGTGAGCAACAACATCGAGCTTCGCATCAGCGGAACATACGCTGCCGACAAGGTAAACTTCAAACCTGTGGAGATGACCAAGGCGATTCGCAACGTAAAGGCTGGTCAGCACAGCAAGGTACACTTCTACATCGAGCACGCAGCCGAGGGTAATATCAACGTAGGCGTAACCATTCGTGATTGGGTTACCGACGAGATTATCCCCTGCAATGTTGCCGACCTCGTAACCGAGGAGGAGTGGAAGGATAACGAGGGTGGCAACACCGGAGGTGGCGAGGTTGTTACAAGCGATCCATCGATTGAGTGGATTGGCTACAACTTGGCAGACCGCGTTGTTATCGACGAGACCACCACAGGCGAGATTATGGTTCGCGCAAGCAAGGGCATCAAGGAGTTGATCGTGCAGATCGAGTCGGAGGTGTTGATTCCTGCACTGTTGGGCAGCATCGGTCTTGCCGATGTGATGAACATCACCTATCCGGAGAAATCTTACGACTCGTCGGATCCGAGCCGTGTCATCGATGCTACAGTTTTGAAGAACGCATTGAGCAAGGATTTCGGATTTAAGATTTGCGACGAGGTTATCAACAAGACCGAGGTACTGTTCTCGATCACAACATTTATGGGTGCGTTGAACGCTGAGGCCGGAAACCACAACTTCCACTTCACCGTCATCGACAACGACGGCGTAAGCAAGACCGAGATTTTGAAACTTAGATCAACCGGAAACTAACAGACGATGAAGAGATTTTATAACATATTATCAATCTGCGTGTTGGCGCTATTTGCTTTGTCATCGTGCGTAAACAACGGCAAGGTAAATGATGCGGCAGACAACACCCCTTCGGAGAGTAAAGGTGCTTTGACAATCAACGTCGGCACCCGTACCGAGAGTGGTGCGCAGCGAAATTATGTACTCTCAATCTACAAGAACGAGGGCGGCAAATCGACACTTGTGCGCAAGTACGACTCTTCGAAAGAGGATATGCAGAAGCCGGAGTTTATTTGGCTCTTGGCAGGCAACTACACTGCAAAAGTTGAGTGTGGCACAGCTGTAGCGGCAACCTTCAACGATGCAGAGCAGTATCTCTATGGTGCAAAGGATTTCGATCTTATAGCGGGCGAAAGCAACAAGGTTGATATCGTTGCAACAGTGCAGAATGTACCTGTCGAGGTAGTCTTCGACCAGACGGTTACCGACGGCTTCCACGAAGGCTATAATGTGGAGGTCAAGGCGAATGACGAGGTGAAACTCACCTACACCGAGAACAAGAAGGGCTACTTCATTATGCCTTCGGGTGTAACCACTCTTTCGTGGCACTTTGTCGGCACCTTCGAGTACGAAGATGGCGAGCTGGTGGCAGTCGATAAGAGCGGCAAGATCGAAAATGTACAGCTGAAGAAGGGCTACAAGCTCTCGTTCAAGTTCACGAAAGATGCAAGTGGTACCCTCGGCAACATTGATGTACGCATTGATGAGAGCATCGAGGAGCGTGACGACCACTTCTCGTTCAATCCCGATCCCGAGTTGAAGGGCGACGGATTCGATCTATCTGTTCCTTACGACTATGCAGGTGGCGAGCGACGATACGTTGCAACCTCGCCTGCCGAGTTCTGCGCAGTATCAATCGTAGTCGGCGACAAGGAGTTTAACCCTGTGGCAGAGACTGTTGCGGGAGTAACCCTCACAGGTTTGAACACCACAAAGCTCTATGTTACCCTTTCGGACGACTTCTTCAACGCACTCAGTGGTGGTAGCCACAATATAGAGTTGTGCGTAACCGATACAAGTGGTGGCGAGGCTCGACGCGAGCTGCCATACAACTTGCAAGGTGTAAATGGCTACAATAGTGGCAGCACCGACCTCTGGGCAGGTACAGCAGTACTCTCTGCAACCGTATTCGGCACACCCGCCAATGCGGAGATCGTCTGCCGCGAGAAGGATGGCGAGTGGAAGCACTTCGCTGCCTCCTCGAGTGGCTCCAACACCTACAGCGCACGAGTTGAGGGTATTGGTGCAGGGCGCAACTATGAGTATAATCTTGTTATCGACGGAAAGACAGTTGGCACAAGTTTGGCATTTGCTACTGAACAGGGAGCGCAGATTCCTAACGGCGATATGGAGCAGTGGTCGCAGAGTGGTAATACATACTACCCTGGCGTGAGCGCGAGCAACAAATATTGGGATACGGGTAACAAGGGTACAACCACTGTGGGTGGCACCGACAACAACCTCACCAGCAAGAGCACCGATGTTCGTCCCGGCACAAAGGGTTCGTATAGCGCATTCCTCGACTCAAAGGTTGTGATGGGTAAGTTTGGTGCGGGTAACATCTTTGTCGGCAGCTTCGGCAAGGTGGTTATCACCTCATTGAGTGCTACCGTATACTTCGGTCAGCCATTTACCTTCAACGCCAAGCCAAAGGGTGTGAGAATGTGGGTCAAGTATAACTGCGGAAGCATCGACAATGTAGGCTCGGTAGGCAAAAAAGGCGATCCCGACCTGACAAAGATCTTCTGTTGCGTCTGCAATTGGAACAGTGCGTGGTGCGTAGATAGCGATAAGGCCGACGCCACCACCTTCAGCCCAAGTATGGAGAACATCCGAAACTGCCCCGATTCGCGCTACAGCGGAGTGCTCTACACCGCATACTTCGACACGAACACCTCGAACAACGAGTGGCACGAGCTCTACATCCCATTCGAAAAGATAGAGGGCGCAGATGACAGCAAGGGGGCAAACTACCTTGTACTTACGGCGACTTGTTCGGGATATGGAGACTTCTTCACCGGCTCGGCAGACTCGTGGATGTATATCGACGATGTCGAGCTTGTTTACTAACAGATAACACACAACTGACAAGAGTCAAAAACAATAATGAGCAATTTTCTAAAAACTCTTACGGTACTCCTCTTTGCCTTGCCGAGCGTGGCAATGGCAGAGGGGCTTGTCGTAGCCTCGTCGGAGCAGCCGACAGAGGTCAAGGAACTTCAAACAGCACAACCTTTGCGCGACACGACACGCACCCACAGCTACCGTCGCCAAAACCGAGGTGTCTCGAATATGAAGACCGAGTTTGTCCCTAAGGGACAATGGGTATTCGGAGGCTCGATATCGTACTCGACCCACAGCAACAACAACTACAACTTCCTAATTGTCGAGGATATCAAATCGACAGGCTATCAATTCAAGGTTTCGCCAATCTTAGGCTACGCCTACTCGCGAAACTCGTTGATTGGTGTGCGCTTTGGCTACTCGCGCGGTTTGACACAGTTGGACAACGCAAGTCTCTCGATCACCTCGCTCGACAACGGCTTCTACTACTCGCTCAAGCACGCCTACAACGCAGAGTTGCTATGGCGCAAATATATTCCGCTGGGACGCAACAACAAGCGTTTTGCCCTCTTTGCTGAGGTTGCATTGACGGCAGGTGGTTCGCAGTCGAAACTCGCTGCAGGACCCCAGCAGAGCCTCAGTGGAACATACGCAACAAGCTTCGATGTGGGCTTGGGTGTAAATCCGGGTATCGCAGCCTTCCTCACCAACAATATGGCCATAGAGGTCAATATCGGTGTCTTTGGTCTTAACTACTCGAACACTCGTCAGACCAGCAACCAGGTGGTTGCAGGTTCGTCCTCATCGTCACAAATGAATTTCAAGGTAAACATCTTCTCCATTGGATTAGGTGCATCGTTCTATCTGTAAAACATGGGAGGCATTATGATGAAGAAGATTTTTATACTACTTACGGCGGTGCTTATGGCAAGCACCTTTCAGATGGCTGAGGCACAGAGCCTTCTTTTTGGTCGTGATTCGGTACGCGCAAGCAAACATCCACGCTCGCCATTCAGAATCAATCGTATAGACCGCGAAATCGACAAAAATGTATTCGCATATAAGGGTGAGTGGATTTTGGGTGTTTCGGCTTCGTACGGAACTCTCACTACCGACGATTCGGATATTGCACTCCTTGTCGAAGATCTCAAGCTCGGAGGTTCAGTCGTATCGGTTAAACCATATTTCGGCTGTTTCTATCGCAACAATCTCTCGATTGGCGCACGCCTTGGATATACCCACATGGCAGGCGAATTTAACAACGCCACAGTAAATCTCGGCAACTTTATAAACGGCATAGAGTTCAGCACCGACGGCATCGCATTGGGATACCAGAGCGACGCCTACTCGTTTGCACTCTTCCATCGCGCCTACGTACCACTTGACAAGAAGGGACGCTTCGGAGTATTTGGCGAGTTGGAGTTGGAGGGTTCGTTTGGTCGCTCGATGTTCAGTTTTATGTACAACAACGAGTGGAGCAAATCTATTTCGGATACCTACAAGGTGCGATTTAACTTCAACCCGGGTATTGCAGCCTACATCTTCCCGAACGTCTGCGCTACAGTATCGTTCGGATTGGGAGGTTTGCAGTACAACCACATCAAGCAGTACGACGAGAATATGAATCCAACAGGAGGTACCCGCGACTTCTCGAAGTTGCGTTTCCGCCTCAACATCGCCGAGATCAATATTGGTGTCACCGTACACTTGTGGAGCAAGAAAAACGAACAAAAATTGAGATTGAAGTATGAATAGAAGAATTATTATAGCTCTCTTTGCGGCTTTGACTCTTGCTTCGTGTATAGAGAACGATCTGCCAAAGCCTGTTGTGGACCTGTTTATCGCCTCGTTGGACGTAGAGGGTAGCGACGGTGACATTGTACTTGACCGTGCGACCTACACAGCCACAATACCTCTCGCCGAGGAGACCAACATCGAGGAGGTGAAGTTCAACACCATCACCTTTGGCTCGGAGGTCATCACCAACGTAAACTATACCGCCGACAATGCGAAGATTATCGTATCGAAGGATCTAAATAATCGCGTTATCAACATGGCGGAGCCTGAGTATATTACGCTCTCCTATTTCCAGACCTACGAGTGGAAGATCGTGGCAACACAGACCATCAACCGCATCTGGACCGTAAATGGTCAGATTGGTGCCACCGAGTGGGACTTGGAGGGACACCGTGCCATCGTAAAGCGTCGTCAGGACTACTCGCTCGACAATGTCGAGACTACGGATGTGCGTTTTGGACCTCGCCCTACCTACGACTACCCTACTGTGGAGAATATACCGACAAACTTCAACAACGAGGAGAAGTCGCGCACCATCACCGTATCGGCTCACGGACGTTCCACGATTTGGGAGTTGGTAATTGTGCCAACGTTGGCAGAGCCTGAATTCCAATACGTTGGCGCAGGTGCAAATGTTATATGGATCAAGGCGAATGCTATTGGCGGTAGTGACATTGTATTCAAGTATCGCAAGAGTGGCACAGAGCCGTGGATTGACGCTAACGCGAATTGGTATGCTTCAGCCGAGTCTGATTCTCCATTCAACCGCTACGAGCAGGGCTACGTAAAGGCTGTGCTTCGCGGTTTGGAGCCAAACACAAAGTACGAAGTACAAGGCTGGGCAAATACCAGGTTGGCAGATGGAGGTATGTCGGAAATTCCGTCCGATATCTTCGAGGTAACGACCGCACCTCTCTACCAGATGCCGAACTCGCAGATGGAGGAGTGGGCGAAGTTTACAAACGATCAGAACCTCTTGCCTGAAGGTGTGGCAGGACCTTGCTGGTACCCATTCTCCTCGGTGCAGAATATGTTCTGGGCTACGGGTAACCCTGGTGGAACATCGCTCGGCGAGAAGTTCAACCTCACATACCCCGTATACAAGAGCGAGAATCCGGAGAATGTTCCGAGCGATTCGACAGGCAATGTGAGTGCATTTATGGGTTCGCAGAATGTGCTGAATGTGAAGTTTGCAGCCGGAAACCTCTTTGTGGGTTACTATGGCGAGACCCTCGGTACAAATGCCAAGGTATACTTTGGTCGTCAGATCAGCGAGAATGTCAAGCCTGTGGCACTGCGCTTCAAGGTTAAGTACTCTCGTGGCGATATCAACTACGTAAGCAGTAAGTCTGCAGCGGTGGGCACCGAGTATCACATCGGCAGCAAGCAGATAAAGATTATGGGTGGTCAGCCTGACCTCGCCAAGGTGTTCATCTGTCTGACCGATTGGAAGGAGTCGCACTGCGTATATAGTGCCGACGAAACCACCTTCTTCGACCCTCGCACCGCAGCAGGAGTAAACGGTTTGGGCTACTTCGATAGCGACAGCAACCCCGAGATGGTTGTGGAGCAGACCAAGGAGTGGCACACAATGACACTGCCTATCGAGTATGTAAATCCTGAGATTGTACCATCGTGTCTGGTATTGACATTCACCTGCTCGGGCTATGGCGACTACTTTACGGGTAGTAGCGAGTCGTGGATGTATGTCGATGATATCGAATTGCTGTACGACCTCGACGAAAACAACCAACCGAAATAGAACAAAAGGTGTCCAACAAGTTTTTTTGGACACCTTTTTTTGTATCTTTGTGGGAACAACGTTTGAATTTATGAAGGCTAACTACAAACAAATAGTAAAGATAGTAGCGATTTGTGCTACCATTTTTGGCGTGGCATATCTCTTGGGATATGGCATTGGTCGTGGAATTCGTAAAATTAAAGATATGACAGAAGTTTTGAACTACCCTGAAACTGCCCGTGAGGGGGTGGTGGATAACTACCACGGCACCGAGGTTGCCGACCCTTATCGTTGGCTCGAAGACGATATGTCGGAGCGCACAGCCGAGTGGGTAAAGGCACAGAACGAGGTGACGTTCGGCTATCTCCGCTCGCTGCCACAGCGCGAGGCTATTCGCAAACGACTCACCGAACTATGGAACTACCCTTCGCAGAGTGCCCCATCAAAGCGCGGCGAGTGGTACTACATCTCGCGCAATAGCGGACTGCAAAATCAGAGCGTCATCTACCGCAAGCGCAACCTCGCCGACGTCGAGGAGGAGCTCTTCTTCGACCCTAATACCCTCTCGGAAGATGGTACGGTAGCACTGAATACAGGTACATTTACCAAAGATGGCAAATATTTCGCCTACTCACTCGCCTCGGCAGGCTCGGACTGGGTGGAGATCTTCGTTCTCGACACCGAGACTATGAAGCCCCTCGCAGACCATATCAAGTGGGTGAAATTTTCGGGTGCTTCGTGGACTCGCGATGGTCGCGGATTCTACTATAGTGCCTACGATGCACCAAAGGATGGCGACGGAGTATATTCGGCACAAAACACCAACCAGAAGGTCTATTTCCACCGCCTCGGCACCAAGCAGGGGGAGGATATCCTGATTTTCGAGGACAAGAACAACCCTCTCCACTACCACCACGGCGACGAAAGCGAGGATGGCAAGTGGCAGTTTATCTCCTCGTCTGCAGGAACTTCGGGCACGCAGCTACTCTATAAGCGCACCTCGGAGCGCAAGTGGCGCACTCTCTTCAAGGGCTTCGAGTACGACTATTATGTGCTTGACTGCGACGAAGACGAGGTGCTTGTTATGACCAACGACAACGCCGCAAACTATCGTCTCGTAGGGGTAAATCTCCTTACGGGCAAGCAGTACGACATCATCCCCGAGGGCAAATCGCTACTCGAAGGCGTGGGTATGGCGGGCAAATACCTCTTTGCCGAGTACCTGATTGATGCGCAGAGCAAAATTTTCCAATATGACCGCAAGGGTACCCTTATACGCGAGGTGGAGCTGCCTATTATCGGCTCGGTTGCAGGTTTTGATGGCGAGCGCGAAGATAAGGAGGTCTACTATGCTGTAACCAACTATACTACCCCGGGAACAATCTATCGCTACGATATCGAGAGTGGCAAGTCGGAACTGTACCACCGTGCAGAGGTTAAGTTCGACAGCGAAAAGTACGAGACCGAGCAGATATTCTTCGAGAGCAAGGATGGCACGCGCGTTCCGATGTTTGTTTCGCACAAAAAGGGTATCAAACTCGACGGCAACAACCCTTGCTATCTCTATGGATATGGAGGTTTTCAGATTAACCTCACCCCTTCGTTCTCGACTACGGCAGTGATGTTTATGGAGCAGGGCGGCGTATGGTGCGTAGTGAATCTGCGCGGTGGCTCTGAGTATGGCGAGGAGTGGCACAAGGGCGGTATGTTGGAGAACAAGCAGAATGTCTTTGACGACTTTATTGCAGCTGCCGAACACCTTATCAACAATGGATATACCTCGAGCGGAAAACTCGCCATTGCGGGTGGCTCGAACGGAGGTTTGTTGGTCGGTGCTTGTATGACGCAACGCCCTGACCTATACGCTGTTGCGCTGCCTGCTGTGGGAGTGTTGGATATGTTGCGTTACCACCGCTTCACCATTGGCCACGGCTGGGTTGTGGAGTATGGCTCGGCGGATGTGAAGGAGCAGTTTGAATATCTTATAAAGTACTCACCGCTGCACAACTTACGCGAGGGTGTGGAGTACCCTGCGACGCTCGTCACTACGGGCGACCACGATGACCGCGTAGTACCGGCACACTCCTTTAAGTTTGCTGCCGAGTTGCAGCACTGCCATAGCGGTAAAAAACCCGTGCTTATCCGCATCGACACCAATGCAGGTCACGGAGCAGGCAAACCAACCTCGAAACGCATCGAGGAGATAGCCGACACCTTCGCATTTATCTTTGAGAACACAAACACAAAGTATAGATAACGGAAAACTAAAAGTTATTCCATAAATTCAAAATCGGAGGCGATGAGGCTATTTTTGTGCGTTACGCAGTGGCGTAAAGCGGAGCATACTTGGCGTATGTGAGCATTTACGACGCAAGTAAGGTGCAAAAAGAGTCCATCGGAACGATTTTCAGAACAAAAGCAATGGAGGAATTAGAATTACGCAGCAAGAAGGTTTTTGACTACCTTGATGCTCACGAAATAAAATACGAGGTCTATTTTCATCCGGAGTCGCCAACCATTGAGATTGCAAAGCAGTATTGGCGCAAGGATAGGTCGGTGCACTGCAAAAATCTCTTTTTCCGCAACCATAAGGGCAACCGCCACTATTTGGTCTGCTTCGATTGCGATAGGGATATGGCGATTCACGATATGGAACACCGTCTGCATCAGGGAAAGTTGAGTTTTGCATCACCCCAGCGTATGGAGCGCTACCTCGGTTTGGAGCCTGGCTCGGTCTCACCGTTTGGACTTATCAATGACGAGGAGCACCACGTGCATCTCTTCCTCGACCACAACCTGCAAAATGCCGAGAGTTTGAGTTTCCACCCCAACGACAGTCGTGGCACGGTGGTTATCTCGCGCGAGGAATTTCTGCGCTACCTCGATGCGGTGGGCAACACGTGGGAGTATGTAGAGTTGTATTAGGCGTTGGGGTTTTAGCCATTGGCTTTTTAGGGAGTTTAGAGAGTTTAGAGAAATTAGATTCTCTACTCTTCTCAAACCAGAATTTTTTTAATTTTTAATTTTTAATTTTTAATTTTGCGACTGAAAAGCAAAGGAAAATTATGAAAGTCTACAAATTTGGAGGTGCTTCGGTGCGCCACGCAGAGGGTGTTCGCAACCTCTTGAATATCGTTCAGGGAGAAGAGGAACTCTTCGTTATCGTCTCGGCAATGGGCAAGACAACCAACGCTTTGGAGGAGGTCTTCGATGCTATGCGCAAGGGTGACACCGCATTCTGCGAGAAGAAAATAGATGAGATCAAGGCATACCACTACACCACTATCGCCGACCTCTTCGGCTCAACGGAGTATCGTATCGAGGAGGTTGATGCTCTCTTCGAGGCACTGCGCAAGGCGGTGACAACCAATAAGTTCGAGCGCAGTCGTGCCGAGGAGTGGTACGACCATATCGTAGCTTACGGTGAGTTGGTTTCGACAACTATCATCTCGGCATTCCTCAACAAAGAGGGTATTTCGAACACCTGGATCGATATGCGCAAGTGCTTCCTCACACAGGCACGCCACAAGGATGCCAACGTATTGATCGAGCAGTCGGCAACACCTTTGCGCTTGGCAGTGGCAGGTGCGGAGAACCGCATTTTCGTAGGTCAGGGCTTTATCGGCTCGGCTCCCGACGGCACAACCACAACTCTCGGACGCGAGGGCTCGGACTACTCGGCTGCGGTAGTGGCAAATATCCTCGATGCAGAGTCGATGACCGTATGGAAGGATGTGGACGGCATCCTCAATGCCGACCCTAAGATCTTCCCTGACGCAGTGAAGATAGATCAACTTAACTATGTGGATACCATCGAGTTGGCATATAGTGGAGCACAGATTATCCATCCCAAGACCATCAAGCCGCTACAGAACAAGAATATTCCTTTGTATGTGAAACCGTTTGGCAACAAGTTGGCTGCCGGAACGGCAATTAACAGCACGGCGCAAACCATCTCCACACCAATCATCATCCTCAAGCGCAACCAGAGCTTCTTGCGCCTGCGTTCGCGCGACTTGTCGTTTGTGTTGGAGGAGAAGTTCCCTATCATCTTCGCCACATTGGAGCGTTTCCGCATCAAAACAAACCTTATCCACAACACCGCTGTCGAGTTGGGTTTGTGTGTGGAGGAGAGCTGGCACTTGGAGGAGGTTGCTGCGGCACTGCAGGGCGAGGGCTTCGACACCGAGATCATAGAGAAGGTGGAGTTACTCACCATTCGCCACTACAACAATGAGCTCTTCGCAAAGTATGCAAGCAAGCACAACGAATATCTGATTCGTCAGACGACTGCCGACACCGTTCGCATTGTAAAACCTCTATAAACTACTCCGTATGAAAAAGATCGTATTAGCTCTTGTGGCAATTTTTGCCATCTCGGCAGCCTATGCAGCAAAGCCGATAAAGATTATCTTCGATACCGATATGGGCAACGATGTAGACGACGTTATTGCGCTCGATATGCTCTACAAATATCAGGACGAAGGAAAAATCGACCTTCTCGGCATCTTGTCGAGCAAGCGCGAAGGAGGTAGCGTGAAGTTTATCGATGCGATGAACACCTTATACGGCTACCCGAACATCCCTATCGGCATAGCAAAGATCTATCCCGAGGAGAACTATGTGGACACAGCAACATCCAAGCGCCTGAACTACGCAGATTGGACCGTTGCAAACCACACTTACAACCACACAATCAAGGATTGGAATGCCATACCCGATGGTTACAAGTTGCTCCGACAGCTTCTCGTAAAGGAGGAGGACAACAGCGTAGTGGTGGTGGCAGTAGGTTTTTCGACCAATCTTGCTCGAATGATGGAGTCGAAGGGTGACGAGATCTCGCCACTTAGCGGCAAGGAACTCTTTGCGCAAAAGGTCGAGAAGGTAGTTATTATGGCAGGAAATTTCGCAGAGCAGAAGGCAGAGTACAATGTACGCAAAGATCACTTTGCGGCGGTTAAATTCTATGCCGAGTGCCCCGTACCGATGTACTTTACCGACTACCGCCTTGGTCGCACCATACTCTACCCTTGGCAGGCTATATACAAAGGTTTCAACTATGTGGAGAACCACCCTTGCGTAGTGGCTTTCGAGTACTACCAGCAGATGCCATACAACCGTCCATTGTGGGACCCTACGGCAGTTCTGTTTGCGGTAGAGAGTGGTTACGCATCGATATCGAAACCCGGAATGGTACAGGTCGATTTCAAGAGCAACACATTCTTTATCGAGGATAAGTCTTCAAATCGCTATTACTACATCGTGAACGACAAGCAGCGTGCGAAGATTATCCGCCGTGTGGAGGAGATCACGCTCCGCACCCCAAAATGCTTTCAGAAGTAGCACAGAACAACCGGAATAAAATGAGGGTATCAGCGACGATACCCTCATTTTTGTATGATTTTGTGTAACCTGTTCGAATTCTGCTTTACAAGTTCTGCAACACTATTCCAAATGGTTTAATTTCGCATTCGCAACCACCCTTCGGAGTCGAAAGCTCCACCTTTTGCGTCTTGCCCGTACGCTCATTTAGGCGCACCTTCAAGACACCATCCTCGACCACAGCAGATGCTATATCAACATCCTCCGACGAACACTCCAACAACGAAGCACGAACCGGCATAGGCGACTTAGCACTCTCGCTTGAGCTGTACTCGCGAATATATATAGGTGCAGCAGCGCGTTGTGTCTTGCCCAATATGCCTTGCTCGCTCCACTTACCATTGTAGGTGTCGAGGATGATTGTGTGGTTGTAACTGCCAAAGAATGGCTCGAGCTGCCACGCCGACTCCTGCTTGACATTGGTAGCAGAGATAAACTCGGGTACAACCTCCTTGACGGGCCCCGATTGAGTTGAAGCACCGAGATAGAGTGTCATCTCGCCCTTGTCGGCACTCACCGAGAAAGCCTGTTCACCCGTACAAGGAGCGACAACAATGCCACCCTCGTCCGACTCCAAGGCGGCAATACTCAACATACAGAAGTGACCGTCGCCACCCTTGTCGTACTCGGTAACACCGAACGGAATGTCGAACACGGTCTTGCAAGTGCGACCATAGTTGATCTTCAAATCGAGACCTCGCGGATCGAACGAACGCGCCTTCTCACCCAAACGACGAATAAGCAGAGGATGCAACGAGGTGAATGTGATGTTGCAAACAACACGTCCCTGCTCTATGGCAAAGTGCTGACGCATATGCAGCAGCCAATCTATCTGCCTATCGACAATCATCTCCGAACCGCACGACTTTATGCGCGTTGCTCCATACTGCTTTGCATCGCGCCAATAATTGACCGACTCACCTGCTGCAATGTGCGACAACGGCTTAAGTTGAAACGGCATCAACGACAGCTCAATCTTGCTGCCACCCTCCTCTACGGTCACAACCTCGTCCGAGGCGGTAAGTTTTACACCTTGTGCGGTAATGTATCGACTATCGCACCACTGCTTTACATCCGCATTCTCGATCTCCTTAGCTCCGAAAACAACATATCCGAACGAGGGCATTCGAGCCTCAAACTCAATGGTATAGCCCTCGGCTGTACGCTCACAACGACTCGGCAAAGGCTCTCCGCTCGCATAGTCAAATATGGCGTATGGGCGTGAGGTATTAAGGGTTATTTTGCGCTCCGTTGCGTGATCTAAGGCAAGAGCCATAAAGTATGTGTCGTACCCCTCAAGCTTCATATTTTTTGCCAAGCAATCCATTCCGTCGTGAATAAGCGACGTAGAGATTATCGAGCTATTCTTCAGTGCCGTAGTGCGCTCACTGCGCTTCTCGGCAAGTGGGTACCAACCTTTCGAGTCGCTGTTCACCGCCCACAACAACAGATGCTCCGCACGCGAAAGCATAGTGACTTCACCCTTGCGAGCAAGGAATTTCGGCTCCACTTCTGGGTAAAGATCGGCACGCTCAATATTCCACGCAAGGGGATCATCAAGGAGGGTAACATCGCTCTCGGAAAGCACCTTATCAACCGCCCAATTATAGTTATAATCAAGCAGAGCATTAAAGATGTCGGCAGCCCTGAAATCCGCCATTGCACGTGCCGTATATTCTTGAATGATAATGTCTTGCGGATCGGCAGTCCAACGCGAGTAGGTACCATCCGACAAGCTCTTAACCTTTGCCGAGTGGTCGATGTACCGCTCCTCGGCAACACCAAATTTTTCGATATACTCCTTGACTGTAATCCACACAATCTCGACATCCTCGCTTGCTGCATTAAAGTCGGCAACCTGCTGGTAGGTACGACCAAATTTCTGTGGAATTTCGTAGTCCTCCTCGATAGTTATAAGGCTGTTTTCAGGGGCAGCCGCTGCACGTTCGACGGCTTTTTTGCGGGTAATAGGAACACATACCGAAGTACTTCCGTCCAACCCCATAAGGCGGAATGGTCGCCACGAATCGTCGTTCGTAATTACGGGAGTCCACGACACGTCGGAGTGGTTGAAAATCCACGGCAACTGCGGATGATAGGCGCGTTCTTGGAGGTAGAATCCATCGGTTTTTTCGCCCAGAAAATCCTCCACAATACGTGTTCCGAGCAGAGCGCAACGGTAGTTGGTTTCGCCATCCATATTCACATTTACGGGCTCGGAATAGAATGTTCCCGTAAAGTTGAGTTGTCCGCGCTTGTGTATGCGCATTGCGTGTTCGAGAACGTGGGGTGCAGCCTGCTTCAACGAGCCGAGTGTCTGTCCCGAAAATTGGAGCTGACCTTTGAAGTCGGGATGCTCGTCGAGGAAGGTTAGAAGGTTGTCATAAATAACCGGAAAATCGCGCCACAGTGTCGTAACAACATAGCGATCGTAATTCATATTTCCGTGCAGAATATAACTCATATAGACGCGCTTCTTTTGAGGTTTTTCTGCTTGGCACGATGCCTGTACAACCGTAAAATCGCAACAAAAGAACAAGACTAACATTGCGACAAAAAGAATATTTTTTCTCATTATATTGAATTTTTATTTGTTTTCCATTTTAGCGATTGTGGCGTCTATATACCGCTGGATATCAGACTTCAAGCGTTTGTAGAGAGGTGACAATGTGTAGTTCTCGTTGTCGAGCAACACATCACGAATTGAACGAAGTGTATTGGTGTAATTGCTCATCTCATTTTTCAGCGCAACGCCCTCCTTCGACGAGCATATAATCTTCGACAACGACATCTGTCGCAACTTCTCGCAAACACCCTCCAACACTATCATCACAACGCTGTCCATCAGTGTATGTCCGTGCATAAAGAGGTAGGTAAGTTCGGGTTCGACACCCTTCTTGCAAAGACGCTCTGCGAAGGCGGGAATTTCGGCTGCCATATCGGGGTGTTCCGCCTCGAGCGACGACACGCGCCTCTCGACATTGCGTTGCAACCAGGCAATGGTATTGACTCCGTTTTGCTCGATATCGAGGTAGCCGATGCGCACCGATGCTTTGAAGTCCACAAGAGGAAGAACATTCTCGGTCTTGCGCGAAGCGGAATAGACATACCACAAAAACAGAGGGTAGATTGTGCGCGAATAATCCGCCATAAACTGCTCGAAATCAAAGATATGAGCATCATTCTTGACAGCTTTCACGCAGACATTGTGAAGCGACGGGGCGTAGCACAGATAGTTCTCGGTGGCGTAGGTATAGGTGTGGAACATATAGGGAGATTCGACAATCATACGCGACACCTCGTCTTCGTCATCAAAGAGGTAGTCGAAGTCGGAGTCCATACAGAGCAACATCTCCTCATTTGCCTGATCCGCCATCGAAAGAAGCACCTTTTTGCCTTTTGGCAAATCGTGACGTGTGGGCACCGAGATTTCGAAGCGCAAATAGGGGTTGGTGAAGTGGTCGAATATTCCTCGCCAGAAGGCAACATCCTCATACCCCTCGACAAAGACCCTGACGCGCCGCTTGCCATCCTCTATCGGCAATGAAATGGGTAGAGTTGCCATATCGACACCTCCTCGAGCCAACGCCTTAGCCCTCAACCGTTCAATCATCTCCTCGCGTTTCCGCTCCTTATTAGCCTTGCGTATTGCCACCGTTTTTGTGATATTTGTTTACAAATATACAAAATCTGATGTAAATGCCAAAATATTTATTACTTTTGCACCGTTAATTGGGATATTGCAAACCTATGGCTGATTGGAAAGAACGTCTCGGAATGGTCTACTCGACAAATCCGGACTTTGAATATAACTACGAAAACGAGGCAGAAGCCGAGACTCTCGCACCGGCAAAACAGGTGCTGCGCGTATGGCGCGACACCAAGGGTCGTGGTGGAAAGGTGGCAACCATTGTTCGCGGATTTGTTGGCTCTGCCGACGATTTGGAGGAGCTGGGACGCACACTTAAGCGTAGGTGTGGCGTAGGTGGCTCGGTCAAGGAGGGCGAGATAATCATTCAGGGCGACCACCGTGATCGCGTTACGACTCTGCTGTTGCAAAAGGGTTACACACAGACAAAGAAGGTCTAACAACAAAACGATAAGAGATGAAGAGATTGGTATTGTTGGCTATGACAGCAGCGTTTTTTGCATGCGCGCACGCGCAAAGCAACAACGAATTATTGCAGAAAATAGAGCAGCTGACTGCACAAATCGAAATGCTGCAGAGCAAAGTTGCCGAGTTGGAGCGAGGAAAGGTGGATCGTACAACCCCATGCAACCCACAATGGGCGATGTGGCAGGATGTACGTTACAACTACGGCTTCAACACCTCGAAAACGCCAATATTCAACACCATTGACGGTGTGCTCGAATCGACTGTTATGCTCTCGGTACGCGGAGGTCTTGGTCGTTGGAACAGCACCGTAGGAACACCATTCTCGAAATTTGTGGACGGAGGTCACCTCTTCGAGGGTTGGAATGCCAGCGAGACGTGTCGCCTCACAATGCTCATAGGCAAGCAGGCACCCGACATCGCCTGTATTCAGGTCTACTCGCCTAAGGGATTATACCGCGAGAAACGTCACTTCGGTTGGGTAAAGCTCGGCTCGGACGATGCACGCGAGGGTGTGGACTTTGGTCGTCGCTGGGCGTTATCGTTTGTGCCTTTCACGCTCGGACGCTTCGACAAAGCCCCTACAACCACCTTCTACCACAACGAGCAGATCGAATCGACAGCCGTGCCTGTAGGAACTTTGTACTACAACACCATAACCAACAAGATTGGTTGCTACACCAACGAAGGGTGGAGATATTTGAAATTTGAGAAGTAGATCGTACAACATAAAAAATGAGGAGTGTTAGTAACATATTTTTGAGATTTGTCGCAGTGGTGTGCCTACTGTGCTCTATCGCCACAACGAGCGAGGCAAAGCGCAGGAACATCAACAACGACGAGTCGAAGATTGTTCCATACACTCTTCCCGACCCACTCCTCTGCAACGATGGTACAAAGGTCACATCAACGGAACAGTGGGAAAGACAACGTCGCCCCGAATTATTAAAACTCTTCGAGGAGCAGGTCTATGGCGTAACACCCAAAGTCCGTTTGAAGGTCAGATACAAGGTTGTTGCCGAGAACAAGAAGGCATTGGAGGGTAGAGCCACCGCACAGCAGGTGATGTTCACCTTCTCGCGAAAGGGCAAAAAGCAGAGGGCTTTGGCATTGGTCTACTATCCGAACAGTCGTCAAGGTGGTGTTCCCGTCTTTATCGGTTACAACTTCAAGGGTAACCACTGCACCTCAAACGATAGATGGGTTCTCTACTCGCCATACTACTATGAAGGGATTACCGATCTGAGCGGTAAGCTGCTCAAACGCGGAACTCAAACAGAGCGCTGGCCCCTGGAGATGATCATCGAAAGAGGCTATGCCGTTGTTACAATGTGCTACCACGACATCTACCCCGACCATCCGAAGCGTGGCGTTGAGAGGCGATTGTCGAACCTTCTGCCCACCACAAAGAACGAGGAGAGTCGCTGGCAGGCGTTGGGCGTTTGGGCATACGGACTCTCACGCATAGCCGATTGGGTCGAGAAGCAATCGTGGGCAAACAGGGAGCAGCTATGTGTGATAGGTCACTCGCGCCAAGGCAAGGCAGCTTTGTGGGCTGGTGTACAGGACGAACGATTTAAGGTTGTGATATCGAATAACTCGGGTTGCGGAGGTGCAGCACTCTCGATGCGCGTCATCGGAGAGAATGTGGAGTTTATCACACACCAATTTCCACATTGGTTCTGCCCCAACTTCACGAACTACAGTAAGCGCGAGCGAGAGCTGCCAATCGATCAGCACGAACTGTTGGCACTTGTGGCACCTCGCCACCTATACGTAGCCAGCGCAAGCCTTGACAGATGGGCAGACCCAAAAGGTGAATACCTCGCCACATACCACGCCTCGCCCGTATACAGACTCTACGGAATGGAGGGTATGACATCGGAGCAGATGCCCGAGGTGGAACAACCTGTAATGACCGATGTGGGTTACCACATCCGCCAAGGCAAGCACAACATAACCGCCTACGATTGGGGCAACTATTTGGATTTTTGTGATAAGGTTTTTAGGAGCAAAACCAACAAAAAATAGATATTTTAAGTGTTAAAGGGGATCAGACATATTGTTATCGCCACAGTTGCACTCCTCGGTGCATACTCGGCATCGGCACAATACTATTCGTGGGGTGCCGATCCGACATATCTGCATTGGCGAAAACTCAAGGGCGATAAGATCGATGTCATCTACCCCGACACAGCCCGCAACATCGGCTACAAGATGATGTACTACGCACGTGCCGTGCAACCTACCATTGGCTTTGGCTACCGACGCGGACCAATGAAAATTCCGTTCGTAATACATCCCGAGAACTTTTCGTCGAACGGTATGGTAATGTGGCTGCCAAAGCGTGTGGAGATCCTCTCCTCGCCTGCCGTAAACGGCTACTCGATGCCGTGGTTGAAGCAGCTCGCAGCACACGAATATCGTCACGCCGTGCAATACAACAACCTCAACCGAGGCTTTGTGCGCGCGTTCAGCTATATCCTCGGTCAGCAGAGCTCGACCATAGGACTGCTCTTTATGCCGCTGTGGGGCTTGGAGGGCGATGCTACACTCTCCGAGACTCAGATGTCGTCGTTTGGTCGCGCCCTGCAACCAAGTTTTACAATGCACTACCGTGCTGTAGGCAACCTCGCCCGCACCAAGAATATCAGCAAGTGGTTCTGCGGCTCGTATCGCGAATATATACCCGACCACTATCATCTCGGATATCAGATAACATCGTACGCCAACACAAAGTACAACGAGAATATCTGGGATAAGATAGTCCACTACGCGGTACGTAACCCATACGTCTTTGCCACGACATACGTGGGAATGCGCAAATTCTACAACACCTCGACAAAGAAACTTACTCGCGAGACCTTTGCAGATTTGAATGATTATTGGAATACGCTGCCACACCAGCCAAACACCTCGACACAACTCTCCGGAGAGGTAAAGAAGGGGTATACAAGCTATCGCTATCCGCAATATATCGACAACGACGTGGTGCTGTCGCTCTACGAGACACTCGACAAACCAAATGCCTTTGTCGCAACCAACACTGCAACCGGCAAGAGCCACCATATTGCCTACACAGGTGCCGTGTCGTCGCGCCCAAGCGAGGTTGTCGGAGGACGTGTGTGGTGGACAGAGTATCGTCGCAGTACGCTCTTTGCAGAGCGCATCAACTCCAAATTGTGCTATATGGATCTGGAGAGAGGTCGCACACGCACCCTCAACCGCATAAAGAAGGCACTCTACGCAACGCCTATTTCCGAATACGAATTGGCGTGGGTGGAGTATCTTCCGAATGGCGCGTACAACATAGTACGCGGAAATCCGATACCTCGTCACGAAGAGGAGTATCTGCGTGTATCCGTCCCGAACGATATCGAAATTCACGGCTTGGCGTACGATAACTACACTCACGCGCTCTACTTCATAGCCACCGACGACAGCGGAATGTGGCTTGGACGTGTGGGCAGAAACCGCGAAATAGAACACGTAACAAAAGGGGCATACATAACCATAAGCGACCTTCGTGCCAAGGATGGTGTACTATACTTCGGCTCCATCCAATCGGGCAAAGACGAGGTGCATTGCTACGACCTACGCACCTCAACCGAATATCAGATTTCGGCATCGACCTATGGATCATTCTCACCAATGCCCGTAAAACGCGACACGGTATTGATGACAACCTATGACCGCTACGGATATCACATTGCCGAGCAGAAGGTTGTGCGCGACACCCTGCCAAAGGTGGAGTACGCACAACTGCCGAAAAATGTTGTCAATCCGCAGCGCAAGCGATGGAATACAATAAATCTCGACACGGTGCGCTTCGTTGGTGTAGATTCGATGATGGCGCAAGTGAGAGTAAAACGAGATAGGGCAGCCAAAGGCATAAAACCACTGCGCGACAAGCGATACAGTGGTCCTGCGCACCTATTCAACATCCACTCGTGGGCTCCGGTGTCGTACGATCCTTTCTCGCTGAGCGAGGAGGGGGCTTTAGACTTCAACCTCGGAGCAACCATAATGTCGCAAAATATCCTCTCCACAGCGAGCGGATTTCTCACCTGGGGCTGGAACTCGAAGGAGGGAAACATCTTCAAAGGTTCGTTCCGCTACTACGGTTTGGGTGTTAATCTGAGCATCAGTGCCACCTATGGCGGTACACAGCAGCTCTACTCGGCATACACCTACCTCTACGACCCTATTACCAACAAGCACCAAGCAGTGCTTCCTGGAGGCAAGGAGGAGTATGTCGTAAACCCCGTTACGGGCAAGGAGGAGCTCGTATTAAACGAGGTACCGGCACTCGGAAAGTATTACAACGTGGGAGCTATGGCTTCGTTGCCACTCTACTTCCAAGCCGGCTATCACACTCGCTTTGTGCAGGTTTCGGCAGGCTACAACTACTCGAACGGTCTGGTGGCAAAGGTTGATAAACTCTCTGTTCAGATTGGCAAAGGCAGCGTAAGCAATATTGCAAAAATAGGCTACAAGGAGGGTGTGCATCTCTTGCAATTCGGTGCAGGATATCAAGACCTCGTAAGGTTGGCACACAAGGACTTTCTGCCTCGCTGGGGACAGGTCGTGTCGCTTAACTATGCCCTTAACCCTGCCGACAAGAGCTTCCGCCACCTTATCTCGATCTATGGCAAAGCCTACTTCCCGGGGGTGGTAAAACACCACTCGCTATCGTTGGCTGCCGTATATCAGACTTCGATCAAGGGTTTTGACCGCGAAGATGCACTCTCGAACCTCGCCTTCCACTCGGGAAGATTGGTTCCGCGAGGTTTCTATACATCGGAGATCGACAATCGTAACTATGTGGCAACATCGATAAACTACGCCCTGCCGGTGTGGTATCCGGACTTGGGTGGCTCGCTCATATTCTTCAAGCGAGTGCGCCTTAATCTCGGTTTCGACTTCGCCTCATTCGACCATAAATTCCCTGTCAAAGATAGCGTTACCGGAGGTATCACAACAGCGATTGAGCGTCGCAACATCTTCTCGTATGGTGGAGATATATCGTTCGATTTCAATCTGTTCCATATGCCTGATGCCGCTACAACATCTTTGACAATATCGATATACCAACCACACGGAAAGAAAAAACCATTCATAACAGCAGGCATTGGGTTGCCTTTCTAACACAAACCGACTATGGAGACACAAAAGAATAACACAGCGAGTACAAACGCCAAGGGCGAGAAGACTCAAAAGAAGACAAAGAACAAGAAAAAGATTGTCGTAATCCTGATGTGGATTTGCTTCTTGACACCAATCCTTTTGTTGGTGCTGATGCTCACACTGACAGGTTTGGGAGTGTTTGGCCGTATGCCATCATTCGAGGAGCTGGAGAATCCTAAGAGCAACCTCGCCACAGAGGTCTATGCCGACAATGGAGATATTATCGGCAGCTTCTTTGTTCAGAATCGATCCTACGTGCAGTATCCCGATCTCTTCCCCGAGGACTCGGCACAGCTTATCACGATAGACGGACGCAGGGTTCCGTATATAGCAGCTGCCCTCATCGCAACTGAGGATATCCGATACTATACCCATTCGGGTATCGACTTCATCTCGTTAGCGCGTGTAGGTGTCAAGACTATTGCTATGCAGAACACCTCACAAGGTGGTGGTAGTACCATCACCCAGCAACTTGCCAAGAACCTCTTCCCGCGAAACACATCGAAGGGTGAGGGCAAAGTTGTACGTATGGCACGACTTATCACCTCGAAGTTCAAGGAGTGGATCACAGCTGTAAAGCTCGAATACAACTACACCAAGGAGGAGATTGTGGCAATGTATCTCAACACCGTAGAGTATGGCTCTAACGCCTTTGGTGTAAAGTCTGCAGCATCGATCTTTTTCGGCAAATCGCCCGAAGAGTTGAATATTCAGGAGGCTGCCGTATTGGTTGGTGTGGTGAACGCTCCGACACGTTATTCGCCAGTACGCAACCCTAAGAATGCGTTGGCACGACGCAACCTCGTCCTCAAGCGTATAGCCGAGGCGGGAGGTATCACCGAGGCACAGTATGACTCGTTGTCGGTACTCCCTATCACACTGAACTACAAACCTGTGTCGCACAACTACGGCGAGGCTACATACTTCCGCGAAATGATACGTCTGACTATGACAGCCGAACGTCCAAAGCGAAGAAACTTCTACACAGAGTGGGACTACGAGCAGGCTTGCAAAGAGTATGACGAGAATCCGATTGTGGGATGGTGTCACAAGAACTTCAAGTCGGACGGAACACCGTACGACATCTATCGTGACGGCTTGAAAATCTACACAACCATCAATACCGCCATGCAGAATTATGCCGAGGAGGCGATGTTGCGTCAGATGAAGAATGTGATACAGCCGGCAATGGACAGACAAGTACGAAGAACGGGCGTATTGTTCAAGAACACACCGAGAGCAAAGGCCGAGAAGAAGATTATGGCAGCTATCCATGAATCGGATCGCTACTACCGTCTGAAGGAGGAGGGCCTCTCCGAGGAGGAGATCCTCGAGAACTTCAAGAAACCTTGCAATATGAAGGTCTTCACCTATAACGGCGAGCGCGACACTCTCCTATCGCCACGCGACTCGATCCTGCACCACAAGCGCATTATGCGTGCAGGTTTCGTGGCTATCGAGACCCGAACAGGATATGTCAAGGCCTACGTGGGTGGACCATCGTTCCAATACTTCAAGTACGATATGGCAAAGCAGGGTAAGCGACAGGTGGGATCGACAGTGAAGCCATTTGTCTACACCTTCGCACTCGACCACCTCGGTTTCACCCCTTGTACAATGGTGCCAAACCTCCCTGTAACCATCTACACCGGTAACGGACAGGAGTGGACTCCAAAGGAGGCAGGAAACGTTGAGTACAACGGTAATTTGCACCCATTGCGTTGGGGCTTGACATACAGTCGCAACAACTACTCGGCTTGGATTATGAAACAATCTCGTCGCCCCGAGGCTGTGGCAGACTTCATTCACAATATGGGTGTCGATAGCTACATCGCTCCGGCATACGCCCTCTGTTTGGGTGCGTTCGAGTCGAGTGTATACGAGATGGTAAGCGCCTACACAACCTTCGCAAACGAGGGTGTTCACAACACACCTCTCTTCGTGACACACATCGAGGATCGTCACGGCAACATAATATCGTCGTTCACAACCTCATCGCGCGAGGCTATCAGCAAACATACAGCATACACTATGCTTACTATGATGCGAAACGTAATCGTTAATGGAACGGGTAGACGAATGGTTTGGCAGTATGGAATGAACGGTGTTGATGTTGCCGGCAAAACCGGAACAACCAACGAAAACCGCGATGCATGGTTTATTTGTGTCACCCCTCGCATCTCGGCAGGTGCCTGGGTAGGTGGCGAGGACAACACCATCTGTCTCAGCAGCCAAGGTGAGGGTAGCGTTGTGGCACTTCCTATCGTGGGTGACTTCCTCCGCAACGTACACAAGGATCCAAACATCAACATTAGCCGTCGTGACCGCTTCGTACGCCCTTCGAGATGGCGTTTTATGTCGTGTCCTGACGAAGTTGGTGTTGAAGAGGTGGACGAGAAAGAGAAGGAGGATAAGGATGCTCCGACCATTGCACCAACTCAAAATCGCACCGTACGAGGCGAATCGACCAACGATGAGTTCTTCGATTAAAGATTGCAATTGCATTGGATGATCGCCGTGAGAAGAAAAAATGGGATTACCGATTGTTATTGGTAGACTTTCATAATTTCCTTCACTATACGGCAGAACCTCAAAAACCAAGTAAGATAAATTAAACTAACAACATAAAGTAACACGAAAATTATGAAAGTCGCAGTAGTTGGCGCAAGTGGCGCCGTAGGTCAGGAGTTTTTGAAGATTCTCGATGAGCACAACTTCCCACTCGACGAGTTGGTATTGTTTGGTTCATCTCGTAGTGCGGGACAGACCCGTACTTTCAGAGGCAAGGATATCGTTATCAAGGAGTTGCAGCACAACGACGATTTCAAGGATATAGATCTCGCATTGGTATCGGCGGGTGGTTCGATTTCGCGCGACTATGCCGAGACAATCACCAAGTACGGCTGTTTGATGATCGATAATTCGAGCTGCTACCGCATGGATAACGATGTGCCATTGGTTGTACCGGAGGTTAATGCCGAGGACGCTTTGAACGCTCCTCGTCGCATCATTGCCAACCCCAACTGCACAACTATCCAGATGGTGGTTGCATTGAACGCCATCGAGAAGCTCTCGCACATCAAGCGAGTACACGTTTCGACCTACCAGTCGGCAAGTGGAGCCGGAGCACAAGCTATGGCGGAGTTGGAGGAGCAGCACGCATCGCTCGCGAGGGGCGAGGAGGCAAAGGTCGAGAAGTTTGCTTATCAGCTGGCTTTCAATGTCATTCCTCACATCGACGTCTTCACCGAGAACGACTACACCAAGGAGGAGATGAAGATGCACAACGAGACTCGCAAGATTCTCCATTCGGACATTGCAGTATCGGCGACGTGCGTACGCGTGCCCGTTATGCGTGCACACTCGGAGAGCATCTGGGTTGAGACCGAACGCCCGATATCGCCGGAGGAGGCACGTAAGGTCTTTGCCGAGGCTGAAGGCGTGGTTGTGGTGGATAATCCGGCAGAGAAGGAGTACCCGATGCCACTGTTTATTGCCGGCAAGGAGCCTGTATACGTTGGCCGCATCCGCAAGGACTTGACCTGCGAGAATGGCTTGACATTCTGGTGCGTAGCCGATCAAATCAAGAAGGGTGCTGCCTTGAATGCGGTACAGATTGCCGAGTGGTTGATTGCCAAGGGAGTTTTGCGATAAAATATCGCATAAATTTTGCGGTTTGATATATTTGGTATAACTTTGCACGATTTAGCACGCATACGCGCGTGAAGAGATATTTGCTTTTATGATTAGAGTATCCGGAAAGAGTGTTGTTTTATTGCTGTGTTCGATATTTTTTATCGGCACGGCTGTCGCACGACCAGAGAAGGAGAACAAGGAGAAGGAGAATAAGATGACCGTTCGCGAGCAGGTCGAGAGCGGCAAGAAGGTCAGCATTCACAAGATCATCAAGAGTGCCGACCCTGACCTCATCTACTCGACAGCCCTCAAATACTATGAGCGCGAGAAGTGGCATCAGGCCGGAGATCTGTTCGATGCCTGCCAGGCATACTTTGTGGGCAATGTACAGGAGGATTCTATCGCATTCTTCTCGGCACGAAGCAAGTTCAAGGATCGCAACTATGTGGATGCTACGGTGCAACTTGACGAGTTCCGTCGCAAGTATGGTCGAAGCGTATTCATCGAGGACTCGGAGGCGATGTTGGCTATGTGCCACTACTACCTCTCGCCAGACCCTACGCGCGACCAGACCGTCACCAGCGAGGCAATCATCGCCTTCTCGGAGTTTATCGAGCGATATCCCAACTCGAAGAGGGTGGATGCGTTCAAGGAGTTGATTGTCGAGCTCACCGAGCGCCTGAAGACCAAGGCATACATCAACGCTTACACCTACTACAAGATCCAACGATACAAGTCGGCTGTGGTGGCACTGCGAAATGCGTTGAAGGCGTATCCCGACACTCCACACCGCGAGGAGATACTCTACCTGATTACCGTATCGAACTACCGCTTGGCGCACAACTCCATTGAGGAGAAGCAGGGCGAACGTTACTTGAATGTACTCGATTCGTACTACTCGTTCATCAACGAATTCCCCGAGTCGAAGCATCGCAAGGAGCTCGAGCGATACATCAAGGAGTCGAAAGATTATTTGGATAAAAACAACATAGAAAAACAAAAATAGAGATGGAGATTAAGAAGAACATTCCGAACAACACCGTAACTCGTAAGCTCGTAGATTTCGACCACGAGACCGGTAATGTTTACAAGAGCATCAATGTTATCGCTCGCCGTGCAAACCAGATCGCATCGGAGTTGAAGAGCGAGTTGAATCGCAAGCTCGCAGATTTCTTGTCGCCTACCGACACCATGGAGGAGACCTTCGAGAACCGTGAGCAGATCGAGATTTCGCGCTACTATGAGCGTCTTCCGAAGCCGGCTATCATCGCTACTGAGGAGTTCCTCGACGACGAGATCTACTTCCGCGAGGGCAAGGAGTAAACGACTATGCTACAGGGAAAACATATCCTGCTCGGTATAACCGGAAGCATAGCGGCATATAAGGCTGCTATGCTTTGTCGTCTTTTGCGCGTGGCAGGAGCCGAGGTCAAGGTTGTGATGACTCCGACAGCCAAAGAGTTCATCACACCCGTCACTATGGCAACTTTGTCGAAGAATCCGATTGCGGTAGAGTTCTACAACCCCGAGAATGGCGATTGGCATTCGCATATCGCTATGGGCGAGTGGGCAGATTGCTACCTCATTGCTCCGGCTACTGCCAACACCATCGCCAAGATGGCATACGGCATTGCCGACAATCTGCTGCTGACAACCTACCTCTCGGCACGTTGTCGCACAGTGGTAGCTCCGGCAATGGATTGTGATATGTTCTGCCACACGGCAACACAAGAGAACATTGCCAAGTTGCGTGAGCGCGGTGTGATGATTCTCGAGTCACCCGAAGGTGAGTTGGCAAGCGGACTTACGGGCAAGGGTCGTATGATGGAGCCCGAGCAGATTGTCGAGGAGATAAAAAACCTCTTTGCCGCACAGCAGACCTTGAAGGGTAAGCGCGTGATGGTGACTGCGGGAGCAACAATCGAGGCGATAGACCCTGTTCGCTACATCTCGAACCACTCTACCGGCAAGATGGGCTACGCCATAGCCGATTCACTCGCCAAGCGAGGTGCCGAAGTGGTACTCGTATCGGGCAAAACAGCTCTTCACGTACCACAAGGGGTACGTCGCGTGGATGTTGTCTCGGCAGAGGATATGTACGAGGCTGCCGTGAGGGAGTTTGAAGCGGCAGATTGCGCAGTTATGTGCGCAGCGGTGGCGGACTACACCCCTGCGGTGGTTAGCGATAGCAAGATCAAGAAGAGCGATGCCGAATTTACGCTCTCGCTGCGCAAGACCAAGGATATCGCCTACGAGTTGGGCAAGGTGAAGGGTTCGCGCAAGATTGTGGGCTTTGCCTTGGAGACCAACGACGAGCAGTCGAATGCCGAAAAGAAGCTTGCAAGCAAGAATCTCGATATGATAGTTCTCAATTCGCTACGCGACAAGGGTGCAGGCTTCGGCTGCGACACCAACAAAGTTACATTCATCGACGCATCACAACGCGAAGAGTTGCCTCTAATGTCGAAGGCAGAGGTTGCCGAGCGCATTGTGGATTGCATCGAAAAAATCTTAAAATAGTATACGCCGTGCTACGAAGATTGGTTGTAGAGAACTACGCTCTTATCGAGCACCTCGAAATCGAGTTCGACTCCTCGCTCAACATCATCACGGGTGAGACAGGAGCCGGAAAGTCGATTTTGATGGGTGCTTTGGCGCTGTTGCTCGGAGCCAAGAACGACAGCACAACCATCAAGGACAATACTCGCGCCTGCGTCGTAGAGGGTGAATTTGACATTGCCCGACTCGGCTTGGAGGAGGTTTTTGCAGAGTTGGACATCGAGTACGACCACGAAACAATCATACGTCGTACCATCTCGCCAAGTGGCAAGAGCCGCGCTTTTGTAAACGATCAACCGGTACAACTCTCCGACCTGAAACAACTTGGAGCCTACCTCATCGACATACACTCGCAACACCAAAACCTTATCCTCTCGTCGCCTCAATTCCGTATTCGCGCCATCGACACCATAGCCGGCAACACAGAGCTCCTTGCCGAGTATGGCAAGGCATACAGCGCATTGCAGGAGGCAAAACACGCCCTTGCGGAGTTGCAGCAGACGGCAAAACGCAACGCTGACGAGGAGGATTGGCTGCGTTATCAGGCTGAAGAGTTGCAAAAGGCATCACTTCGTGTAGGCGAAGTGGAGGAGTTGGAGCAGGAGCTACGCACACTCGAAAATGCCGACGCAATAAGCGAAGCTCTGCAGCGCGTAACCGGTTCGTTAGACGAGGAGGTTACGGGTGTACTGACAACTCTTCGCGAGGCGGAAAATGCCCTGCGTCGCGTATCGGAGAGCTACGCCTCGGCTGAGGGTCTTATAGATCGACTGCACTCGACGGCTGTCGAACTGAAGGATATCAGCGCAACCACATCCTACGACTTGGAACGATTGGAGTCCAATCCGGAGCGCCTCGATGCGGTAAATAGCCGACTCGATCTTATCTATACACTGCAAAGAAAGCATCGTTGCGAGGGTATCGAGGAGCTTATCTCGCTGCGAGACAAATACATAGCGCAACTATCGGCTATCGAACATAGCGACGAGATGGTTCGGGAGGCAGAGGCGAAGGTTGCCAAATGCGAAAAGGTGGCGACGGCACTTTCCGTAAAACTGCACGATGCCCGAATTAAGGCTTCACCTACATTTGCGAAGGAGGTAGTGGATATTTTGCACAACGTAGCTATGGCAGATGCCGAGTTCAAGATTGCCGTAACACCTACTGCGCCATCGCTTTCGGGTGCAGACCAGGTCGATTTCCTCTTCTCGGCAAATGCGGCAGTTGAGCCTCGTCCAATCGAAAAGATCGCTTCAGGCGGTGAGCTTTCGCGCGTGATGCTGGCACTCAAGACCATCCTCGCACGACACCTCGCACTCCCTACAATCATATTTGACGAGATCGATACCGGCATCTCGGGTCGCACCGCCAACGACGTGGGTGACATCATAAGTCAGCTCGCCAAGTCGATGCAGGTAATCGACATAACCCACTCGCCACAGGTTGCATCGAAGGGCTCGCGCCACTTCCTTGTCTACAAGGAGCAGAGCCGCACCCATATCCGCCCACTCTCCACCGAGGAGCGTGTGGAGGAGATTGCCAAGACGCTTTCGGGCGACACCATCACAGAGGCAGCTCTTGCTCAGGCAAAGCACCTCCTCTCACTCTAAAAAACAGGGCAACGAAGGCGGTGAAACGATTAGCACAAATAGCGACTCTCGTTGTTGTTGCACTTCTTTCGGCTTGCGGCAACAAGGAGATTGTGCGCAACACCGAGCCTCTCTACACCCCTCGCTATGCCGACTATTTCTCCATCGAACTCGACAAGGAGAGTGGCGACAAGCTGCTATGCATTAAAAATCCTTGGCAAGGAGCCGAGAATGTCAGCTACTACTACAAGATCGATACCGTAGCACCCCCAAAACGTATTGTGACAATGTCGTCGAGCCACGTGGCAATGCTCGATGTGCTGGGTTATGCCGACCATATCGTGGGTATTTCCGGATGCCAATTCATATACACCCCATCAATCAGCCAAGCAATAGCCGAAGGCAAGATCGGCGAGGTGGGCTACGATGCCGCCTTCGACTTCGAGAAGATTCGCGCCCTCAATGCCGACATTGTGCTTCTCTATGGCGTAGCAGGCGAGGAGCGCACAATGACCAACAAGCTCGATGAGATTCGTATACCTTATATATATATAGGCGACTACCTCGAAAAGAGCCCTCTCGGCAGAGCAGAGTGGGTGGTGGCAATAGCATCGCTCTGTGGTATGGAGGAGCAGGGTAAAGTCTTTTTCGAGGGGGTGGAGCAACGATACAACGCGCTACGAAACAAGAAACACTGTTCGGCATATCGTCCGCGCGTAATGCTCAACCTACCCTACCGCGATACGTGGTTTATGCCGCCACAGAACAGCTACATGGTACGCCTGATCGAGGATGCAGGAGGAGAGTACATACTCACCGACAACGAAAAACAGAAGACAGAAAACGAAAATGTGTCGGCTCCGATCTCATTGGAGGAGGCATTGGTGCTCGCTTCGCGTGCCGATTTTTGGATTAACCTCGGACAGACAGCATCGTTGGAGGAGTTGCGTGCCGTAGCACCTCGCTTTGCTAAGGTCGATGCGGTACAATTTGGTCGCATCTACAACAATACAAAACGAACCAACGCAAGTCGTGGTAGCGATTTTTGGGAGTCGGGAACAGTTCGCCCCGACTTAATACTCGCCGACCTCGTGAAGATTATTCACCACGAGGCACCTACCGACTCGCTATACTACTATAAAAAAATGGAGTAATGAAGGGTCGTACCACCATACTTTTTACCCTACTTATCGTACTTTGTGCGGTACTCTTTGTGGTGGATATAGCCGTTGGCTCCATCTCCATACCACTTCGTGAGGTCTGCTCGGCACTCCTTGGTGGTGGTACTGACGAAGTGCGCAGCATTGTGCTCGACATCCGCTTGGTGCGTGCCGTAGTGGCCGTCTTGGCAGGTGCGGCACTCTCTGTCAGCGGCCTGCAGATGCAGGTGCTGTTCCGTAACCCCTTGGCAGGACCATACGTTCTCGGAGTCTCGGCAGGTGCGAGTTTGGGCGTAGCACTCTTTCTGCTTGGCGCACCTCTCTTGGGTTTTGCACTCTCGCCAACCGCACAAAGCCTCGGTACGGCAGGTGCTGCGTGGATAGGTTCGGCTGTGGTGCTGATGTTGGTGGTGGCTCTTGCTCGTCGCATCAAGGATATTATGGTAATGCTCATACTCGGCATTATGCTCTCGTCGGGCGTGGGTGCTGTGGTCGAGATACTGCAATACTTCAGCAACGAAGCATCGCTCAAATCGTATGTCGTATGGACTATGGGCTCGTTAGGCGATGTTACTGCCTCGCAACTTGCACTACTCGCACCCGTAATAGTGGTGGGATTAGCGATGGTGCTATCGGCAATAAAACCGATGAATATGCTCCTTGCAGGTGAGCGTTATGCCGCCTCGATGGGACTTAATATTCCGCGTTCGCGCAATATAATCCTCGGCTCGACAACACTCCTTGCAGGTACGATAACTGCATTTTGCGGACCCATAGGTTTTGTGGGTATTGCCGTACCGCATATTGCTCGAATGTTGTTCCGCACAGCCGACCACCGCATATTGCTGCCGGCAACCATACTGTCGGGTGTGGTGATGTTGCTCGTAGGAGATATTGTAGCAAAATATTTCGCCCTACCGATAAACACCATTACGGCACTTATGGGTATTCCGATTGTGATATATATTGTAATGCGTCGCCGATGATTCAACTCGAAAACATATCTCTCGCCTATGGCTCGCGCACGATATTGCGCGATGTGTCGCTCCACCTCCGCGCAGGCGAACTCTGTGCACTTGTGGGTCGCAATGGCGCCGGCAAGAGTACCCTTTTGCGGGCTTTGACATCGCACACCGACACCCGCATCAACGGCAAACCTCTCGGCAACACCTCTCCCGAACAGTTGGCGCAGAGTGTAGCAATAGTGACAACCGAACGCATCCGCATCGAAAACCTCCTGGTCGAAGATTTGGTGGCGTTGGGACGCGCACCCTACACCAATTGGGTGGGACACTTACAAGATATTGACCGCGAGATAGTTAGCGATGCTATAAAGGCTGTCGGAATGGAGGATTTCGCACATCGCGACACCTCGTCGTTGTCGGACGGAGAGTTGCAGCGCGTAATGATTGCGCGTGCTATAGCGCAGCAGACACCTATAATTCTGCTCGACGAGCCAACCGCCTTCCTCGATATACCAACACGATTTGAGGTGTGCCGTCTGTTGGCGGACTTGGCGCATCGCAGTGGCAAATGCATTCTCTTTTCGACCCACGACATCGACGCAGCGCTCCCCGTCTGCGACTCGTTTGCCATTATCGAAAATTGCGAGCTTCGCCAACTGCCAACCCAAGAGGCGGCAATCGAGATAGAGAGAATTTTCAAACAATAATCATAAACCAAAACTAATAACTATGAAAAAATTGTTCCTTTTAGCAACAACGTTAGCTCTTTTTGCTACAACGTTTGCTGCACAACCGCGTGCAGAGTATCCTCGACCACAGTTCGAGCGCAGTGAGTGGGTGAACCTCAATGGCGAATGGACATACGAGCTCGACCTCGTAAACACCGGTTTTGACCGCAAACTATTCAATAGCAATGGTTTTGCCGACAAGATTATCGTTCCGTTCTGCCCCGAGAGTAAGCTTTCGGGTGTAGAGCATAAGGATATCATCACCGGCATCTGGTATCACCGCACAATCCAGGCTCCTGCTGCGTGGTCAAACAAGAAGATTATGCTCCACTTCGGTGCCGTATACTACGAGGCAGAGATCTATGTGGACGGCAACTATGTGGGTCGTCATTTCGGAGGATCATCGCCTTTTGCATTCGATGTCACATCTTTCCTCGCTGACGGCAAGGAACACAACCTTGTAGTTCGTGCCAACAGCGACCTCCGCGCAAAGGTGCAGGGCTCGGGCAAACAGTCGCTTCGTTCCTATTCGTATGGTTGTGTCTATACCCGTACAACAGGTATTTGGCAAACCGTATGGATGGAGGCTACCGACAAATATTCGCTTGATTATGTGCAGGTTATAACCGACATCGACAACCACCAGGTTATTGTTACTCCGCGCTACTACCGCACAGCAGCATCGAACACCCTCACCGTCAATATCAAGGATGGCTCGAAGGTGATTGCCACAAAGAAGGTGGCTCAAGTGGAGGGTATGCCGATTGTCATCCCTGTCAAAAACTATCAGACTTGGTCGCCTGAGAACCCAAAACTCTACAATGTGGAGTATATCATCCGCGACAAAGAGGGCAAACAGCTCGACCATATTGCATCATATCTCGGTATGCGCAAGGTACACACCGACGGCAACAAGGTCTATCTCAACAATAAGCCTTACTATCAGCGACTTGTGCTCGACCAGGGATTCTACCCCGACGGCATCTGGACAGCACCAAGCGACGAGGCATTGCGACGCGATATAGAGATGTCGATGGAGGTCGGTTTCAATGGTGCTCGCCTGCACCAAAAGGTCTTCGAGGAGCGCTTCCTCTATTGGGCGGACAAGCTCGGCTACCTCGTTTGGGGAGAGTACGCAAGCTGGGGTATGGATGTATCGTCGCCCGCTTCGGCACGCAACTTCCTCTCCGAGTGGCAGGATATCCTCGTTCGTGACCGCAACCACCCATCAATCGTAACTTGGACTCCATTCAACGAGGCGTGGTATCCGGACAATGTTCAGTACCCTCGCTTTGTGAAGGATGTGTACGACCTCACACACGTAGTGGATCCTACACGCCCTGTAAATACCGTAAGTGGTGGTGCTATCACCGAGGAGTACGACATCTGCGCTATGCACAACTACAAGCAGGATCCTGCAGAGCTCACAAAGACAACCTATAACCCTGAGACCGGTGAGTTCCGTCACAACAAACCGCGCAAGATGACCATCTACAGACACTCGAGCGGCTGCCCTACAACAGGCGATGCAGTAAGTAAAGCTGAGTATCATCAGGCGGTATACGATGGTGAGCGCCCATACTTTATCGATGAGTTCGGAGGCATCAAGTGTCTCGAGGCGAACCCAACAAAAGATTTGGCAAGTGGTGCCACCAAGACCTCTTCGTGGGGCTATGGCAAGTCTGCTGTGACAAAGGAGGACTTCTACAAGCGTCTCGAGTCGCAGGTGGATGCTCTACTCTCGCTCAGCGATAAGGTTTGGGGCTACTGCTACACCCAGCTAACCGATGTCGAGCAGGAGGAGAATGGTCTTTTCCTCTTTGACCGTACACCTAAATACGACGCAGCTCGTCTGAGAGCTATATTTGGCAAAAATCCCGAAGTGACACCTGCACAAAAGTAGTTCTTGGGCTACAAAAGCCTGTCATCATCGCCCCATCTCCGAAAGAGTGGGGCGTTTTTTATAAGAAAAAATCTCCGTTTTTATCTGTTTTTCAGCTATTTTCTACGATTTTTCGAACAATTTTGCATTTTGAATTTTGCATTTTGAATTTTATTCGTACCTTTGCACCGCTAAATACCCCCGTAGGGTTATAGCGGTAAGGCCCGTTCGTCTATCGGCTAGGACGCAAGATTTTCATTCTTGAAAGACGAGTTCGACTCTCGTACGGGCTACACGGAGTGGTTCAACCATTATTTTAGGAGAGGACATATTGGTCTATCCGAAACCGACCAAGGTCGTGTAGAAAGAGCCGAAGGAGGGGGCTCTCAAAAAACCTCATTAAATTTGAAAATTAGTAATAAAAACGAATAAAAAAAGAGAACTATGGCAAATCACAAGTCATCGGAGAAGAGAATCCGCCAGACAGCTACAAAGCGTGCACACAACCGTCTTTATCACAAGACTACCCGTAACGCTATCAAGGCTCTCCGCAACACTACAGAGAAGAGCGCTGCCGAGGCTTTGCTTCCAAAGGTAACAGCTATGCTCGACAAATTGGCTAAGACCAACATCATCCACAAGAACAAGGCTGCTAACCTTAAGAGCGCAGCTCAGTTGCACGTAAACGCACTCTAATCAGGCGTTTGCAACAGTTAAGATAACGGACGATCCGAAAAGGGTGGTCCGTTTCTCTTATAAAGCACAACTGTCCAAACCATAGAAATATGAAAAACCCGAAGTTTCTTGCTCTTTTAACCGCAGCAACGCTTGTCTGCACATCGCTCTACGCCCAGGTGTTCCCTACCGGACGTGAACTCTCGTTTGGGCTGCAAGCCCACCGCGGACTCTCGCACCGCTATCCCGAAAATTCGATTCCGGCCTTCCGCGAAGCGGGCAAGGTCGATATCTTTTGGGGTATGGAGACCGACGTGCAGATGACATCCGACGGGGTGTTGGTTTGTATGCACGACAACACTTTGGACCGCACCACAAACGCCACCGGCAAAGTTTCGGACTACACCTGGAGGGAGCTTAGCAAGTTTCGCATCGATGGCGGAACAGGCTGGAATAGCCGCTACGAGGGCAAACTCCGCATTCCAACCTTCGCGCAGTATCTTAAAATCTGCAAGAAGTACAACTTGGTGCCATACGTTGAGTTGAAGTTGCTCACCCACGAAGGTGTAAAGATGACTATCGAAATGCTCCACGATATGGGTTTCGAGGGTAAATATGTCCTTACATCGTTCCATTGGGACTACCTCGAGGTAGCAGCACTCTATAGTAACGCACCTCTCGAATATATGCGTGGTCGCTGGACTACCGAGATGGTAGATGGATTGAAGGGCGTTAAAAATTGTGTTATTCGTCCATCGTCCAAACGACTTACGAAGGAGTTTGTGGAGTACTGCCACTCGCAGGGTTTCGTCGTCGAATGTTACGGCATCAAGGTTGGCAATGCCGAGTTGGTATCACGCCTGCGTGAGTGGGGCGTAAGAGGTGGCACCTGCAACGATTGGAAGGAGTTGGGTCTCGATAAATAGTAAATGATAGGGGTGTTTTTCGGGCAAGGCAGATGCATAAAGAGTCTTGTTAGGCAGACCCATTTTTTCTGTTGTAGGAGAGAAGTTGCAATCCTACAACGGTGAAGAGAGCATTTACCAGCAGTAGCTCGAAGCCAAATTGGTAGCCACCAAACCACGCCTGCGAACGGTTGTCGAGTACAAAACACAACAGCGGCGATAGGAGAGCCACCACGGGCACCCATCTATCGCGCACCCGACGTTTCGAGAAGATGCCATAGGCAAACATTCCGAGCAGAGGTCCATACGTATAACTTCCCAAGCGGTAGAATAGCTCTATTGCGCTATCACTACCCCATCGCTCAAAGATAAAGACCAGCAATAGCACCACTGTCGCCATAGCGAGGTGTACAAGATTGTACGCTTTCTCGCTTTTGCCCTCTGCTTTTTGTTGTTTTTGACGTAAAATATCGACTGTAAACGAGGTTGTTAAAGCGGTAAGCGAACCTCCCGTAGATGAGAAGGTTGCCGCCACAACACCCAAAACAAGCAATGCACCCATAACTGTCGGCATACCCTCGCGCGAGGCGATAAAGGCAAACGCATCGTCTGCCTTCACATCCGTTACGCCGCTCTCACCAATATAGAGGAAGAATATTGCCCCCAACACAAGTAACAAGGCGATCAGCAAGACTTGACAAACGGACGAGAGAACCATATTACGCTGTGCCGAACGCAACGAATCGCTACTCAGCACCCTCTGCATAAGGTCTTGGTCGAGTCCGGTGGATGCGATAACCATAAATACGCCCGAGAGAAACATCTTCACGAAGTAACGACCATCGTTCACATCCTCCACAAAGAAGGTCTTGGTCAGCCCCCTCTCCGAAGCCATCCTCAACGCCTCGACAAAGGAGATATCGAGTGAGCGAAGCACAAAGAATATAGATATGACCGCACACGAAATCATACATACGGTCTTTATAAGATCTGCCCAAATCACCGATGATAGCCCTCCACGATGAGTATAGAGCCACGTCAGCACCATAAACAATGAGGCTGTAACCCAAAATGGCACCCCGAGAGAGTTGCACAAAAGATGCTGCAGCACCATACACACCACATAGACGCGCAAAGATGCGGTTAGCACCTTCGACACCAAGAAAAACCACGCTCCCGTAGCGTGGCTACTCATACCAAAGCGGTTGTCGAGATATTCGTACAAGGAGGTTACATTGTGACGATAGTAGAGTGGCACCAACCCATAAGCAATCACTGCGTAGGCGACCACAACTCCCAAATTGAGTTGCAGATACGAAAAGGAGTCGTGCCCAACCGAGCCGGGTATCGAGATAAATGTTATGCCCGTCATCGGTGCGCTCACCAATGCCAAGAGCACCAACCAGCGAGGGTGTTTGCGCTGCTTCAGCCCCACGTTGTTGCTACCCGAAAGTCGCGCCACAACAAAGAGCAACGCGATATAGGCAACAATTACGGAAAGGGTCAGTAGCTCCTTCATCCTTGAGCAATTTTTTTAGAGTCTGTCGAGTACTCGACGAATGATATCCACGCTCTCACGAATTTCATCGTCCGATATCGTAAGCGGAGGTGAGATGCGGAACGCCGTAGCGCAATAGAGGAACCAATCACTCAGAATACCCTCCTCCTTGAACATCTCCATAACCCTGAAGAGTCGCTCCTCGGTTCCAAGTTCCACAGCAAGCAACAAGCCACTGCGACGAATTTCCAATACGGCAGAGTGGTCGCGTAAAAGCTCCTCGTATAATGCACCCTTGCGCTCGACATCGGCAACAATGTTGTTCTTCTTGAGGTAGCGGAAGGCCGCCAAACCTGCGGCACAGCATACCGGATGTCCGCCAAAAGTGGTGATATGTCCGAGCGTAGGGTTATCCTGCAATGAATCCATAATCTGCTTCGACGCTACGAAAGCACCGAGAGGCATACCCCCTCCAAAAGCCTTCGCGAGGGTAATTATGTCGGGCGTCACACCATACTTGGAGCAAGCGAACATCTCGCCTGTACGTCCCATACCTGTCTGTATCTCGTCGAAGATGAGAAGCGCACCCACCTCGTCGCATCGCTTGCGCAAAGCTTGCAAGTAGCCCTCCTTCGGAGGACGCACTCCGGCCTCGCCCTGCACAGGTTCGCACAGCACACAGGCGGTACGTTCGGTGATCTGCTCTAAGTCCTCGAACGAATTGAAATCCAACGCCTTGCAGTCGGGCAAAAGAGGACGAAAGGCATTTTTCCACTCTTCGCCTTCGGGCTCACCCATCATACTCATCGCTCCGTGCGTCGAGCCGTGATAGGCGCGGCGCATCGAGATCATCTCGGTACGATGTGTATATCTCTTTGCCAACTTCAGCGCTCCCTCGACAGCCTCGGCTCCCGAATTGAGGAAATAGACACTCTCCAACCCATCGGGTAGTGCTTCGGCAATTTCGACGGCATACTCCACCTGTGGTCGTTCGACCATCTCGTCATAGACCATAATGTGCATATAGTTTACCGCCTGCTGCTGCACAGCCTCGATAACTTCGCTGTTGGCGTGTCCGACATTGCTCACCGACACACCCGAAACGAGGTCGAAATATCGCTTTCCCGAAGGGGTATAAAAGAAAACTCCTTCGGCACGCTCCACCTCTATCAATAGAGGCGAGGGGGAGGTCTGTGCTACATTTGCAAGAAACTGACGACGAAGAATATGTGAATTTGACATAGTTTTTGTTTTTTACTTTTCTGATTTTGGCGTTATCCTCTAACTCCTTCTACTCCAACTCAATGGTTTTGAAGAACTGCGGAGAGTGGAAGTCGGGCTTTGGTGTTGGCACCGGTTGCCACGAAATAAAGTGAGGCTGCTCGGGGCGATTGCCACATTTGTAGAGGTTTGCCGTAAGCTTCAAGCCATCCCAACTCTCCAACTTGTGCTGATGACAAATGGATATCGGCAGCACCATTGTCAGCGACCAACTGTTATCGCCCTCGCGTATTCCGAACGCCTCGCGACCAAGCGTGGTTATGCGCTCCACCTGCGAGAGAATCTCCTCACCGGCGCGGATAGCATTCTTTCGCGGCTCGGGATAGTAGGCGATGAGCATATAGCCAATGCAGTTCATCTCGACTGTATAGTAGGTCTTGCCATCAAGCGAGAAGTAGAACTCACACGCCGAATCGGTCCAAATATCGCCACTATCATCTGCGTAGCGCGCAAATGTCAGCTGCTCGCGAACATCGAAGCGCATATATAGCTTGTCGCCCGTATGGAAGGCGCGGAACTCCGTTTCGGGAAAGTCAGGAAACTCGGCACACCAATTTCCGCAGGCTATCTTCTCGGGAGCCACCTCGGCAAACACCTCGTCGAGTGTGCGTCCCGCCAACTCCTTCTTAGAAATCCTCAACGCCACATTATCCTCTTCGTGCTGGCACGATGTGGCAGCAAACATTGCCATTGCCAAAAAGGCAAACAAAAATCTCTTCATTGTTATATAGGTTTTTAGGTTATACTATATACTACCTACAAAGATAGATAAAATTCTTGATTTAGCGCAATCATATACCGCGACAACAATAATGTTTGATTTTTCTACCATAAAAATTTGGGGAATTATCCATAAATGGATAACTTTACAAATTGAAAAGCAAACCAACAAAAACACATACCCTAAAATAACAAAATGAAACGTATTCTTGCCTCCCTAACTTTAGCAGTTGTGCTCATCCTTTCGGCTCGAGCACAGTCGCCCGAGGCCATACGAGCGAGTCTGGCAAAATATCCCAACCTTGCCTACCCTACAGCCTCGACCTACCCGAGTGTTCCGCTTGGCGAAATTGCAACGGCTCCCGAGGACTTTGAGCCCTTCTACTTTACGATAGTTGGTCGTCACGGTTCGCGATATGAGCAGAAAGGTTCTCGTTTCAACCGATTGTGCGCAATACTCAACAAGGCTCACGAATTGGGCATCCTGACCAAGGATGGTGAGCTGCTGCGTAAGCGTGCAAGGGCTATTGCCGAAGCACAAGTGGGCCGCGATGGAGAACTTTCGGATTTGGGCGCAGATCAGTGGCGCGGCATTGCACATCGTGCCTACAACCACTTCTCGAAGGTCTTTGATGGTGGCTCTATCGAGGGAAAGTCAAGCACCTCGTTGCGTTGTCTGCTATCGATGGTGGCTTTCAACGATGGAATGAAGGAGAAGAATCCGCAAATCAGAATATATCAACAGGCACGCGCCAGCGAATTGTGGATAGTACGCCCATTGGCAAACAATCCTGCTGTGTCGAAGATGGCGAAAGATATCTGCGCCGACTACGTCAAGAAGGGCGAGTGGACAAAGGCTAAAAAGGCGTGGGAGCGGGAGTACGACGCTTCGACGTTTCTCTCAAAAATCACCACCGACCCGGATCGCCTTCTCGAAGAGTGCGAGGGAAAGAGGGGTGCAAGGGTGTTGCGCTACTCTTTTGTTACGCTACTCTTTGGCGAGAACTTCGGACTGGGTGACCGCGAACTGCTCAATCGTCTCTTCACGCTCGACGACTTGTACTTCATCTATATCTATCAGACCTGCCAATGGGTAAACAGCTCGATTGGTCGTGGCAACGAAATAGTCGAGGCGCGTCAGTCGCATATGGAGGCGATGATATTGGATATCATAAACAAGGGCAACGAAGCTATCGAGGGCAAGAACCCCCACGTTGCCAACCTCCGTTTCACTCACGATTCGTATGTTGGTCCACTGCTCTCGGCCTTTGGTTACGAAGGTTGCGTACCGCAGTGGAACGAGGATATCGAGATAGCCACAACATCGTTCAACCACGGTTTGAATGTACCTATGGCTGCAAACTTGCAGATTGTGCTCTACCGCAACAGGGCGGGCAAGGTCTTTGTTCGCTCACTCATAAACGAGCGTGATGCTACGCTGCCTATCAAGTGCGATAGCGCCCCATTCTATCCTTGGGATAAGTTCTGCAAATTTGTGATGAACAACCTAACAACATTGAAGAGATCGGAAGAAAATATTTTGAAAAAAGCGAATAAGTAATGGCTGTAGAGAATAGTTCGACAGGATATATCGACAAGATTGTCGAGGCACAACGCACCCTCTTTCGCAGTGGTGCCACACTCGACATCGATTTCCGCAAGAAGATGTTAAATCGCCTGCTCGAGGCGTTGAAAATGTGGGAGAAGCCTCTCACCGATGCGCTGTGGCAGGATCTGCACAAGTCATATGAGGAGGCGTATATGACCGAGATAAGCATTATTCTCGGCGAGATACACAACCACCTCAAACACCTCGCATCGTGGGCAGCACCAAAGAGAGTTTCATCGCCGTTGAAGATGTTTCCATCGCGCTGTCGCACCGTGAGCGATCCGCTCGGAAATACACTTATTATTGCCCCGTGGAACTATCCGGTGCAACTGCTGTTAAATCCGCTCGTCGGAGCAATATCGGCAGGATGTACAGCCATTCTGAAGCCGTCACCATACGTGCCTAACGTGTCGTTGGTGCTGGAACAGATGATAGACTACGCCTTCGACGAGAACTACATCGCCATCGTGCAAGGCAACCGCGATGTCAATCGCTACCTCCTCGAACAGCGTTTCGATATGATATTCTTCACGGGTAGCCCCGTACTCGGACGACAAGTAATGGAGGCGGCTGCGAAAAATCTTACCCCTGTGGTTCTCGAACTCGGAGGAAAGAGCCCTTGCATCGTGGATAAGGAGGCAAATATCAAGGTTGCAGCCAAGCGCATTGCCTGGGGAAAATCACTCAATGCCGGTCAGACCTGCATTGCACCCGACTATCTGCTTGTACACCAAGACGTAAAGGAGCAATTTATAGTCGAACTCCAGAAGGCATTCCGCTCTCTGCTCGGCAAAAAACCACAAAAAAGCAAGCACTTTGTCCGCATCGTGTCGGATAAGGCGTTTGACCGTCTGGTGGGCTATCTCGACAACGGAGTGATACGTTTTGGTGGCGAACATATTCGCGAAGAGCGATTTATTGCCCCTACATTGTTGGACAACGTGTCGCCCGATGCCCCTGTGATGCAGGAGGAGATCTTCGGACCTATATTCCCGCTCATTACCTTTGCCGATACCGAGCGAGCTATAGAGTTTGTCACCGATCGCGAAAAGCCGTTGGCGCTCTACTACTTCGGTGCAACAGACAAGGGCAAGGAGGTGCTTCGTCGTACATCGTCGGGCGGAGCCTGCATAAACGATGTGATTATGCATATTGCCAACGAAAATATGCCTTTTGGCGGTGTCGGAAATTCGGGAATGGGCGCATATCACGGCGAAGAGAGCTTCAAGGTCTTTTCACACCGCAAAACGGTTGTCTCGACCACTACACGCATCGATGTTCCTTTCCGATATATGCCATATAGGCTATTCTCACTGATTAAGAAACTGATGTAGCACAACCCTAAAAACTTTTAAGATGATAGCGATAGCAGATGGAGGAGCCACAAAGTGTGATTGGGCTTTTGTCGAAAACGGAGAGATTGTCGAGCGACTCAAGATGGAGGGCATAAACCCCTTCTCAGTTCCCGAGGAGCACATTCGCGAGGTCGTAGAGCGCGACTTTATGCCCATAGCCTCGCGTTACAACATATCGCACATCTGGTTCTATGGCGCAGGATGCGGCTTCGGAGGGGATATTATCAAACGCGTGCTTGCGCAACTCCTCCCTTCGACAGAGATCTTTGTCGGCTCGGATATCGACGGAGCCGCCAAGGCTTGCTGTCCCGACGGCACAGGCATTGTCTGCATCCTCGGCACGGGAGTAAGTTCGATGCAGATCGAAAACGGAATCTGCACCAAGCGTCTGCCGGGTCCCGGATTTATATTGGGCGACGAGGGTAGCGGAACGGTTATGGGACGTATGTTGCTTTCGGACTTTATCTACAATCAGTTGCCTGAGCACCTCCACGCGCTCTTTACCGAGGAGTTCAGCATCACCGTTCCGGAGATTATCGACAGTACCTACCACAAACCCGCAGTAAACCGCTTTTTCAGTTCGTTCACACCATTCCTCTCGCGACATATCGAGGAGGCGTATTGCCAAAATATCGTACGCTACAACTTCGAGATGTTGGCAAAGCGCAACCTGTGTCAATACGACGTGGAACGCCTTTCGGTGAACTTTGTGGGCTCGGTAGGTGCGGTGTTCGAGGATATTCTAACCGAGGTACTCGAGCTGCACGGAATACGAAAGGGTGTTATTGTGCGCTCACCAATAGAGAACTTGGTAAAAAACCTAACTATAGAATTAAGTAGAATATAATCCCTAAAATATCATGAAGCGACTTCTTATTGCCATTACCGTATGCGTCCTCTGTGCTTGCCAGAGTGGAAATGTGGTTCTCGACAACGGCTCGATGCGACTTGAGTTCGACCACAAAACAGCAACCCTACTCTCTATGACCGATCTCGAAACGGGTTATGAATATCTCGATACCCAAGCCGAGCCACAGCGATTGTGGAGCATCGTGCCACTTGTGAAAGAAGATGTTATTGCGGAGCCTACCGAGATTAGGGTGAAAAAATTATCTCGCCACGAAGTTCAACTATCGTGGAGAGGCGACGGAACATTCTCGCTCGTGGCTCGTGTAAGACTCGACAAGAAGAGACCTCTTTCGTATTGGTCGGTGGAGATGTGTGACTACGATGGTGCGAAGGTCAAGGAGCTCTATTTCCCATACCTCACCAATATCAAGGAGTTCACAAACGAGGAGATTGCCCTCTCGAACTGGACTGGTCGCCTCTACAAGAACATCCGCAAGAAACGCAAATCGGTGGGTGGAATACACCAAAATCGCCCTACAATGCAGCTCACAGCCATATATGGCGAGGAGCCAAGCGGTCTTTATATCGCCACAAACGACACCTTGTCCTACGGCAAAGCATTGATTTTTGATTTCCGCGAACATCTCACCGACTGCAAGATGATCAACATACTCGAGATGGGCGCAGAAAACACTCACTACAAGCCTACATACGAGTTTATCCTTGGTACGCTCCACGGCGATTGGTACGATGCCGCGCAGATCTATCGTGAGTGGGCCCTGCAGCAGCATTGGACAAAGAATAACCGCCTCCACAGCGGCAAGATGAACAAATGGCTGCCCGAAACCGATATATGGGTATGGAATCGTGGTCGCTCGAGCAACGTGCTTACCGAAGCTGCCGATTTGAAGGAGTACCTCGGCGACTACAACGTGAGCGTACTGTGGCACTGGTGGCACAATGGTCCATACGACGATGCTTTCCCCGAGTACCTTCCTCCTCGCGAGGGACGCGAGAGCTTCGTGAAGGCTGTGGCAGAGGCGAAGGCAAAGGGTATAAATATGACTCCATATATGAACTCCATACAGTGGGGCGAGTCGCGCAAATCGTGGAAAGAGCAGAATATCGAGCAATATGTCGCTCGCAAGGCTGATGGTTCGACCCACGCACACGTCTACAACGCCTTTACCGGCAACCCTATAACTCCGATGTGTATGTCGCAGGAGTTTTGGCGCGAGAAATACTCCGACCTCTGCGATACGGTGGTGAATGATTATGGTTGTACGGGCGTATATATGGATCAGGCGTGTCTGCACTATTGGTGCTACAACCCTAACCACGGACACTCGGTGGGCGGTGGCAACTATTGGGTGAAGGGCTACCTGAAGCTCGTGGAGCGCATCCGCGAAAAGACCCCCGACACCAACCCTATCCTTACGGGCGAGGGCTCGGGCGAGGATTGGATGGCACACCTCGACGGCTTCCTCACACTCGAGGGCAGCCGTGAGCGTATGAGAGGTGTCTCCAGCTCGTCGGTAATTCCGCTTTTCAATGCTGTATATCACGAAAATGCTATCACTTTCGGTAACTTCGGAGGCTTCACCTATCCGCCTTACGATGAGTTATGGCCGAAGGAGTTCCGCTCACATAACACCGAGACATTGCTACCTGCAAAGTACAATACACAGCTACGTATGGAGCAGGCGCGCACCTTTGTTTGGGGCATACAACCTATGATTGTGAACTATCACGCCTTTGCACGTAAGGCTCGACCTCTCGAGATGCAATTTATCAAAGAGCTGGTCGCCAAGCGTAAGGAGTATAAAGAGTACCTGCAATATGGAAAGATGATGCGTGCCCCGAAGTTGGCAAACGATTACTCCGAGGAGATTGATATTGCGCAGATGTCCACCTACGGCTACAAGACCAAGGGCACAAACCTCTTCCCACACAAGAATAAGGCTCCTATGCTCTATTCGTCGGCTTGGCGCAACAAGGAGGGCAATATTTTGCTCACCTTCGTAAATATCAGCGAAGAGACGAAGGAGATGTCATTCAGCATAAACCCTACAGAACTTGGCCTGAAGAAGGAGGGCACAATGCTCGTAAATGGCAAGGTTGTAGAGGAGTGGCCTACCGAGGGTAACGAATGGACAAAAAGCCTTCCTATCAAGGGGTGCTCGACGATTATTATCGAACTTTTTAATAATAACAATTAAACATATATTGCCATGAGCTATATAAAGATTACAGAGCAACCATCGCTCTACAATGATTTGGAGAAAATGTCGCCATTGGAGATATTGACCTGCATAAACAGGGAGGACCACAAGGTGGCAGATGCTGTGCAGGAGGTTATCCCCGCTATCGAGAAGTTGGTGGTTGGTGCTACAGAGAGAATGAAACAGGGCGGAAGACTATTCTATATGGGCTCGGGAACGAGTGGTAGAGTGGGCATTGTGGATGCATCGGAGATTCCGCCTACATACGGAATGCCCGCATCGCTTGTGGTAGGCATTATCGCAGGTGGCGACTCGGCTATACGTCGCGCCATAGAGGGTGCCGAGGATAATGCCGAGCAGGGTTGGAAGGATCTCGAAGCGTTCGATGTGACCGATAAAGATACCCTCGTAGGTGTGGCTGCATCGGGTACCACCCCATACGTTATTGGAGCTATTAAGGAGGCTCGCAAACGTGGCCTTTTGACCGCCTGCATCACATCAAATCCGGGATCTCCTATCACCGAGGTTGCCGAGATTCCTATAACTCCGGTTGTCGGTCCCGAGTTCGTTACCGGATCGTCGCGCATGAAGTCGGGAACATCGCAGAAGCTTATCTGCAATATGATTACCACCTCGATTATGATCGGCTTGGGTCGTGTGCGCGGCAATAAGATGGTCAACATGCAGCTCTCAAATCAGAAGTTGGTAGATCGCGGAACCCGAATGTTGGTCGAGGAGTTGGGACTGCCATACGAAGAGGCGAAGGCTCTGTTGCTTATCCACGGTGAGGTACAGAAGGCGGTGGATGCCTACAAAAATCAGAAGCTTTAATGGGCGACGAGCGGTTTTTCACTATACCTTCAACCCTCCCCAACACAAAAACAGAGGCGCAGCCGAATTGGTTGCGCCTCTATTGATTATTTACAAAAGGTATTAGACTAATAGTTAGTCACCTTGTATGCACCGTAGGACAACTTCAAGGCATTAGCACGACGAAGCTCCTGCTTAACGTCGGCGATAACACCCATCTTGGTATTTTGGTCCGCCTTCAAACAGATGGTCATCTGCGCGCGGTCCGACTCACTCAAGTTGTCGCGCTCACCGGCAACGAAGTCCAAGATGTCCTTGGTTGTCTTGTACGAGTCGTTCAACTGAATACGCGGAGCTGTACCAAACTTAGCCTGTCTGCTCACAACCGGAACACCGATGTGAATAAACGACACCAAATTCTTCTTTTCGAGCTTCTGCACCTCGGTAGCCTCAGGCAGCTTGTAACTTACGAGCAACTCCTGATCGCGCATCGAAGTCGAGAGCATAAAGAAGAACAAGATAATATACACAACGTCGGGCAACGATGTTGTAGACATCGCAGGCACTGAGCGCTCGCCCTTTTTCTTCATTACTGCCATACTATCTAATCTTTTTACGCGGCTCTGCCTCCGAAATCTTCATTGGAATTGCCTTGGTTATTACTTTGCGCTCATCCTCGCCGAGATCGTTAAACTTCTTGCCAAACTTTGCCATGGCAACCTCGTCACGCACCTCGTTGAATGCTCGGGTAAGCTCGTTCTGCACCTGCATATAGACCTGATAACTTGTATCACGGGTGTTCTGCAACGAAACCACGCCCTCACTAACAGGATATGACCACTTCGAACCGTCAGGCATATCGATATTGGTCATCTTCTTCTCGGGAAGGTCCTTGTCGTCGTTAGCATTGAGGATAAACTCCTTAGTCTTATCCTTCAAGGCGTTCAACGAAATAACCTTGCCTCCTGCCATAATGCTACCCGAGCCGGACACGAATACCAGGAGAAGGTTTCGCTCCTTCACCTTGATATCCTCCTGCTTTACCTTCGGGTCTGCCATCGGTGGCAACATACGCACCAAACCTGTGTCGATATCCATTGTGGAAACCACAAGGAAGAAGATCAGCACGGTGAATGCGATATCCGCTTGCGATGAGGCATTGATTTCAGGTATATTCTTATTTTTAGCCATAAATACTCTTTACCTCTACTTAATTACTCGGCGAACAAGTCCGCTAAGTACATCGTAAACCACAACCAAGATGGCAATAGCCGATACGATGTATGTTACATAGATTCCTATCTCGGAGATTCTCAACTCAAAAGGATTGTCGAAAACACCTCCGGCAGAGTTTGGCACAGGAAGAATGTCGTGGCTCAATACCAAACCAACCGATGTACCAACAACTGCTACTACTATAACTAATCCGAGAAGTGTCTTTACTAATCCTGCCGGATGGGTAAACGTATCGACAAGGGCGGCACAGAGGACTCCTACCACAGCAAGAGCAAGCAAGCCATAACCCCAAATGAGGTTGTAGCTGATAGCCTCATCAGATCCACCCGTATAAACTGCCCAGCCTACCAAGCCTGCAGTTATACCGATAAGAACCCACAGCAATACTTTCAATACTGTTTTCATAATATTCGTTTTGTGTACTGTGTACTATTCTTTGTCTGTTAAATTATTTCTTGCTATAAGCAGTGAGGATATCTGTCAAAGAGATCGAAGCATCCTCCATCTCATTAACCATACCGTCAATCTTAACGATAACAAAGTTGTAGAACACCTGGAGTACCATAGCCGCGATCAGACCGAGGAGGGTAGTCAAGAGGGCCACCTTCATACCACCTGCTACGAGTGCCGGGCTGATATCACCTGCTGCCTGGATCGAGTCGAACGACTGAACGAGACCAACGACTGTACCCATAAATCCGAGTGATGGCGAGAGCGAGATGAACAACGACAACCAACCAAGACCCGACTCCAAACGACCTGTCTGAACCGATCCGTAAGATACTACAGCCTTCTCAACTGCGTCGAGACCAAGGTGGTAGCGATCGAGACCCTGATAGAAGATCGATGCGATAGGACCACGTGTGTTGCGGCAAACCTCCTTAGCTGCCTCTACGCCACCCTCAACCAAAGCAGCCTCAACCTTAGCGATGAACTTCTTTGTGTTGATAGTAGAGAGCGAAAGGAAGAGGATTCGCTCGATAGCGATTGCCATACCGAGAACCAATACTACGAGGATTGGGAGCATCCATCCCCAACCTCCCTCGAGGAACTTCTGCATCAAAACATAGTGAAGAGTGTCACCTGCGAGATCAGTCTCTGCGTTCAAGGTAGCCTCTGCTACAGCCTCTGTTGCCTCAGCTGCCGGAGCCTCTGCATTCTCTACAACCTCAGCTGCAGGCTGCTCTGCTGCCTTTGCAGGCTCAGCATTCTGTGCGATTGCAGTGCCGAAAGTCATTGCGGCAGCTGCCAAAACCAAAAATAATTTTTTCATAGTTTTTAATAAATTAAAATTTTAGTTGTTAGTTATGTATTTTTGTAAAAAATTTTCCGAATCTGCTCGGTTGTGTCCTCCTCATCCAAAAGCCCAAAAACACCCACAAACGACTAATTAGCAAATGCTTAAGTGCTTTTTTCGGTTCGTTCCAACCCGAAAATAGACACATTACAGTCCGAAATATAGATATTTTTTTTTGTTTTTGCAAACACACCCCATTTTTTGCACCGCCAAATTTCCAAAATTCAGAACTCGGCTTTCACTTTTCCATTAGAATTATTACCTTTGCGGTATAATGGTGAAAAACAACAAAAATTCAAAAAATATGGAGAAGGCAAAAGTACTTATCGTCGGTAGCGGTCCTGCGGGATTCACCGCTGCCATCTACGCTGCGCGTGCTGCGCTCAACCCCGTTTTGTACGAGGGAATCGAGCCCGGAGGTCAGCTTACAACAACCACCGAAATAGAGAACTTCCCGGGATATCCCGATGGCGTTCAAGGTACCGAGATGATGAACGACCTCCGTGCACAAGCTTTGCGCCTCGGAGCCGATGTTCGCACCGGCATCATCACCGACATCGACACCTCGAAGCGTCCGTTTGTGCTCACCATAGATGGCGAGAAAAAGATTGGGGCAGAGGCTGTTATCATCTGCACAGGAGCATCGGCAAAGTATCTCGGTTTGGAATCGGAGCGCAAGTTCCGCGGTATGGGTGTGAGTGCCTGCGCCACCTGCGACGGATTCTTCTACCGCAAGCAGGATGTTGCCGTTGTGGGAGGTGGCGACACCGCGTGCGAGGAGGCTACCTACCTCGCATCGCTCTGCCGTCAGGTATACCTCATCGTGCGCAAGCCTTTCCTCCGCGCATCGAAGGCTATGCAGGAGCGCGTATTCAACACTCCGAACATCAAAGTTCTCTTCGAGCATAATACCGTCGAGGTGTTGGGCGATATGGATGGTGTGACGGGCGCCCGTCTCCGCAAGGGCGACGGCGAGGAGTACGATATCGTAATCTCGGGCTTCTTCCTCGCTATCGGACATCACCCTAACACCGAGTTGGTTAAGGGCAAAGTCGAACTCGACGAGCAGGGTTATATCGTAGTGGAGCCGGGAACATCGAAGACCTCGGTTGAGGGCATCTTCGCAGCGGGCGACGTACGAGATCCACACTACCGCCAGGCTATTGTAGCGGCAGGTTCGGGATGTATTGCGGCTCTTGATGCAGAACGCTGGCTCGCCTCGCAGAAATAGTAATTAATAACGGCCAATAAGGGCAAGTAAGGGCTATTAAAGGCTAGTAAGGGTATAGCGCTCTTCTTTACTGGCCATTACTGGCCGTTAATTACCCTTAATTGTGTTGCACCGTGATAAGGGTGGGAGTTCCGGAAAACAGAAAAAACTAACAGCAGAGATGATTAGCGTAACAATCCTCGGTGCGGCATCAGCCAAGCCGACAGCAAGCGGACACCCCTCGGCTCAGGTGGTAAACTGCAACGAGCAGTACTATTTAGTCGATGCGGGAGAGGGTGTGCAGCAGCAGATGTTCCGCTGCGGCATCAATCCGTTGCGACTACGCGCAGTCTTCATATCGCACCTGCACGGCGACCACTGCTTCGGACTCTTTCCACTGATTTCGACACTTGGTCTTTATGGCAAAAAGACCCCCCTTACGATATATGCACCACGCCCATTTGGTGAAATTTTAGAGTGTCACCTCCGCTATTTTGACAAGGAGCTACCTTACGAGGTTGAGTGGGTGGAGGTCGACACCACGAAGCATCAAATAATCTTCGAAAATCGCACGTTGGAGGTGTGGAGCATACCCCTTCGCCATCGCGTACCGACTTCGGGATACCTCTTTCGCGAAAAACCTTTACCGCGCAACGTAAACAAGTTTGCTATAGAGCGTTATGGGTTATCTATCAAGCAGATAGTAGCAGCAAAGGAGGGTGCCGACATCGAGTTGGAGGATGGCACGGTACTTCCGAATGAGCGTATAACCTTTGTGGCACACCCACCGCAGTCGTATGCCTACTGCTCCGACACAAATCGTTCGGGTGCGGTGGCGAAATATGTGGCAGGGGTGGATATGCTCTACCACGAAGCGACATACGGAGCCGAACATCAGCGCGATGCCAAAGAGCGAGGACACTCCACCTCGGTTGATGCCGCGAAAACGGCACTTGCCGCAGGGGCAAAAAAATTGCTTATCGGTCACTTCTCGTCGCGCTACAAGGATAAGGAGCCGCTATTGGCGGAGGCAAGAGCCATTTTCCCCGAAACCGATATCGCCCGCGAAGGAGAAAAGTACAAAATTGAGTAATTACTCGCTAAAAAAATGATTACACGCGCAGAAATACTTGATATTAAATCACTTGCGACCAAGCATGGCCGCGAGGAGTTGGGGGCATTTATTGCCGAAGGCGAGAAACTTGTTGGCGAGATTCGCAACTCGTCGCTACGCATCCGTCGCATCCTGCAGACCAAACCAATCTTCGACGAGGGAGAGGTCGTCTCTGCGAAGGAGATGGAGCGAATTTCGCAACTCAAAACCGCAAATTCGGTCTTGGCGGTGGTGGAGTTGCCGTCGTGCGACCTCGCCACTGTGAAGCCCAATAAAAACCTCGTTTTGGCTCTCGACCGCGTGCAGAATCCGGGTAACCTCGGCACAATAATTCGACTTGCCGACTGGTTCGGAATCTCGGATATCGTCTGCTCGGAGGATAGTGCCGACTGTTTCAACCCCAAGGTTGTGCAGGCGACGATGGGGGCTATTTTGCGTGTTCGCGTTCACTATACAAACCTCGCTCAATGGCTTGCATCACAGCACGATACAAAGATTTACGGAACATTCCTCGAGGGTGAAAACATCTACTCTGCACAACTCGACAAGGCGGGCATAATCGTTATGGGCAACGAGGGGCAGGGCATCTCTGCAGAGGTTGCCAATGCCGTGTCGCACAAGTTGCTTATTCCACCTTTTCCGGCAGATCGTTGTGGCTCGGAGTCGCTGAATGTGGCGGTGGCTACGGCAGTCATCTGTTCCGAATTTAGAAGAAGATAAACTGCTATGTTACTGAAAGATAAGCTACAAAATCATAGACTAATTCTCGCCTCGGCATCACCTCGCCGACGCGAGTTGCTCGCCGCGTGCGACCTCGATTTTACCCTTGCCGAGAAATTCGAGTGCGAGGAGCACTACCCCGCCGACCTTGCAGCCGACAAGGTTGCGGAATATCTCTCGCAACTAAAAAGCAACGCCTACCCCCACGCTCTTGCCGAGGGGGATATCCTGCTGACTGCCGACACGGTAGTCATAGCCGATTGCGAAATCCTCGGCAAACCCAAGGATAATGCCGATGCAGAGAGAATGTTGAAGGCACTTTCGGGGGCAACGCACAAGGTTGTAACGGGCGTGACACTGCGTACCGTTTCGCGCACTGTGTCGTTTTCGGCAGAGAGTTTGGTCACCTTCCGCACCCTCGAAAACGAAGAGATTGCATACTATATAGAAAAGTATCGCCCACTTGATAAAGCGGGCGCATACGGTATTCAAGAGTGGATCGGCTACACCGCCATCGAACGCATCGAAGGCTCGTTCTACAACGTTATGGGGCTCCCCGTTCAACGTCTTTATGCAGCTCTCAAAGAGTTGATTTAGAGCCTAATCCTGCTTTTGTAACTCCTCGATTTGACGCAGCAGATCGTCTGCTGTACGGAGTGTGCGTTTGTGGATGCGCAAACCCACAATTCCACCTATGATTCCGCCGAAAATACCACTTGCGCTAATCATCAACAAAGCGGTCATATCCTCGTTGGCAAGGTTTATATAGATTTCGTACTCCATCCAGCCAAACCACACTATCACCATCGGAATCGACCAATAGTGCCAATTCTTGTAGATCTTCTTCATTCGGGCAACCTCCTTATAGACCGTCACCAAATTTCCCGAAAAGATATCGCGCTTGTGGATGCGATAGTGGCTGATAATCATAGCAGCAAGGCAAATGGCAAAGAGTAGCGAAGTGGCGATGCAGAACGCCTCAGACATCCCCACATTCTTAAAATTGAAATATCCCAACGGTATCATTACGAGGCACACAATACATATCCATACCGCGCTGTTGTTCAGTGCCGACAACTTGCGCGACATCGCCTCCTTTATAAGGCGATCATTTACAATCTGCTGACCTTCAAGGCGTTTTTTCAGTATTGAGAGTTGCTCGCGCATTTCGTTCATCTCGTTCATTTCGATAATATTCATAGCTTCAAGGGTTATTCGTTCGACATATTTTTAAGTTGCTCGCGTATGCGCACAAGGCGCACCGATACATTCTTGGCTGTGATGCCGACAATGGCACCAATCTCCTCGTAGGATAGATTCTCGAGCCACAACAAGATTATTGCGCGGTCAAAAACCCCTAACCTGCCGATGCGCTCTCGCAACATCTGCGCCTGACGACTGTCGTTGTCGGTATCAGAAAAGAGGTTGATGTTCATATCGAGATGCACCGCATCGGCACGACGACGCTTTTTGCGCTCTGCGCTGATGCAGGTGTTGAGCGATACACGATATATCCACGAACGGACATTGCACTCACCCCGGAACGCCTCGAATCCGCGCCACAGCGCAATCAGAGCCTCTTGGAAGAGATCCTCTACCTCCTCCTTATCCTTGGAGAACATATAGCAGACTGTGTAGATGGTCGTCTTGTGCTCCCTCACAATTTGGGCAAACTCTTTTTCGGAACCTTTCATCTTTTCGTTTGAATTTATGTGGTTTTTCAACCGCCTCTTTGCTCATTAGACGCAACTTACCACCACAAAACTACAAAAAAATGCGAAAATTTTTGGGTTTGGGTTGTAAATCAAAAAATTATTTATACCTTTGCACCGCTGAACCGCTCGAAAGAGCATCGGCAGAAGCCCAGATGGCGGAATCGGTAGACGCGCTGGTCTCAAACACCAGTAGGTTCACCCCTGTGCCGGTTCGACCCCGGCTCTGGGTACTGAAGCGGGGAAAGTCGAAAGATTTTCCCCGTTTTCTTTTTTAGGATTTCGTAACTCATTGGTTTGCTGATATATTAGAGCAAGCACACTGTTAAGGTTTTCAGTTCGAAAAAAATTTCCATCAAACTCCAATTTTCCTGAGAAAATCGAACTTAACGCCCTGATTTTCGCCTCCGCAGGGGCATATTGAAAGAACCTATCTATATTGTCTATCAGACTCATAGAGTACTTCAACTGCTGTTCGACACGACCACGGTTCGGGGTTTCAAGCAACTCCCTTCTATCCTCGATAGACTTTAATTGTTGTTTCTGCCTGTTAATCATACGGTTATAGGCTTCTTTATCAATTTCGCCATCGAGGTACTTATCTTCAATCTTATTCATTCGCTCGTTGATTTCTCGTATCTCGCCGTCCAATTTATCAATCACGCTACGAATATCACGAGCGTTCTCCTTTCGAAGGTCATTCAACACCTCGTAATATAATTGCATTATCGCCTCAACGGAAATCCGACCCTCTCTCGACTTACCGAGGTGGCGGAGATATTGGGCGTTGAGGTTTCGGAGCTATTCAAGCCAGCCTCGACGCAAAAGGTTGTGAGCGGTTATTTGGAGTGTGATGGTCGCATCGTGAAGGTCGATAGCCTCGATGCGGTTAAGCGTTTTATTACCGAGGTTGAAGCAAAATAACAAGGGGTACCAGTATTGGGTACCCCTTATTTGGTAGATGATACTTCTACGCCTGCTTTTTGTAGGTGAGGGCGGCGAGAGTGTTGAAGATGATGACGAAGATGCCAAGGGCGGCGTAGTTTGTCCACAGCTCGGCAATGGTGGTTCCCTTCAAATATACCGAGCGCAGAATCTCAACGAAGTACCGTGGAGGTAGTATGAGCGTGAAGTGTTGCGCCCACACAGGCATCGAATCAACGGGCGTGAGCAGGCCACTCATCAGCATAAAGGTCATAATAAAGAAGAACATTACGAACATC
>JAZNHC010000160.1:0-30180 GCA_045576755.1 Alistipes sp.
GACAGATTTGTTGTTGAGGCGGACGAGTTCGACCGTTCGTTCCTGCAACTCTATCCCGACGCTGCGGTGGTTACTTCGGCCGATGCCGATCACCTCGATATCTACGGCACCCACGAGAAGGTCAAGGAGGCATTCTCGCAGTTTATCTCGCAGATTAAGGAGGGGGGCGTGCTGATTATCAAAAAGGGCGTCGATGTAGCTATTACGAACGAGAAGATTTCGGTATATCGCTACTCCTACAACGAGGAGTGCGACTTCTATGCCAAGAATGTGGAGTTGCTCGATGGTGGCTACTACCGCTACGATATCGTAACTCCTACGGGCGTTATCGAAGGTTGTACACTCGGCATCCCAGGCTGGGTAAACATCGAAAATTCGGTGGCCGCGGTGGCGTTGCTTTGGTCGGTGGAGCGCGATATCAAGGAGTGCGACGCACTGCGAAAGGCACTGAAAGAGTTTTCGGGTGTGAAGCGTAGATTCGAGTTCTATGTGAATACGCCGAAAGCTGTGTATATGGACGACTACGCTCATCATCCGCGTGAGTTGGCGGCAACGATTACTTCGGTCAAGCAGATGTTCCCTTCGCGCAAGGTTACGGCGATATTCCAGCCGCACCTCTATACACGCACACGCGACCTCTACGTGGAGTTTGCCGAGGCGTTGAGCGAGGCGGATGAGGTGGTGTTGTTGCCAATCTATCCGGCGCGTGAATTGCCTATCGAGGGTATCAACACCGAGATAATTGCCGACCTTGTGACAAAACCTTGCCGTATTGTCGAGCGCGAGGTGTTGGCGCAGACGATAGGCGAGATGGATACGGATGTTGTGGTGTCGTTCGGAGCAGGCAATATAGATGCTTGTTGCGAGGCTCTTGCTCAGACAATTAAGTTGAAGGCAAATTGCTAACAACTGAAGAGATATGTGGCGTAAGATAGTTAATATATTCGGAGTGTTGGTAGTTTTAGGCGCAGTTGCAGCCTACATCTGCTTTGCTGCGAATTTGGTGCGTAAACATCGCGAAAAGCAGAAGGTCGAGCAGTTATTCATCTCGGTAGATGACGACTCGGAGCTGCATAGGTTTACCTCCTCGGACTATATACGCCAACAGTTGCAGCGAAGTAAGATTAAAATTGAGGAGGCTCTCGTCGATAGTGTCGATGCGGTGAAGGTGTCGGAGTGTATTGCCAAAAACGGCTTTGTGCGCGATGTCGATGTATATGTCTCATATTCGGGCGAGGCTCATATCGAGATTACGCAGCACAAACCTGTGATGCGACTGCTGTGCGGAGGTATGAATTCGTATGTCACATACGATGGAGATCTGTTCCGTTCGCCACAAGGGGCAGCCTACTATACGGCGGTTGTGACGGGTAGTTACAAACCTCTCTTCCCTCCGACATACGAAGGCTCCATTGCCGATTACTATGCGATGTTGCAGGCGAAGGAGGATGAGAAGATTGTGGCGTTGAACGAGGAGTTTGCCGGCCTGAACAAGGAGAGAAGGTCGTGCAGGGATAGTATCTCGAGTTTGAAGAAGGAGTCGCAAAAGAAGCTTTTCGAGTCGGACGAGAGTCACAAATTCCGCAGGATAGGTATCAGGCATAGTATGAAGAAGCTCGAGGGTAGAATGAAGGTCTTGCAAGGACGACGAGCGCAACTCGAAAAGCGACAGCAACTTATAGAAAAACGCAAAAAAAAGTTGCTGAAAAGTTGTGATGATTTTACTAATCTCATTAACTTTGTATCGCAAGTCGAGGAGCATCCATTTTGGAGTGCCGAGGTGGTGCAATTCGTGGCAGATACGACCAATCGGGGAGAAATTTCACTGCGCCTAATGCCGCGCAGTGGCGATTTTGTTATTGAGTTCGGAACGCTTGCCGAGAGCGAACAGAAGCTATCGAAGTTGAAGAACTTCTACGACAACGGACTCTCCCGTATGGGTTGGGATAGGTTCAAAACGGTTGATGTAAGATACAGAAAACAGGTGGTATGCACAAAATAGATATGGAGAAGAAAGATTACATAGTCGGAATAGATATAGGCTCTTCGAATGTCGCTGTTGCAGTGGGCGTTCGCAAGGAGAATGGCGAGGTGTCGGTTCTGGGAGTCGAGGTGCAGGAGATTGAGGATTGTGTCAAGAATGGCGATATTCTCAACTACGTTGATCTCGGCAAGGCTATCGACAGTGCTAAAAAGGCATTGGAGGAGGACCTCGGGCGAAACCTGAACTCCGCCTATGTAGGTGTGTCGGGCAAGTCGGTCTATTGTGTGCGATACGAGGATTATGTCGATATCAACAGCCACACAGCCTGTGTGACCGAGATGGAGATGCGCGAACTTACTTCGCGTATCGATATGGTGGTACCGGGAGGAGGCGATGAGATTATAGCCCGAATGCCGCTTCGCTATCGTATTGATGACCGTCAGAATGTCAAGAACCCGATAGGTGCCTATGGACGTAAACTTGCTGCCACATATCTCTTTGTGATGGTTGGCAAGCAGCAGGTCGATTTGGTTAATCGAGCTATGCACTATGCCGGACTCAAGGTCGATGGCTTGTGCGTAAATCCTACCATTCTGCCACAATTGTTGCTTAACGAGCACGAGATGAACGAGGGAGCAATGATTGTCGATATAGGTAGCGATTTGACCGATATCTCAATTGTTCAGGAGGGTAAGTTGTGGTACTTCTCGTCGTTGCCGATTGGCGCTTCGAGCATCAACAACGACTTGCGCGAGTTCTTGCGTATACCAAAGAAGGATATCGACCTTCTCAAGAGAAGATACGGTTCGGCTACGGCTGAGGGGGTGGCCGAAGATATCTCGATACCTGTTAAGACTACGGGACACGCCAAGAAGCAGATTCTTCAGCGCAATATCGCCGAGATTGCCGAGGAGCGATTGAAAGATATAGCTGCCTTTGTCTCGCGAGAGCTGAAGGCTGCGAAGTTTACCTCGCAGATTCCATGCGGAGTGGTCCTTACGGGAGGTTCGGCATACCTCTCGAATATAGAGGAACTTTTTGCTCGCGAGTTGAGTATGGAGGTGCGCTTGGGCTATACGCTCAATGGATTGGACGATGAGTCGCAGGAGAAGGTTGTTGCCTTCCCACAGTCGGTGGTTTTGGGACTTTTGATCTATGGTGCGAAACATAATGCTTGCGAAACCTCCGCAATGAAGAGGGAGGATGCGAATACCAAAGTTCCCGAGCAGAATCCTTTGATGCCAAAGTTCGAGCCGATGCCGGTGACACCGAAGGTCGAGCCTAAACCATTGGAACCAAAGGAGGAGGATAAGCCTATTATAGAGGAGAGGCCTGAACAGGAGCCCGAGCATACACCTGAACCTAATGATCCTACGCAGAATGTAACCCCTGAAAAGGAGGAACAGCAGGAGGAGCAGGAGAAGAAGCCGGAGATTATCGACAATAAGAAACCGCAGGATAATGTTGTCAAGAAGACGCCGAAGCGAAGCTTTATGGAGAGAATTCGCGAGACTATTGACGGCATATTCAACAGCGATGACCAATATATTTAGTTAGATAGGAGGATACTAAATGGAGAATCACAGCATATTAAACGATCTTGTTTCGATGAAGAGCCAACCGTCGCGCATTATGGCGATGGGAGTTGGTGGTGCAGGTGGCAATGCTATCGAGCATATGTGGCAGATGCAGATCGAAGGAGTTAATCTGGCAGCCTGCAATACCGACCAGTCGGACCTCGATAAGTTGCATATTGCCGAGGAGAACAGAATCCTCCTCGGAGATGATGGTCTTGGAGCGGGTAACGATTGGGAGCGTGGTGCCGAGTGTGCAATGGCTTCGTTGGATAAGGTGCGCGATCTGTTCAAGGCTCGCGGAACACAGATGCTCTTTTTGGCTGCGGGAATGGGTGCAGGAACCGGAACGGGTGCCTCACATGTCATTGCCGAGCTGGCTCACGAGATGAATATCCTTACCGTAGCCATTGTGACTACACCTCCAAAGAATGAGGGCTCGCTCAGAACCCAGCAGGCAGCTTTGGGTATCGAGAAGCTGCGTAAGTATGTCGATGCGATGATTATCTTGAGCAACGATGCCATCAACGAACTCTATGGACATCTTCCGGCAAGCCAGGCTTTCGATAGAGCCAATGATGTAGTGGCATTTGCAGCAAAGGGTATTGCCGAGATTATCACCCACAAGTCAAACCTTGTACACGTCGATTTTGCCGATGTCTGCAAAGTGATGCGTGGCAGCGGTAGTGCTATTATGGGCGTAGCTACCGAGACGGGTGAGGATCGTGCCGAGAATGTTGTGGACAAGATTTTAAGCTCGCCATTGTTTGGCGATGTGTCGATTAGCGGCTCGCGCAACGTGCTGATAAATATCTCGGTGTCGAACTCGGAGGGCTTGACCCTCAACGAGGCTCACCGTGTACGTGACCGTGTTCAGTACTATGCCAAGACCGAGGACGAGAAGGGTAATGCCCAATACACCAATATTATTTGGGGTATGAGTATCAAACCTAATCTCAACGAGGACGAGATGGAGGTTGTCGTTGTGGCAACCGGCTTCGATAATGATCCGCTGAGTCGTCCTGTAGTTATCAAGAATGAGCCTGAGGTAGTAAAGAATGTTCCGCCTCAGACCATCGCGCAAAAAACCGCACAAGACGAGAAGACGAATGCTGCGCCGGCACCCGCTACGCCAAAGTTCCGACCTGCTCCGTCGCCTATTGCGCGTCCGGTGCGTAATTTCGTCGAGATTGAGGAGTGCAAGCGTGTACCTGCCTATATCAAGCACGGCATTACGCTGAGCACAGCAGTCAAGGCACGCCCAATAGGTGGCATCGAAAAGGAGAAAGAGGAGGAGAACAACAGTGCAGATATGCCGGCTTTGTTCTAAAACTTATATCAGTAGAGGAGTTATAACGGATGAATTTTATAGAGTACATGGGATGTTCGCCCGAGGTGGTGATGTTGATGGTCGTGACGGTACTGTTGTTGCTGGCGTCGGGTATAATGTCGGCATCGGAGGTTGCTTTCTTCTCGTTGCAACCGTCGGATTTGCGTTCCATTAGACAGCGTGGTTCGTTGGCTTCGGAGAGTGTGCTCAAATTGCTCAAAAATAGCGATTCGCTCTTGGCTACGATCTTGGTGGTGAACAACCTTGTGAATATCTCCATTGTAATATGCTCGTCGAAGGTCGTACACTCGATGTTGAAGTTCAATAACGACACTATCGAGTTCTTGTTTACGGGCGTATTAGTAACCTTCTTGTTGCTTCTTTTTGGTGAGATTTTGCCGAAGATAGTTGCGCAAACGAAGAACGTGAAGGTGGCTTTAGCTTTTGCACAGCTGCTCTCTATTCTGCGCTGGGTCTTCTATCCGTTGTCCTACATCCTTATCAGAACGGGAGGCCGCTTCGGAAAGATGAATCTGACCAACAATGACAATATCTCTATCGAGGAGTTGGCAGATGCTGTGGATATGACCACCGAGCCGGAGAGTGAGGAGCAGAAGATCTTATCGGGAATTGTGGGTATCGCCTCGCGCGAGGTTGAGGATATTATGCGTCCGCGCATCGATATCAAGGCGGTGGAGCAAACTATGACATTTACCGAGGTTAAGGATGTTATCACCGAGACGGGACATTCGCGTCTGCCAGTCTACGACGAGGATTTAGACCATATCAAGGGTGTGCTTTTTGTGAAGGACCTGCTTGAACATATCTCCAAAGGCGACGAGTTCGGATGGCAACGTCTTATTCGTGAACCATACTTTGTTCCTATGCACAAAAAGGTCAATTCCGTACTCGAGGATTTTCAGCGTCAGAAGTTCCATATGGCCATTGTGGTTGATGAATATGGAGCAACGCAGGGACTCATCTCGTTGGAGGATATCTTGGAGGAGGTGGTAGGCGAAATATCGGACGAGAGCGATGTTGATGAATCGTTCTATCGTCGTTTGAATGAGAATACCTACCTCTTCGAGGGCAAGACTCATATTGTCGATGTGATACGAGTGCTCGACCTCGATGACGACATCTTCGAGGATGTGCAGGGACGTGCCGAAACCGTTGCGGGATTGATGCTCGAGATAAATCGCAACTTCTTGAAGAAGGGTGACGAGGTGTCGGCGCACGGCATTCGTTTCATTGTCGATACACTCGAGGGACACCGCATAGATAAGATCAAGATTATCGTCAAAAACAATGAGTAGTCGTCTCATCGTAGAGAATATCGACTCCGAGGGGGCACTTCTCGCAATCTCCCACCCAGAGGATGTTGCTATAGCACAGGGCTTCTCGCACGCAAACCGTCGATGCGAGGCGTTGGCTTGGCGTGCCATTGTACGAAGAGAGTTGGGTGCCGAGGTTGTGATATCCTACGACGAATATGGTGCTCCTTGCGTCAATATCCCTGATGTATCAATCGGTGTATCTCATAGCCGAGGAGTTGTGGCTGTGATATTCTCTGCAACTCGTTGTGCGGTGGATATCGAACACGGAGATCGCGATTTTCGTAAGGTTGCCGAACGCTATCTCTCACCTTCGGAGCAGGATCTGGCAGAGCAGTATGACCTCTATGCCGAGATGTGGTGCGCGAAGGAGGCGCTATACAAATATTATAGACGTGGTGCGCTCGACCTTGTTAAGGATATCAGGATAGGTGCTTATCGATTGGCTGACAGTGTGATAGAGGCAACCATCTGCGATGGTGCAATTGTCGAGGTTTCTCTTGCGAGAGATGGCGACCTCGTTATTGCCACCATCGGTTAATTTTCTAAAAATCTCGTTGCTATCCGAAAAGCAGTGCGGCTGATGTTTTCTCGTGCTATGAGGGGATTCATAGCATCCTCAATCGACATACCTTCGGGAGTTACCACCTCAATAGCGGCAAATCCGCTATTTCGCAGCTCCTCGCTCCATACTACGCTGCCGGCAATGGCAATGGTAGGTATGCCCTGCGCTGTAGCGGCTGCGACTATTCCGCTCGGAGCCTTTCCCATAAGGGATTGATTGTCGATGCGACCTTCGCCCGTGACGACCAAATCCGAGTGAGCTATCATCTTGTCGAACTGCATCGCCTCCAACACCATATCTATACCCCGTACCAATCGGGCATTAAGCAGAGCCATGACTCCTCCGCCAAATCCTCCTGCTGCACCTGCGCCCTCTACCTCGCTAATCTTCGAGCCGTTGTACTTCTCGACTACGCGGGCAAAGTTGCGTAATCCGCGATCAAGTTGCTCGACCATTTCCTGGTCGGCACCTTTCTGAGGAGCAAAGATCTGCGCTGCGCCCATTGCGCCGTATAGGGGGTTTGTAACGTCGCACGCCACAACAAAGTCGCACTCTGCCACTTCGCTCAGTACCGACCTGCTGTCAATCGAGCATATCCGTTCGAGTATCTCTCCGCCACCCTGCAACTCCTCGCCCTTGCTATCCAAAAAACGAAATCCCAAGGCTCGCAGACATCCTGTTCCGGCATCGTTTGTGGCACTGCCACCTATGCCTATCAGAAATTTGCGACATCCGCGACGAATGGCATCCGCAATCATCTCGCCTGTGCCAAAGGTTGAGGTGAGTAGTGGATTGCGTTCGTCATCGCTCAAGAGTGGCAAGCCGCTTGCAGATGCCAACTCTATAACGGCAGTTTTACCGTTGTCAATAGTGCCGTATCGGGTTGTTATCGGACGAAGCAAGGGGTCGTGTACGTCGATATTTATGTAATTGCCCCGAAGCGTGTCGGTCAAGCTCTTTGTCGTGCCCTCTCCTCCATCGGCAATAGCTATTTTTATGATTTCGCAATCGGGTAGGGCGCGTCGGAAACCACGCTCGAAAGCATCGGCAACCTCGCTTGACGAGAGTGAGCCTTTGAAAGAATCGATAGCAAGAGTGATCTTTTTCATACCCGATAATGAACATAGAGTTACACAAAAGTAATAAAATTGCACAATATAAAACAATATCGCGATAGATTTTGTATCTTTGTACCCACTATGAGCAGATCGGCAACACAATCACTCGGCACCGATAATATCGGCAAATTGCTCTTCAGTTACGCCACACCGGCGATAATTGCAATGGCATCTTCGTCGTTGTATCACCTCATCGATAGTGCCTTCGTGGGTCACGGTGTGGGTGGTGCCGCAATTGCCGGTATGGCAGTTACAATGCCTATTATGAACATAGGCTCCGCCTTCGGCGCTATGGTGGGCGTAGGAGCTGCTGCGCGCATCTCGTTGCGTCTGGGCGAGGGCAATAAGGCTGCAGCCGAAAAGACACTCTGCAATGCCGTGTTGCTCAACATCGTTATCGGATTGACCATTATGGTTGTGATGCTCACCTTTTTGGACGAGATTTTACTCTTGTTCAGCGGAGGTCGTGCTTCGGAGGAGACGTTGGAGTATGCACGACAATTTATGCGTATCATCCTCTACGGAAACATCACCCAACACCTCTATCTCGGTATGAACGAGATGATCCGTGCATCGGGCAATCCGCGTAAATCGATGGCAATTATGCTCACGTCGGTTGCCGTGAACCTTGTGCTCAATCCGTTATTTATCTTCAAGTTCGGTTGGGGTATCAGGGGTTCAGCTGCAGCTACGGTCATAGCGCAGTTCGTAGCCTGTATGATCGCTCTCTCGCACTTCTGCTCGAAGAGCTCCTTCCTGCGGTTTAAGCGCGAGGCATTCCACTTCGATATCCGTATCGTGGGCAATATCCTCTCGATAGGTCTTGCCCCCTTCCTGATGAATATCTGCGCCTCGATGGTTGCCGCCTTCGTGAATACCGCAATGCTGCGTTATGGCGGTACGGGCGCACACGATATCGTGCCACGCGACCAGGGTGCTGCCGACCTCTATGTCGGTGCATACGGCATCGTCAATCGTGTTGCACTCCTCTTCATTATGATCATCCAGGGACTCAACCAGGGTATGCAACCTATTGTCGGCTATAACTATGGTGCCAAGAACTTTGCACGCGTTCGCAAAGCGGTCTTTATGACTATCGGTTGCGGTATTGCTATAGCCACCTTTGGCTTTATCCTTGGTGAGACAATGCCTCAATTTATTGCTCGCGCCTTTGTGGACTCCTCGAAGGGTGGTGACGAGCAGCTTATGGTCGATGCTGCATCGCAGGGTATGCGACTTATACTTCTGATGTTCCCGCTTGTGGGATTTCAGGTTGTGGCAGGAGGATTTTTCCAATATATCGGTAAAGCCCCTCTTGCAATCTTCGTGTCCCTCACCCGTCAGCTCCTATTCCTTCTCCCTCTCCTCTGGACACTTCCTCGTCATCTCGGAGCGTTCGGAGTGTGGGTGTCAATGCCAATCGCCGATACTGTCTCTATCATCCTTGCGTTTGTGTTATTTATATGGCAGATGCGAAAGATGAAAAATCATTCTATTCGGTAAATTTCGCACTAACCTGCGGATGTCGAAATCTTTACAATACTGTGGACAAAATCATCACTCTCCCACTGCGGAGTGAAATTCGTTATCCGTTATGGTGTTATACATACGACGATACGAGGCAGGTGTGTTGCGGTATCGTTGTTTGAATAGTTTTATAAAGTGCGAGATATTTGTAAATCCGCACTCTGCACCAATCTCCGATACGGTGCGACTTGTAGACGAGAGCATAATCTTTGCGCGATCCAGGCGTTGTGATATTATCCATTGGTGCGGCGAGGTGTTGAAGATACGTCTGAACTCCTTCTTAAAAGAGGTGAGCGAACGATTTGTAAGTTCGGCGAGTCCGTCGATGGATATATCGTTGAATATGTTGTCGTAGATTATATTTATAAAGTTGCCCGACGTGGTATCTGCAGAGCGCAATACCTTTCGTTTTATGCAGTTGTCTTCGCCCGATAAGATCAAGTATACGAGTTCGTTAAACTTCAGACACTGCCCGATATCGTTGTGCTGCACTGCCGAGTTGCGAAACGAGAGATCGATACTCATAAAGAAGTTGCGCAGTGGGCTATCAGCCTTTGCTGTAGCGAAATTGTATGCCATACATTGATGACACGAGTGGCGTGAGGTGAACGAAAGGCCGAAGTTGATATTAAGGCTGAAGATGGCCTGTTGCAACATACTTGCGGTGAAGTAGAATATTATCTGCTCGAATCGTCCGTTTGCTCCCACAATATTCTCCTCGTAGTGGAAACCCGAGCCAAGGATAAATACGTCGCCCTCGTTTACCTGATGAAATTGGTCGTTATTGTAGATATACTTTGTTCCCGTCACCACAAAGCCCACGGCTATGCGCGAGAGTGAAAGTGATCGTATGCCTGTATTCTCGCGCTCGGCTATTCGTGCCACATTCGGAGTCGAGGTCTTGTTGCTACTGATATTACTCATTGCTCTTTCTTTAATATATGTATACAAATTTGATATCTCGTCTTTGTGGAACCTGTTATCCCAACATTTGTGTAGCAAATATATCGGAAAAGAGTTGTAGCGACGGTATTTTTATCCGAATGGCGTTAAAATGGGACCAAAAGAGTGTTTTCGGGCTGAAATACAACTATTTTTGGTCTAAAAATAGGCTGTTGTAAAATAGATTTACTATCTTTGTCGTGCGGAAAAAGAGAAGATTATGAAAGAACTGACAATAGATTCTCTCGAGGGTTTACAGAGTGTTGCCGAGGCGGTTATAGAGTCGCTCGACGGACGTAATGTGGTGGCGTTCTGTGGCGCGATGGGAGCGGGAAAGACTACGCTTATAAGTGCAATTATGGAGTATCTCGGTTCGGCTGATACCGTTACAAGTCCGACATTTGCGCTTGTCAATCAGTATGGTACTGTTGCGGGGGATGTGGTCTATCATTTCGATTTCTACCGCATCAACCGCATCGAAGAGGTGTTCGATATGGGTTATGAGGAGTACTTCTACTCGGGCGATTTGTGCTTGATAGAATGGCCCGAATTGATCGAGGACCTACTGCCCGAGGATGCTATGGTGGTGAAGATCGATGTCCTCTCTCCAACCGGAAGACGTTTTACCATAATATAATAAATAAGGCAGCTATCGTGCGGCTGCCTCAAGTCAAACAAAAAGGCTGTCGGAGATTGATTCACGACAGCCTTTATTGTTGCTATTTAGTTGCAGTTGCCTGCGGTTGCTCTACCTGCTCCTGCGAGGCGCGAGGTTCTTCGACATCTTTCTCTTCCTTCACTCTCTTTGCAGGTTTCGAACGCTTCTTGTCGCACCTGAAGATAGGGTTTTTATCCTCGGCAGGCTCGAAATTGCTATCGACACCTCCGCCCAATGCGCGGTAGAGGTTGATAACACCCTGAATACCCTCGAAGCGGTCAGAGATCTGCAACAGACGAGCCGATAGCAGCGACTGTTGAGCAGTCAAGACCTCCAAGTAGGTTGCCTCCGAGTGGCTCATCAGCTGACGCGTGCTATATACTGCGCTCTCCAACGTCTCGTTCTGACGGATACGAAGGCTTGTCTTGTTGCGTGCAGTGCGGCACTGTGCCAATGCGGTATTAACCTCGTTACCTGCCTCCAACAGCTTGTATTGGAAGTTCAGTAACGCCTCGCGCTGCTTTGACTGAGCAATCTTGTAGTTGGCACGATTACTTCCGGCATTAAATATCGGCTGCACCAACTTGCCCAAGAACGAGAATACGAAATTGCCATTGAATGCGGCATCTCCCGAGATGGTGAGCGAAGGGTATAGGTCGGCGTGAGCGATATTGGTGTTGTAGTATGCGAGCTTCAACTCATACTCTGCCTGCTGTACATCGGGACGACGCGAGAGAAGTTGTGCAGGCACACCCACGAATAACTCATCCTTGTAGTCTACAGCATTCAACTCTCCGCGAGGGAAATCCTGCGGTGTAACACCGAGTAGCAATGCAAACGAGTTGAGAGCCTTGATCAACTTGTACTCCAAATCGTACATCGATGCGTCAATCGAACAACTGTTTGCCTCTGCCTGCGAGATAGATGCTGCATTGGTCATACCCGCCTCCTTCATTGCCTTCATTGTACGGACATTCTCTCGCCACGAAGCCGAAGTCGAGCGCGAAACTCTGATCTGAGCATCGAGCATCAACATTGTGTAGTATGTGTTTGCAATGGAAGCCACCAATGCGGTCTGCACGCTACGACGATAGAGCTTGTTGTACTCAAGGTTTGCCTCTGCACGGCGCTTGGCGTTGATGTTGCGAGCCATGATATCAATCTCCCAACTTGCCTTTACGGGCAGGGTATACGAGAATTGCGAGTTGCTACCTGCTCCAATCGATGGCTCGAAACCGAATGATGGGATAAATGCCAACTTTGCAGCCTGCAGAGCTAACTCAGCCTGTGTGATTCTCTCGGCAGCAAGGCGCATATCGTAGTTATTATTCAGACCCTGCTCGATATAACCTCGCAGATGTTCATCAGCGAAGAAGTCGCGCCACGACACATCCGCCATAGTGATAGTGTCGGTTCTCTCTACGCTACCATAGAGTTTATCCGTCGATACCTCTTCAGGACGGCTATATCTCTTATATATAGAGCAACTTGACAACAGAGTGACAAGGCTCAATACCAAAATAATACGTTTCATTACTCCTTCTCGATAGTTTTAATTGGTTTAACTTTCTCCTGCAACCATTGGAAGATCGCAAAGAATACAGGCAAGATAAACAAGAGTGCCAAAGTTCCGATAAGCATACCTCCTACGACACCTGTACCGATGGTGGTATTTCCGTTAGCACCTACACCCGTAGAGAACATCAACGGAATCATACCGATAACCATTGTGAGTACAGTCATCAAGATTGGACGGAAACGCTCCTTCGTAGCGACATAGGTAGCACGAGCAATGCTCATACCCTTGGCGCGGTTTTCGCCTGCAAACTCGGTGATAAGAATGGCGGTCTTCGACAATAGACCGATAAGCATAATCAGACCGGTCTGCAAGTAGATGTTGTTCTCCACACCCATCATTTTTGCGAAGAGGAACGATCCCATCAAACCAAACGGCACCGAAAGAATTACCGCTAATGGGACGATGAAGCTCTCGTAGAGTGCCGATAGAATGAGGTAGATAAGCAAGATACAGATGACAAAGATAATCACTGTGTTGCTTGTACTCGAGGCCTCCTCACGGGCGATACCCGAGAAGTCGTAACCATAGCCGACAGGGAGATACTCGCGAGCCACCTCCTGCACTGCCTTGATAGCGTCACCCGACGAATAACCCTCCTCCGAACGACCATTTACGCTGATGGCAGGGAACATATTGAATCGAGATAGGTTCTCCGGTGCATATATCTTCTCGAGCGATACGAACTGGCTGATTGGAGCCATCTCGTCACCGATACGAACGAATATATTGTTCAAGGTCTGCTTATCTACACGGTACTGAGGGTGAGCCTGAATACGTACCTGGTACAACTTGGTAAATCGGTTGAAACGAGTAGACATCATACCGCCATAGTATCCGTTCAACACGCTCAAAACCTCCTTGGTCGATGTGCCGGCACGCTTACACTTTACGGCATCCACATCAATCTGATATTGAGGGAACTTAGGGTTGAACGATGTGTAGGCGGTACTGATCTCAGGGCGCTCTTTCAATGCCTCGATAAATTGGAATGTCACGTCGGCCAACTCCTCGATCTTGCCTCCCTTTCTATCCTGGACATAGAGGTTGAAACCTCCCGCAGCACCGAAGCCCGGAATCATCGCAGGTGTGGTGGTAAAGATCTTTGCATCGTTGAACTCTTCGGCATACTCCTTCACGCGCTGCTGTACTGCCGATACGCTGTGCTCCTTGCCCTTGCGCTCGTCCCAATGCTTGAGTCGAAGGAGGAAGCAACCCTGCGAAGAACCGGTACCTCCCGCCTGAGAGTAACCTGCCATCTTGCTGACTGCGTGAGTCTCCTCAATATGCTTAATCATATCCTCGTCAAAGCGGTCTACGACGCGTTTTGTTTGCGAAAGAGCCGTTCCCGGAGGACACGACACATCGACACGCAAAGTTCCGAGGTCCTCGCGTGGTACAAGACCTGTCTTTGTGGTTTTCATAAAGTGAACCAACAATACGCAGGCTCCTGCAAAGAGGATGATTGCCAACCAGCGATGACGGAGGAAGAATGTCACTCCGCGCAGATAACGCTTGGTGATTGCGGCAAATGAGCTGTCGAGTGCCATACCCAATCGCTTGCCGAACGACATCTTAACAGGGTTACCGTTAATGTCTTTTGGCTTGAGCAACATAGCACAAAGTGCAGGTGAGAGTGTCAAGGCGTTCAATGCCGAGATACCTACCGCAACAGCCATAGTCAAACCGAACTGTGTATAGAAGATACCCGAAGTACCACCCATGAACGATACAGGGATAAACACCGCCATAAAGACGAGCGTACAGGTGATAATAGCCGAGGTAATTCCTTCCATCGCATCCACCGTGGCCTTGTAGACTGACTTGTATCCCAGGTCGAGTTTCGAGTGAACCGCCTCAACCACGATAATAGCATCGTCCACAACCACACCAATCGAGAGCACCAATGCAAACAAAGTGAGGAGGTTGATACTGAAATCGAATATAAAGAGGAAGAGGAATGTTCCGATAATCGACACGATGGTACCGATAAGCGGAATCATCGTAGATCGGAAGTCGCGAAGGAAGATGAACACCACGAGTGTTACCAGCACAATCGCCTCCAAGAGTGTTCGAACTACGTTGTAGATAGAGGCGAAGAGGAAGTCGTTGGTACTCTCCAATACAACCATATCCAAATCGACAGGGAAGTCCTTGCGAGCCTCTTCGAGGAATGCGTCAATCTTCTTGATCACCTCGGTAGCATTCGAGTCAGGGGTCTGATAGATCACGAACTCTGTACCCGGTGCACCATTGATCTCACACATATATTGGTATGACTGTGTACCCAGCTCAATCTGCGCCACATCCTTCAAACGCAATACCTCACCATTAGGAAGCGCACGAACAACGATGTTCTCGAACTCGTCGGTCTTCTCCAAACGACCTTTGTAACGCATAGCGTATTGGAAAGTTTGGTCGGAGTTCTCACCGAATGCGCCCGTTGCTGCCTCGATGTTCTGCTCGCCGAGAACCGCTGCAATGTCGGCAGGTATAAGCTTATACTGCGCCATAATATCAGGCTTAAGCCAGATACGCATCGAGTAGTCCGAACCACGCACCTCGATATCACCCACACCCGGAATACGCGAGATTGCAGGCACGAGGTTGATCTTGATGTAGTTCACGATGAAAGTACGGTTGTACGATCCATTAGGGCTGTAGAGTGCAACACGCTCCAAGACACTCGTCTGACGTTTCTTTACGGTGATACCCGCTTCGACAACCTCCGAAGGGAGCTGTCGGGTAGCACGCGACACGCAGTTCTGTACGTTCACGGCTGCCATATCGGGGTTGATACCCTGCTTGAAGTAGATGGTGATAGAACCACTACCGTTATTTGTTGCCGAGGAGGACATATATGTCATGTTCTCCACTCCGTTGATAGCCTCCTCGAGAGGCACAATAGCACTCTTCTGTACAGTCTCGGCACTTGCTCCCGGATAGGACACCGACACGGTAATTGTCGGAGGAGCGATGTTTGGATATCGCTCGATTGGGAGTACTGCCAAACCGATAAGTCCACCGATGATAATCACAATCGAGATTACGGACGAAAGTATCGGGCGGTCGATAAATGTTTTAATATTCATCTTGTTTCTCCTTTCTTAGCAGTTTGTCCTACTTCTCTTCCTGAGCATTTACCACCTCTTTAATCTTGATAGGAGCACCATCGCGCAACAAGCCGATACCCTCGACAACGATAGTGTCGCCCTCGATCAAGCCCGATTCAACGATATACTCCTTACCGTTGCTGATTTCGAATACGCCGATAATTGTAGCCTTTGCCACACCATTCTCGACCTTGTAGGCGTAGACCTTATCCTGTACCTCGAATGTGGCGTGCTGAGGAATAACCACACAACCCTCCTGTCGGTGAGGGAGAATAACTGTACCCGAACCTCCCGAGAGCAACAGACGCTTTCTGTTAGGGAACTTTGCACGCAAGGTGATCGAACCTGTTGTAGGGTCGATGATACCCGAGATAGCCTCGATACGTCCCTTCTCCGAGTAGATTGTTCCGTCGCTGAGCTGCATTTCAACCGGTGGCAACTCCTGCAAAGCGTGCTCGAGTGCGCCGTGCTGACGCTTGAGCGACAACACCTGGCTCTCGCTCATCGAGAAGTATACATACATCTCCGAGTTGTCCGATACGGTTGTCATAGGTGTAGCATCCGAAGGGCTCACGAGGGTACCAACACGGAATGGAAGGGTACCGATAACACCATCTACAGGACTCTTGACGAGTGTGTAAGAGAGGTTGTTGCTTGCGGTAAGCTCATTTGCCTTTGCCTGAGCAAGTTGTGCGCGAGCCTGAGCAAGGGTAGTGCGAGCCATACGGAGATCGAAGTCCGAAATGACATTCTGCTCGAACAGCTTCTCCTTACTCGAGGCCGAAAGCTCGGCAGCATTTACCTGCGCCTTTGCAACATCCACATTTGCCTCGGCTGTAGCCAATGCAGCCTGATAAGGCACCTGGTCGATGATAAAGAGAGTCTGTCCCTGATGAACAGTTGCACCCTCCTTAACCTTGATGTCGGTGATGTAACCTTGAACCTTTGGACGGATGTCCACGTCCTGCTTTCCTCGGATCGTTGCCGAGTAGGTCGAACTAAGCTTTCGTGATGTGGTTTGCAATGTCATCACATTGTACTCACGATTGTGCTTTTTGGTTGAGGTCTTTTCGTCGCAACCTGTAAAAAGCGTTGCCACGATAAGGCATCCTACCAATCCTGATAGTAATTTTTTGGTCATACTTGTGTTATTTATTTGTGATTTTGTAGTCGCGTAGTTAAACTTCGCAAAGGTACGAAAATTTGGCGTTAAAACAAATAGGGACAATATGTAATATTGCCCCTACTGTGATAGTTATTCAGATATGCTTTGTTATCGCTTAAGTTCCTCGTAAAGGAGCGCGATAGCGTAGGCTGTTGCACGCGATATGATTTGCGAACGATCTGTGCCACAGTTCTTTAGTGTTGCAAAAGTTCTTTCTGGTGTTGCTATTCCGATCCATACCGTGCCGACAGGCTTCTCCTTCGAGCCTCCCGAAGGTCCGGCTATTCCTGTGGTTGAAATGGCAAAATTCGCCCCTGAAATGACTCTCGCACCCTCAGCCATGGCTTTTGCAACCTGTTCCGATACAGCACCATATTGTGTGATTTCGGACATTTTTACTCCCAAAACATTACTTTTGGCCTCATTGCTATAAGATACCACTCCGCAGAGGAAATATGCCGATGCACCGGCTTGAGCCGTAAATTTCGATGCTATGGCTCCGCCCGTGCAGCTCTCTGCTACTGCGAGTGTCAGACCTCGTTCAATAAGTTTGTTGTGTACGAGCTCCTCGACGGATGCATCCTCGAAACCGGCTACATTGTCGGGGATGATTTGGCGCAATTCGTCAAATCGTGCATCAATCTCGCAACGAACCTCTTTGCCCTCGACTTCGTATGCCGACAGACGCAGTCTGACTACATTCGGAGCAGGCAGATATGCGAGGTGCAGATAGCCGGGCAATGCCTCCTCCCACTTTGAAATACGCTCTGCCAATATCGACTCGGCAATGCCGAATGTGATCATCGTGCGATGCACTATTTCGCGCAGGTTGAAATGACTCTTCAATCGAGGTATAACCTCGTCATCCATAAGGTGTTGCATCTCGAATGGAACGCCAGGCAGCGATACCACCACACATCCGTTCTGCTCGAACCACATTCCCGGGGCTGTGCCGTGTGCGTTGTGTAGCACGGTGCAACATTCGGGCACCATTGCCTGACCGCGATTTAGCTCGTTGAAGGCGATGTTGCGGGCAGACAGCAAGCTGCGAATATGCTCCGCCTCAACCTCGTCATAGCGAAGTCTCGAACCGAAATATTCGCATAGTGTATGCTTAGTGATGTCATCTTTTGTCGGGCCCAAACCACCTGTGATAATCACCACGTCGCTTTGCGCGAGTGCGCGATGAAGGGTTTCGACGATCTGCTCGCGGTTGTCGCCTATCGAAGTGCGCTTGGCAACCACTATGCCGTGGTTGTTCAGGGCGCGCGATATGTAGCGGGAATTGGTGTCGAGAATCTGCCCTATAAGAATCTCGTCACCTATGGTTACAATGGTTGCTCTCATTGTCTATTGATTTTCGGTTTCGGATATTTCGACCTGCTCTTTTTCCTCGGGTGCAATCAGGCTCTGGCAGAGGTCGCCAGCAAAGCCCAATCCGTTGTATACAAAGCCGGTGTATACCTGGACTAACGTTGCTCCCGCCTCCATCATTCGCTTCATATCGTCGCTTGTCATCAAACCACCAACGCCTATGATAGGGTAGGTGCCGTTGCAACGTTCGTAGACGCGACGTACGACCTCTATTGCACGCTCGGTGAGGGGCGGACCACTCACCGCTCCGATGCCCGCCTTGCGCAACTCCGTCTGCGGAGTCTTGAGTCCCTGCGGATGGGTGGTGGCATTAGTCGCAATAATACCGTCGAGAGGGGTGTCTACCATAATGTCGGTCATCAAGTCTATCTCCTCGTTTGACAGATCGGGCGATATTTTGAGCAATATCGGGCGGTACTGATTTTGTCCTCGACGGAAGTCGAAAAGTGGCTCAAGGATATTCATTACGCTCTCGCGGGTACGAGGGATATATTGTTTGTGGGTGGTGTTGTAACTAACATTCACCGTAAAGTAGTCGATGTACTGATAGAGGTTGCGGAAAACGCGCAAGTAGTCCATTGGAGCTTCCTCGGGCGGAGTGACTGTGTTTTTGCCGATGTTACAACCGAGAACAATGCCCTGATGCTCTTTGCGTACATTGCTCAAAACCGCATCCAAACCCTTGGATGCCAATCCTATGCGATTGAGTATGGCTGTGTCGTCGGGGAGTGCGAAGATGCGCGGTTTAGGGTTTCCTTGCTGAGGTCGCGGTGTTACCGTTCCAATCTCCACAAAGCCAAAGCCGAGGGCGGAGAGTGGACGGTAGACCTCGCCGTTACGGTCAAAACCGGCAGCCATACCTATAGGATTGCGGAAACGGATGCCGAATACTTCGCGTTCGAGAGTCGGATTTTCAACTGCATATATCTTGTGCAGAAGCCACTTTGCAGTGGGAATTCTGTCTGCCATCTGGAGCATAAATATTGCGAACGAGTGTGCTCGTTCTGCTCCAAAGAGTGATGATATCAGTCGAAGAATCTTATGCATTGTGTGGCAAAGGTAGTAAAAATTTAGAAAAATTCTTCTCGGTAGCGATAGTTGTTACGCAGTTGCTCGAACTTCTGTGGCTCTTTGCGCAATGTTTCGCTCTCGGATTTGATGTCGCAATAGTTTGATATAGTGCCACATAACTCCTCCCACGAAATCATCTTCGGCTCTGTTTTCCCAACCTTGGCAGGGAGCCAATTTTGTAGTGGCAGGTTGAAGTGTCGCGCCAATGCCTGCACTGCCATTGCCGAGGCATTAGCCTTGCCTTGTGCCGAATAACCGGCAATGTGTGGCGTGGCTACGAGCGATTTTGCAAGGTATTCGCTGTCGATGTCGGGCTCATTCTCCCATACATCGGTGATATAGGTTAAATCGTTGCGCCTTGTCGCTTCGGTTGCCACACATTCACCTCTGGAAGCATTTATAAGAGTAGCTCCAGAGCGTAACAACGATATGTTGTTGCGGTTTATGAGGTGGTGCGTCGTTGCATCGAGCGGGGTGTGCAGAGTTACGATGTCGGCTTGTCGCAAAACCTCCTCGAGCGATACGAAGCCGAGGTGTTCCCGACTCTCGCGCGGAGGGTCGGAGCATATTGTGCGAAATCCCCAATGTTCGGCATACTCCTTTACCAATCTGCCGACGTTTCCCACTCCTACAATGCCCAAAACACGCTCCTCAGGGCGGAAATCTTCGTGCTTGGCAAGCAACGATAACGCTGCTGCAACCCACTGTAGTACACCTCGCGCATTGCATCCGGCAGAGGTCGTTACTGCGATATCGTGCCGGTGGCAGTAGTCGAGGTCGATATGGTCGAAACCTATGGTTGCTGTCGCTATGAATTGGACCTTTGACCCCTCGAGCAGAGCCTGGTTGCAACGGGTACGAGTGCGGATAATCAAGGCATCGGCAATGCACACCTCCTCGCGTGTAAAATCCTTGCCGTCAAGGTATTTTACCTCGGCAAATGGCTCCAACACACCATTTATAAACGGAATGGCTTTGTCAATCAACACTCTCATGTCGGTACTCGAAGTACTAAATCGCACAATTTTAGTACAAATATACTCGGTTTGTTGGATAGTTGTACAAGTTTTTACAAAATTTTTGTAAATTTGCCCCTTGTAATAAACGATTTGAACTTACGGAGATGAAAGGAAATTTCCTGAAAAATATTCTTGGAGTGGATGCTACCGGAGATGGCGGATGCTACTTCGGTGACGCGACATCACCTGCCGATGCCGATGTTGTTATAGTGTCGGCTCCGTGGAGTGTTACATCCGACTATGGCAGAGGTGCCACCTATACACCCGACGCGGTAATCGATGTTTCGCTTGGCAAGGAGTTGTACGATGCCACAACGGGAGTCTCAATTGAGGGACGTATTGCTACGGCTGAGATCGACTACAATATACAGGAGAGCTCCGAGCAGTTGGGTCGTGACGCAGAGCGTGTAATGCGTTCGTATGGCGGTGCCGAGCGAGGTGTCGGGGATTACATTATCCACAAAGTAGCCAACGTGAATGAGGGATTTGCCGCGATGCACAAGAGCATCTACAAGCAGGTTAAGTATTGGTCGTTGCAGGGTAAGCGAGTAGCGGTTGTCGGAGGTGACCACTCGGTAGCCTTTGGCGCAGTCAAGGCACTGTCGGAAAACAACGATGGTATGGGAGTACTCTTTATTGATGCGCATGCCGACTACTCTCGTGAGGTTGAGCCTTTCAACTTCTCGCATCGCACCATCGCACGCGACATCATAGAGAGCATACCAAGTGTGACACGACTTGTCGAGGTTGGAGTACGCGATGTGGATAAGTCGGAGGCAGAGCAGCTCGGCTCGAACGAGAAGGTCTCGGTTTTCTATGCCGAACGACTTATGGCAAAGCGATTCGAGGGGTGCTGCTGGGGCGATATGTGTCGCGAGATAGTGGCATTGCTCCCTCAAAAGGTCTATGTCTCGCTCGATATCGATGCTCTCAAAATCGAATTTTGTAACAACACCAACGCCCCAACTCCGGGCGGAATGACCTTCGACGAGGTAGTCTATTTAGTGAATACAGTGGTTGAGTCGGGACGTGAGATTGTAGGCTTCGACATCTCGGAGGTGGTAACAAGCCTCGATAATAAGATGGATGCCATCGTGGGTGCTCGCCTGCTGGCAAAGTTGAGCGTGGCGATGGTACGAAGTGGTAAGAAATAGAATTTTTATGAAGAGAATAATAACGTTTGTGATTTTTGCAACGCTTTTTGGCTCGATGTTCCTTTCGTGCAACAAGCGCAAGGCAAAGTTGGATAAGGATACCGACACGATGTCCTACGTGGTCGGTATGAATGTGGGTGCGGCGTTGTTGAAGATGGATACTACGCTCAATATCGATGTGGTGTGTGCTGCCATTCGCGATGCATACCGAGGTGAGGCTCGTATGACGATTGATGAGGCTCGCGACTACTACCTTGCCGAAAAGACATACTTCGTGCACGAAAAGGCAAAGGCATATCAGGAGCAATTCCTCACCGATTTGAGCAAGGAGGATAGAAAGTATGTCCGAACCCGTAGCGGTGTGACCTACAAGATTATAAAACTTGGTGACCAAAGTCGTCAAGGTTCGATGTCATCGCGTGATACGGTGCGAATTATCTACACGCTGACCGATGAGTCGGGACGAGTGATTGTGGATGCCGACACACTGCGTGACTCGTATCGCAACCTCGTAAAGGGTTTGCAGGATGTGGTGAAGCTTGCGGGCAAAGGGGCGCATTTCAACGCATGGTTGCCGTCGAAAACTGCATACGGAACAGAGGGAGATGCCAAGTTGAATATAGGGCCTAACACGATGCTGAACTACGATGTTCACATTTTGGATATAAAATATAATAGGTAGAATATACTTGAAATTCCAAATTTTCGTTATCTTTGCGCGATTTATCGAAAAATTCTAAACATTTAATAGATAGAAAACTTATGAAAAAAACATTTATGTTCTTGGCAGTGCTTGCGTGCGCTGCATTGACAGTTTCTTGTTCGGGCGACAAGAAAGTTACCAAGGGTAATCCAAAGAAGTTGGATACTTTGTCGTACTGCATTGGTGCAGAGATTGGTATGAATATTAAGCAGCAGTTGGCGTTCCTCGATGTGAACTTCGCTGAGGTGAAGAAGGGTGTTAAGGGTGGCTTGACAGATAAGGCTGACCTTACAAGTGACGAGATTTCGGAGATGTTGCAGACATTCTTCTCGGAGACTTTGTCGGAGCGTCGTGCCGAGTTCGAGGATAAGTTTGCTCAGGACTCGACATTGGTATTCAAGCCATTTGCAAGCGAGGCTGAGTGCGAGGAGATCTCGTATGCGTTGGGTGCCGATATGGGTACAAACCTTCGCGAGAGCGGTTTCCCTCTCCAGTGGTATTGGGTACTCGAGGCCTTCCAGTCTGCTCAGGATGATGACCTCAAGCTCACATTCGAGGAGATGCAGCAGTTCGCACAGCACTACTTCACCGTAACTGTTCCTGCAGAGGCTGCTGAGCGTTCGGCAAAGTGGTTGGAGAAGAAGGCACGAGCAACCGGTGTCAAGAAGACTGAGAGCGGCTTGCTCTACAAAGTTATCGAGGAGGGTGATATGTCGCGTGCTGCAAAGAACGACGGTGATACCGTGCAGGTACACTACGTTGGTAAGTTGCAGGATGGCGAAGTGTTCGATGCATCGCGCTTTGAGCTCCGTTCGGAGAAGCAGCAGGAGATGATGCGCAAGAACTATCCAAGCATGTTCGACGAGAACGGCAATTGGATCGAGGAGCAGAAGCCTATCGAGTTCCCTCTTAATGCTGTTATCAAGGGTTGGACCGAGGGTATGAAGCTCGTAGGTCCTGGTGGCAAAATCAAGTTGTACATCCCTGCCGAGTTGGCCTATGGTGAGCGTGGTGCAGGTCGCAACATTGGTCCTAACGAGGCTCTCGAGTTCGAGGTTGAGTTGATCGATGTTAAGCCTGTTGCTGTCGAGGAGACCCCTGCTGTCGAGGAGGCTGCTCCTGCAGTGGAGACCCCTGCAGCAAAATAAGACGTTGAGCGCAGACGACTTAGGGCGGAGAGATTTCATTATCTCTCTGCCCTTTTTGTTGTTATAAAGTTGCTGCAATTGTAAATTTTACATACCTTTGTAAAATCGGATATATAAAGTCAAAACATAAAAAATTATGAAGAAAATCTTGATGTTGGTGGTGCTTGCATGTGCCACATTCGCAACACCTTGCTATGGAGGGGAGAAGAAAATTATCGAAGGCGATCCAAAGGTGGTCGATACGTTGTCGTACTGTTTGGGTGCAACTATGGCATTGGAGATTAAGAATGACGTGACGATGTCGTTGTTCGACTTCGATATCGAATCGTTCAATAAAGGTCTTACCGAGGTTTTGCTCGATAGACCGTCCATCTCGCACGATAGTGCAATTCGTACTCTGGAGCACTTCTTCTCCGAGACGGCTGCTGCACGCTTAGTCGAGCACGCTGCGGTCTATGCAATGGATAATACGGCTGTATTTAAGCCATTTATCAATAGTACCGAGCGTAATAAGGTGTCGCACGCCCTCGGAGTTATGATGGCGGGCGAGATTAAAAAACCTATCGAGGAGGAGTCATATACAGTACAATGCTATTGGCTGTGTCGCGGTATTGAGGAGTGCTACACTCAGAAACTCTCGATCTCACTGGCAGCGATGGCATCATTTATCGAGCGTATGGATGCGAAGAGTAGTGGCAGTGCTACACCTGCTACTGAAGCACCTGCGGCTAATGCCGAGCGTTCCGCACAGTGGTTGGCAGAGCGTGCAGCCGAGTCGGGAGTTCAAAAGACTGCGAGTGGACTGCTCTACAAGGTGGTAAGTCAGGGCGATATGACAAGGGCAGCGATGAGCGATGAGGATATTGTCTGCGTGCATTATGTAGGACGAAAAATGGATGGTACAGTATTCGATGCATCGCGCTTTGAGTGGCGCTCGAAGCAGCAGCAGGATGCGATGCGCAAAAACTATCCAAGTATGTTCGATGAGAATGGCAAGAGAGTCGAGGAGGATAAGCCTATCGAGTTCTCTCTCAAAAATGTTATTGCGGGATGGACCGAGGGTGTGAAACTTGTCGGTGCAGGGGGGAAGGTTATACTCTATATCCCTGCCGAGTTGGCTTATGGTGAGCGTGGTGCAGGTCGCGACATTGGCCCTAACGAGGCTCTCGAGTTCGAGGTTGAACTGATCGATGTTAAGCCGGCAACAAAATAGCGGATTACTCTAATAAAAAGAATAATATGGCGGAGGCACTACGTTGTGTCTCCGCCTGCATTTCTTATCGTCTTTGACGTCGCTTGGGCAACTCTATATATTCCGCGTATACGATACGGGTATGAGGGTTCGAGGATGTTATTTCCTGGCGTATAGCTTTTGTGCCATAGCGGAAGAAGAGAAAGCGGCGAGGCACGCGATGTATGACCTGGCGCAGTGTATCGACACTCTGAATGTGACACTCGACGCATTTGTCGCGTATGACTCCTTCGATATTTACCCATCTGTCGCTCCAACGGAACATCGAGAGTGTATCAACGATTAGGCGTTCGGTAATGATGGTGTCGCGTAGCGGGGCTTTTGCCTCGATCTCGCTTTGTGTAGCAGCGGTAGCCACACTCTCCACTTGTCGCAGACGCACCTTCAGGGCCTTAATCTGCTTCATATCGGAGGCGTGTTGTGTGCGATATTCGTCGAGTTCGAGTTGCAGAGCCAAAGTTGATGCTGCCGACTCGCCTAACCGACTTTTGTAGAGTTTTGTTTCGCTCGTCAAGGCTTCGTTGTTGTTGCGAAGTCGTGCGACTTCGTTGTGTGTGCGATAGAGTATCGCCGTGCATACGATGAGTAGCAGTGTCGCCCACATCGCATAGATGAGTAGGAATTTTTTCATATATTAAAGGGATTTTCTTGGTGCAAATATACCACCTCGAAAACCCCTTGTCAATATATATTTTTTAGAAAGCCGCTACCTCTCCGCCTCGTCTACGCAGGCGGCAATCTTCTCGGCTGTAATATCCATATAACGACGCTCTCCGAACTTCTCGAGCGCGACGATACCTCGATGATCAATGCCGAGCACCTCCTTTGCCTTTGCAAGGTCTGCGACAAATATCGAGCCGCGTGTTACATTGTCAGTCGCATCCGACAGTGCCTTGTATGCCAACTCCGCCTCCACACCGCTACCACGTGTCGAGAACCGAATTTCATCCTCGAATACGGCTATTACCGATGCTCCGTCTATGGCAACTACCTCCTCTTGCTCGTTGATCCAAACGGCAACACCCTCGTCGTTGATCTGTGAGAGGGTCCTGTTGAACTCCAACAACGCCTGTCGTACGGATGTGTTCTGTAAAATCACCTCGCCACGCATACCGAAGGCGTATCCTTGCGGACGTATGGCGCGGAGGGCAAAACAGTCGTACATAATCTCCTCAATGATGATTTCGGGCGTGCTGCTCTGAGGGTTGATCCTCACACATACGGCATTGGTTGCCGAGGAGGTGTAGCCCTCCTGCTTCAACCTTGCGACTATGGATTTGCGAAGCTCCTCTTGCGAGATGGGCAGTGGCAACATCAATATCGAACGCGACAACTCCTCAAGCCGCTCGTAGTGTTGTTCGAAATGTAGCGGCTTGGTGCCTCGCGTGCGTATGTATTCGTAGATGTATGCCATTACATCATCATTATTTTCAGGATAAATTCTCGGAGCAACTCTCCGTTCGATGCGCCACCGTCGTCGATACCTTTACTCTTGGCATCATACTCGGCACACAACCCTATAATTTTGAATACCTTATTGTTTGGCCATAGAGGCGCACGTCGTACGATATCTTTGAGGAAGTAGGGCGAGTTGAGTCGCATAGCACGGCACAACTCTGCCTGATCCGGCATTGCTACACCCCTGCGTCGCGCATCCCAACATATATAATTATAGGTAAATATCTGTTTGAATGAGTCGAACAACACCTTTACACTCAGCAACAGAGGGTATGCCTTAGGGTTCTCGCCCATATATTGTGCTATGGAGAGAGCCTTCTCGAGCTGTCTGTCAAGTATGGCATTGCTCAACTCGAAGTTGTTGAATTGACGCGATATGCCTATGTGATTTTCGATATCCTCGGGGGTTATCGAAGTGCGATCCTTTGGCAACGAAACAATCATCTTCTCGAGCTCGTTGCTTATCTTCGAGATATCCACACCGAGGTGGGCAACGAGTATCTTGCTGCTTGCCGAGTCGAGCTTCAGCCCCTTTGTGGCCGCAAACCCCGACACCCAACGCTCAGCCTCATAGTCGCGTGGAGACACCGAATCGAAGACCACTCCTTTCGCCTTGATACTCTTGTAGAGTGGTGTACGACGATCCATCGCCTTGCCCTTGTGACACAAGACAAGAATGGTCGAGGACTGTGGTGATGCGGTATATCCGTGCAGTAACTCTATCTTTTCGAGTTGCTGAGCCTCCTTTACGATGATAGCCTCGTATTCGCCCATCATAGGCAACTGTCGGCAGTAGCTCGCTACGGTACCTCCGTCGGTATCGTTTCCGTAGATGACAATCTGGTTAAAAGCCCGCATTGACTCATCCATTATACCTTCGGTGAGTGCATCGCAGAGTGCGTCGATGAAATAGAGCTCCTCGCCCTGCAAAAGATATATCGGGGCGAACTTTTGGGCCTTGATGTCGCCCATAAGTTTGCGAAATTCCGCCTCGCATGATGCGAATGTAACCTTCTCTGCCATATATTGTTAGATGGTATATTTCTTGATTTTCAGAACATTCTCGGTCTTGGAACCTATGCGGTAGCGGTTGTCGGTGCGACGACCTACTACCCACACGATATCATCGCCCGAGACGAGTACAAATTGTCGCTTGCGCTCAACGATAGGCACTTTCTGATCGGTCAGGTAGTCGCCAACCTTTTTGCGACCTGCCATTCCGAAAGGAATGAATGTGTCGCCCTCGCGCCAACGACGCAAACGAAGCGGATACTGCAACTTAGACTCGTCAATCAGAGCCACATCGCTTGGCAATCGGTACTCATCAACGTTGTCGATGTCGGTATGTTCGTAGTAAACGATCGAATTTCCGCAGTAGCTGCGCATATCGTCGTGTTCTACCACCACTTCGCAATCGTCGTCCTCCGCTATTGGTGCAACCATAATAAGACCTCGGTCAATATATGCGACATAATCGCGCGAGTAGAATCGGCGATTTGTAACACCCTGCTTGAGTGCGCGGTGCAACTCTTCGACTACGTCACCCTTAAAGCCGTATGTCGAGTTGAGCAGTTCGTAGATGATGAACTCGCGCGGATAGACCTCGTCGATAGCGTTTATATCGATTGTGTCGATGCCATCGTTGCTCTTCACTGCAACTTCGCGTATGCGGTCAATTGCTGCGTCGATGAAGCGTTGCGCATCGTTGAGTCGGTAGAGGTTGCCTCGCATCAGAGGGGTAAATTTGGGATTTATCTCCTGAAGCAGAGGTAGCAGTCCCAAGCGGATTTTGTTGCGAAGGTACTTGGTCGAGCGGTTCGACGAATCCTCGCGATATGGGATGTTGTTGTGTAGGGCATACTCCAATATATCCTTGCGGGTGGCATAGAGCAGTGGTCGTACCACACGTCCATATTGGCGGTTGATTCCTGTGAGTCCACGCAGACCTGTGCCGCGCAGCAAGTTTATGAAGAATGTCTCGATTGAGTCGTTGGCGTGGTGAGCTACGGCTATCACGCCATACCCTTCGGTGTGGCACAACTCGTTGAACCATTCGTAGCGCAGACGACGAGCAGCCATCTCCATCGAGTCGCCCGTGCGAGCCATCTCCGCCTCGGTGTCGAAACGCTTGCTGTGGCACGTAATGCCGAGCTTTTCACACTCTCTCACTACCATTTCGGTATCTCCGTCGCTCTCCTCACCGCGCAGGCCGAAGTTGCAATGTGCCACCCCGACATTGTAGCCAAGGCGTATGAAAATGGAGAGCATAACCATCGAATCAACTCCTCCCGATACGGTGAGCAGAATCTTATCTTCGTGCGAGAATAGCTCGTGTCTTTCGACATACCTTTCGAAGGCCTTCAATAATGCTTCGGTCTGCATAATTTCGTATTAGCTTAAGCTATTGGTAGTTAGCCGTTTTAGAGAATGTTTACCTCGGGTGAGATCTCGATGCCGAACTTTTCGTACACGCGAGCGACAACCTTGTGAGCAAAAGCAATAACCTCGCCACCTGTTGCACCACCCAAGTTTACCAAAACCAATGCCTGACGCTCGTGTACGCCTACATTGCCCTCCTTGTAACCCTTCAATCCGGCTTTGTCGATAAGCCAACCGGCAGCAAGCTTCACCTTGCCCTCTTGCTGGGCCGGGTAATGTGGCATTTCGGGGTATTGGGCGAGGAGTTGCTCTGCCACTTCGCGCTCGACAATCGGATTTTTGAAGAAACTTCCCGCATTACCGAGTACGGCAGTGTCGGGCAATTTCGAGCGACGGATGGAGCATATAGCATCGCGTATATTTGCAAGTGTTGCACCTCCGCGAGCCTCTACCTCACGAATTACGTCGCCATATCCGAGGCGAGGGTTTGCCATCTTCGACAACTCTATCTCTATGGCGGTGATTATGACTCGTCCCTTCAACGAGTGCTTGAATACGCTTTCGCGATAGCCAAATTCGCAGTGCTCGGCAGCGAGAGTTACAAAGTTTCCTCCCTCTACAAAGTACATATCTACGCTTCTAATGACATCCTTTGCCTCCACGCCATAGGCTCCGATATTCTGAACAGGTGCTGCGCCCGCCTTACCCGGTATGAGCGATAGGTTCTCGATACCCCAAAGACCTCGTTCGACACTCCAAGCTACAAAGTCGTCCCACTCGACACCTGCACCCACCTTGACGCGAACTGCCGTGTCGCTCTCCCCGATAATCTCGATGCGGTTGTCGCAAGGGGTAATCAGCATCGGCTCCACATCCTTCGTAAAGAGGATGTTGTTGCCTCCGCTCAATACGTACCACTCCTCTTTGTCATATTTGGCGAAGAGTTCTGCAAGCTCCTCGGCGTGGTCAAACTCTACAACTCTCTTGGCAATCTGTTTAACGTGGAACGAGTTGCGTTCTGAGATGTCAATATTTTCGTAGACGCGTATCATTTGTTCTGTTGTTTCTTATTACAGTGCAAAGATAAGAAAATGAACTTAAAAAGTGAAAGCGGAAAACATAAAACTTTAGTTTTCCGCCCTCTTTATTCTATTAAATTGATTTGTTGTTTCTACTCCGTTTCGGTCTTATACCAAATGTAGGATATATCTTCGCTTGTAATAACACCGTCGCGGCTCACACCAAAGGCGAAGACTATATACTCGGTGTCTGCCTTTAAACCTGTAGCCGAAAATGTATCGGAGCCGGTAGATAGCGCGGCATTCCACGAAGGGTAGACACCCATATTGATATAGCTCTGCAACATTGCGTGAATAGCGTTCATCATAGTTACGGTGTTTCCGTCATAGTAGCTGTGGAAATCATCTTTTGTGACGTTGTACCAATAGAATGGTCGAGTAGGGTCCTTGGCAACAAACTTCATCTCCGCCTTCTTTGCGGTGATGTTGCTAACGCTGACCTCGAAATCGTTTGCAGCCTGTTCAATAGAGATTGTAACGGGGCTCTTTGATCCCTTGATGCATACCGTTATTCCGCCCTTACGCTTTTTAATAGTAGGGTTTTGGCTTACGCTGAATTCGAGTTTCGACTTGCCTGCGCTGCCGTTATTTGCGGCAAGTGTGATCCAATCGTTCGAGGTTGTAGCCTCCAAGTCGGATCGTAGCCATGTCGTTCTG
>JAZNHC010000161.1:0-1957 GCA_045576755.1 Alistipes sp.
GCGTGAGGTTAATGCGAAGATTAGATTAAATTCGCCACTTGATGAAAATCGCGAGGCTACGCAGGAGGAGGCACAGGCTGCGGGCGCAATGATGCTCTTCGGCGAGAAGTATGGTGACAAGGTGCGTATGGTTCGCTTTGGCGAGTCGGTAGAGTTGTGCGGAGGAACCCACACCTCGGCAACCGGAAATATCGGTATGTTCAAGATTGTGTCGGAGTCGGCTATCTCGGCTGGTGTCCGTCGTATCGAGGCTGTTACGGGCGAGAAGGCAGAGGCTTTGATCTATACTGCTCAGGATTTGATCACTTCGCTCGGCACAATGCTCGGTAATTCGCAGCTCGTACCTGCAATCAAACGTCTGGTCGAGAGCAATGATGCTCTTGCCAAGGAGGTCGAAACTATGCAGAAGGAGCAGTTGAATACTCTCACCGAGAGTATTTTGGCGAATACTCCGGATACAGGCGACTACTTTGTTGTCTCTCGTTTGCTGAATCGTCCAACCGAGTTCGTGAAGAACTTGGCTTACAATTTGCGTGGTCGCAAGTCGAACCTTGTTATGGTTGTCGGCTCGAACGTAGATGGCAAGGCGACTCTTACCATTATGCTCGGTGACGATGTCGTTGCTAAAGGCGTGGATGCAGGAGCTGTTGTCCGCGAAGCTGCAAAGGCTATTCAAGGTGGTGGTGGCGGTCAGAAGTTCTTCGCTACTGCAGGTGGTAAGAACCCTGACGGCTTGAATGATGCTATCGAGAAAGCTAAGGCGTTGATTCTCGGCAGTCTGAACTAAGAATTAGAAGTTAAAATTAAAAAAAATAGATTATAATTATGGCAAACAAAGTATTGTTAATGATTTTGGATGGCTGGGGAATTGGTAACCACACCAAGTCGGACGCCATCTATTCAACAAATCCAGAGTTTATCAACGCCTTGACTGAGGCAAATCCACACGCAGAGTTGCGTACCGATGGTGAAAATGTGGGTCTTCCCGAGGGACAGATGGGTAACTCGGAGGTAGGTCACCTCAATATCGGTGCAGGTCGCGTGGTATACCAGGACCTCGTGAAGATTAACCGTGCATGCAAGAGCGGCTCGATTTTGGAGAACAAGGAGATTGTTGCAGCATTCGAGTATGCAAAGCAGAATGGCGTGAATGTTCACTTTATGGGCTTGTTGTCGGACGGTGGAGTGCACTCGTCTATCGACCACTTGTTCAAGTTGTGCGATATCTCGAAGCACTACGGCATCGAGAATACCTTCGTACACTGCTTTATGGATGGTCGCGATACCGATCCTAAGAGCGGTAAGGGCTTTGTCGAGGCTTTGGAAAATCATATGGCACAATCGACAGGCAAGATTGGCTCGATCATAGGTCGTTACTACGCTATGGACCGCGACAAGCGTTGGGAGCGTGTGAAGATTGCATACGACTGCTTGGTTGATGGCGTTGGAGAGAAGGCTACCGATATGGTTGCGGCTGTTCAGAAGTCGTATGACGAGGGTGTAACCGACGAGTTTATCAAGCCAATCGTAGCTGTTGATGGCGAGGGAAATGCAATCGGTACTATCAAGCCAAACGATATGGTTATCTTCTTCAACTATCGTAATGACCGCGCACGCGAGATTACCGTAGCTTTGACACAGCAGGATATGCCTGAAGAGGGTATGCACACAATGCCGCTCTACTACTGCTGTATGACTCCGTACGACGCTTCGTTCCAGGGTTTGCACATCCTCTTCGACAAGGAGAATGTACAGAATACCATCGGTGAGTATGTGTCGTCGCTTGGTTTGAAGCAGTTGCGTATTGCCGAGACCGAGAAGTATGCCCACGTGACATTCTTCCTCAATGGAGGTCGCGAGGAGAAGTTCGAGAACGAGGATCGTATCCTTGTGGCTTCGCCAAAGGTAGCTACCTATGACTTGCAGCCGGAGATGAGTGCTTATGAGGTTGCCGATA
>JAZNHC010000162.1:0-10545 GCA_045576755.1 Alistipes sp.
CTCTACATTCACAATCTGACCACCGTTCTCGGTAATGATTCCCTGGAATTTGTCAGCTACCTCTGCTACCTGAGCCTCAGACAACACCGGAGTGACAATGAAAACGGTTTCGTAATTGTTCATAATTGTTTAATTATTAAAAGTTATTGTGCTTAAATAGCGGGTGCAAAGGTAAGCAAAAATTTTGAAATTCAAAACAATGGCTATAAATTTTTACTAAATACCTACATATATAGAACATGTGCACGAAAAAGGGGCTGTCCGATGATGACTGCCCCCTCCTTGTATGTTGAACCTTTTGGTGCTACTAATATGGGTACCAGGTAGGATTTTCCTCCAAATATTTGTTTGTAGGCTTGCGTTTGAATGTCATCTTGACCTTTGGTCGCTTGCCGTTGCCGCAGATAAGGTTGTGGATGATAAATTCGACCTCGCCTGCACCCTTCGGCAGAGTCAGCTGAACAGCTCCCATAGCGTCTATAATGGCTGTCTTCTTACCGAAACGTACTTGGTAAGGGAACGACGAAGAGTTGGTTACGATAACCATTGTTTCCTTCTTATTGTCGCACATATGGTTGATAGTTACACTCGCTTTGAACAACTCGGTGAGGTACTCCTCCTTGCCAATTAGTTTGTTGTTGTGGTAGGCAATGGTGCGACCCTCGAAGAGAGCCTGCTTGATGGATTTTTCGTCGCACTTCTTCGCAAGAATAAGTGTCATATTGCGATAGCAACCGTCGTTGTAGTACGGGTAGTAACGCTCTGCCATTGTGCTGTGACCGTCCGAATTGGAGATAGGGGTAAATCCGTTGTCGAGACAGTACGAGATAAGGCGGCTCCACATTACGGGACCGTTGCATAACTCGATACCGCTGAGCAGACGTTTTCCGTGTAGATCCTCGGCGAGCGGAGTCATTGTGCTCTCGGTGGTCTTGTCGTGCTTCGGATGGTTCTGGAATACGAAGGCTCCCTGCGACACCGCATTGCGGATTGAAGTCTCGATGTTGGGGTGATAGATTTTGTTGTTGTCGGTTGTGAAAATAGCGTTGAAGTGACCTTCGTTACGGGTGATCTCCACTCCGCGCACGACCAACATACCATACTGCTCGTTGCTCTCCACAGCCTTCTCGTAACCTACGTTGAGGTTTGCAAGGATGCCCCTCTCGTCGGCAGGGTCGCCCTGCAGGTTGGTGTTTACACCTTTTGGCAGATTGCGATACTCTTCCTTGATATATTCGCCCATATATTGAAGCAGCTCGCGCTCGATGCGTCGGTATTCGATATGGTCGGTAATGGCGATGATATCCAATCCGTCGAACCACGCCTCGCGAATACGCATCTCTGGCGTGACGTTACCATCTGAATAGATGGTGTGGGTGTGAAGATCTGCTTTGTAGACATTGTAGCCCAAAATTTGTGGGATAACAATCTCCTGGCGATGTTTGCCACGGCTGAAATTAACGGAAGGGTCGTTCACCTTCTGCGCTATAGCCGATGTGCTGATTGCAAGCATCGCGGCAACGACAATGATAAAGAGTCGGTTTTTCATAGTGTTACGATAATAGTGTTACGATAAATGTATTTGCTTGATGCAAAGATATAAATTTTTACTCTATTAAGAGCGTGCATCAAGAGAAAAGTTAAAATAATCGGGAAAAAACTCTAACTTTGCACCGCTGAACTTTAAGGCGTATTACTTTATGGATTGGTTGCTCGAACTTGGCTACTTGGGACTCTTTTTAGGGGCATTTCTTGCCTCTACGGTAGTGCCATTCAGTGCGGATGTGCTTCTTATCGGTATGTTGGCCGCCGGAGGTGCACCGTGGGTGGTGATAGGTGTGGCGACTGCGGGCAATTTCCTCGGAGGACTGACCTCATACGGCATAGGTCGTATAGGTAAGTGGGAGTGGATCGAGAAGCTTGGTGCCAAGCCCGAGTCGATAGCCCGACATAAAGCTAAAATCGACAAATACGGAGCCTGGACAGCCCTCCTGTCGTGGGTGCCATTTATTGGCGATGTGATTGCTGTGGCACTCGGATTTTTCCGCGTGAAGTTTCTCCCCTCTGCGTTGTTTATGCTCATTGGTAAGTTCGGACGTTTTGTTGTGTGGTATCTTATCTATGCAATGTTCTGATTTGACGTAGAACTATCTCTGGCTTATTCTTTGCAACGGTTTCTTGAAAAAAAAGTTGTAAAGATGAGAAAGTTTCTATCCTATTTTATCCCTGTTCTACTTGCCTTTGCCGTAGGTGGGCTCGGCTCATATATTCAGGGCGACGCGCTCAAAGAGTGGTATCCGTATATCGTTAAATCACCGCTCACGCCACCCGCCATCGTCTTTCCTATTGCCTGGGGTATACTGTATGTTCTGATGGGCATTTCGGCTGGCACGATGCTCGTGCGTGGCGACATGAGTCTGTTGCGTTTGTGGCTGTTCCAACTATTGCTTAACTTTCTGTGGAGTGTGTGTTTCTTTGCCCTGCGCAGTCCGTTAATGGGGTTACTCTCCATATTTGCGCTCGATGTGACTGTTTTTGCCTATGTTGTTTATGCGTTTGGCAGACGAAAATCTGCAGCATGGCTCTTTGTGCCGTATCTGTTGTGGCTGATATTTGCCACCTATCTCAACGGATATATTTATATCCATAACAGGCCGATTAGGGGAGGAGTAGCAGCAGCAACTCTGCCCACAGCCCAATTTGCTCTCCCTCCACTGCCTTATGCTGCGGATGCTCTCGCTCCGATAATGAGTGAAGAGACAATCGACTATCATTATGGTAAACATTTCAAAACTTACATCGATAATACCAATCGACTTATAGTCGGAACACCATACGAAGGTATGGGGTTGGAGGAGATTGTAATGAGATCGGATGGGGTGCTTTTTAATAATGCTGCGCAAGTGCTCAACCATCGCATATATTTCGAGGGGCTCACTCCTGTTCAAAAAGTGATACCGTCGGAGCTGAGATCGCGTATAATTGCCGACTTTGGATCTGTCGAAAATTTCGAAAATGAATTTGCGAATATGGCAGTAGGAGTTTTCGGATCGGGATGGGTGTGGCTGGCGGAGGATAAGGATGGACGGCTTGTGATTGTCCCGACAAAAGATGCGGATAACCCTATACGACACCATCTTAACCCGTTGATGTGCATTGATGTATGGGAGCACGCATACTATCTTGACTACAAAAATCGTCGTGCCGATTTCGTCAAAGAGTATATGCACCTGATAGATTGGGATAGGGCGCAGTCGCGGCTTGCGCATAAGAGGGTGTAATGTTCGAAATGTGATAAATCATGTTGTGCCTCGGCCATTTATGAAGATTGGTCGAGCACTTCTTTGTGCTGTGGAGTTATGATTGTTGTTCGAAAAATGAGACTTGTGGTGAATATTACGAATCGGACTTGTTGGTATTAATGTAGAATTTGTTGAAAATCTTTGCTAAAAGCTTGTCACTCTTGCAAAAGTTTATTATATTTGTGCGAATTATTAGAGAGTAACCGAGCTTATTCGACGAGTTCTTCGGAGCAAGAGATTCGATAAGACTTATGTGTTTGGCGGTAATGCGCTGTAAATCAGCGTGTTGTGTAATCGCCAAAGCCCCAGGGGTGTGTTTATATGTGAACATTCTTTTGTGGTATTTCATACTCGCGTTGGACTCTCTGTTTGCAAGATACAAAAACAGAGTTTTTAAGTTGTTTTTTAACTTTTACCGTTGATAAGGCTCTTAATAGAGTAGGCCTTGAAGCAAAACCGCTTAGAAACTAAACACAAATTAACCTAATAATACCAAAACATTTATGTTGCCAGTAAATGCCTTTAATGTTAGAGGAAAAGAGCAGGCGAATGATGGTGCGCATATCTATCTTTACTATGAAAAAAATAGTGCGGTTTGGATGGCGTATGGCAAGTCGGCGTACTTGCTAAGGATGTTCGTGGAGAACATAAGCAGTGATAGTCTGTCTGTGTTCTCAGATAGTCAGGAGTTGCCGTGTACGCTTATAGATGATGATACTGCAAAAAAAGCTCGTTCTTTGTCGAATGTTGTTTCGTATGAAGAGAGATCGTCTGCCTGTTTGACGGGGTGTGGAACCATCAATAATGCTCAATATGAGCAGTGGGTAGATAAGTTGAAGCAAATCAAGGTGATTAACGGAGATGAAATAGTTACGCCTGTAAGTCAATTTGTTCCGAAAAACACCTACATTGCAGACGGAATGTCCTCGTTTACTCGCAATATGAAGCGAATGAGTGACTGTATATTGGCTCTTATTGCTATGATTGTTTTTTCTCCTCTCTATCTTATCTGTTACATTTTGATCAGACGAGAAGACGGCGGACCTGCAATATACAAGCAGGAGAGAATAGGTCGTTTTGGTAGACCGTTTTATATCTACAAATTCCGCTCAATGCGAATGGATGCCGAGAAGATGGGACCGCAATTGAGCGTTGCAGGTGGTGTGTCTGATCCGCGACTGACCAAAATCGGAAAAATATTGAGATCACATCACATTGATGAATTACCTCAACTCTACAATGTCTTTATAGGCGATATGTCGTTTGTCGGTCCGCGTCCTGAGCGTAAGTATTACATTGACCAGATTATGGAGTACGACAAGCGTTATGTATATCTCTACCAAATACGCCCTGGAGTAACATCTTTGGCGACTCTTTACAATGGTTATACCGATACGATGGCTAAGATGTTGTGTCGTCTGGAGTATGATCTCTATTACCTTGGCCATCGCTCGTGGTGGCTCGACATGAAGCTTCTGTTTAAGACCTTCTGTAGGATAGTATTTGGTAAGATTTTCTAGCTTTCACTTGCAGATGAAAATAGCCGTAGCGGGTACCGGATATGTGGGAATGTCGATGGCGACACTCCTGGCGCAACACAACAAAGTTGTGGCGGTTGATATAGTGCCAGAGAAGGTCGAAAAGATAAATCGCCGTATATCGCCTATCCAGGACGAATATATCGAAAAATATCTCTCCGAGAAGGAGCTGAATCTTCGAGCCACGCTCGATGCAGAGTCGGCATATCGAAATGCCGATTTTGTTGTAATAGCTACCCCTACAAACTATGATAGTCAGAAAAATTTCTTCGACACATCGGCTGTCGGGGCGGTGATAGAGGTCGTCATGTCTGTAAATCCCGATGCTGTAGTGGTCGTAAAATCGACTGTCCCCGTAGGTTTCTGCGAGGGGGCACGAAAGCGATTTGGCACCGACAACATTCTCTTTGCGCCGGAGTTTCTGCGCGAGAGTAAGGCTCTCTACGATAATCTCTATCCGAGTAGAATAATCGTGGGTCGTCCCGAGGGTGATGAGCGTCTTGACAAGGCAGCAAAGACGTTTGCGGCACTGCTGCAGCAAGGAGCATTGAAGCCGGAAATCGATACTCTCTTTATGGGATTGACCGAGGCGGAGGCGGTGAAATTGTTTGCCAATACCTATCTGGCACTCAGAGTGAGCTACTTTAACGAGCTGGATACCTATGCCGAGGTCAAGGGGTTGGATACCGAGTCTATAATCCGTGGTGTCGGACTCGATCCTCGAATCGGAATGCACTACAACAATCCGTCGTTCGGCTATGGCGGTTATTGTCTGCCGAAAGATGCAAAGCAGCTGCTGGCAAACTACGACAATGTGCCGCAGAATATGATGAGTGCGATTGTGGAGAGCAATCGAACCCGCAAAGATTTTATCGCAGAGCAGGTGCTGCGCAAGGCGGAGCAGAGCGGTGTGAAGGGTGAAACGGTAGTCGGAATCTATCGTCTGACGATGAAGACCGACTCGGATAACTTCCGCCATAGTGCCATTCAGGGCATTATGAGAAGAATACGCGAACGAGGAGTCGGAGTGGTTATCTACGAACCTACTTTGCAGGATGGAGAACGGTTTTATGGATGCGAGGTTGTGAACGACCTGTCGAAATTCAAGGCTGTGTCGCAGGTTATAATAGCCAATCGCAACGACAGCGCACTATCGGATGTGACGTCGAAGGTCTACACCCGAGATATTTTCAGAAAAGATTAAATTTATGCAGGCAGTGATTTTGGCGGCAGGTATGGGCCGCCGCTTGGGAGAACTTACAGGAGACAATACCAAGTGTATGCTCGAGGTCAATGGAGTGAAACTGATTGACCGCGCTTTGGAGTGCTTGTCCGAACACAATCTCTCGCGTATAATCCTTGTGGTGGGTTACAAGCGTGAGAATGTCAAGGCTTACGTGGGCAACAGCTACAAGGGTATCGATGTGGTGTATGTCGATAATCCGATATACGACAAGACGAACAATATCTACTCGCTCTACTTGGCAAAAGACTATTTGATAGCAGAGGATACACTACTGTTGGAGTCGGATTTGATATACGAACCTTCGGTGGTGCGTCGCATTGTCGATAACGACTATCCGAACCTCGCACTGGTCGATAAGTATGAGAGTTGGATGGATGGTACGGTGGTGGTGCTGAACGAGGAGTGTAAGATCAAAAATTTTATCGCGAAGCGCGATTTCAAGTACTCGGAGATTGATAAATACTACAAGACGGTCAATATCTACAAGTTCAGCAAGGAGTTCTCTACAACCCACTATGTGCCATTTTTGGAGGCGTACTGCCAGGCACTTGGCCGTAACGAGTATTACGAGCAGGTGCTGAAGGTTATAACTCTGCTCGACGACTCACCTTTGAAGGCGTTGCCTCTGCAGGGTGAGCAGTGGTATGAGATCGACGACATTCAGGATCTGGATATCGCTTCGGGAATGTTCGAGGAGAGCGACGAGAAACGATATAAGGCATTGACATCGCGCTATGGAGGTTATTGGCGTTATCCGCATATGCTCGACTTCTGCTATTTGGTAAACCCATATTTTCCACCTACACAGATGCTCGACGAGATTAAGGCTTCGTTCGAGACCTTGTTGCGCGAGTACCCTTCGGGAATGAGGGTAAACAGCCTGCTTGCGGCAAAGAACTTCTCGGTAAAGCAGGAGTATATCGTGGTGGGCAATGGCGCAGCCGAGTTGATTAAGGCGTTGATCGAGCGACACACATCGAAGATTGGCGTTATATATCCAACCTTCGAGGAATATCCGAATCGTTCGGTGCGCGAGAATATAGTGTCGTACCTACCGACCAATGCCGACAAACACTACTCGGCAGACGACATTATAGCCTTCTATGCCGATAAGGAGATTGGCACGTTGTTGCTTATAAATCCCGATAACCCGTCGGGCAACTATATCCCGTATGGTGACCTGCTGCGCTTGATTGCGTGGAGTAAGGAGCGAGGCGTGAAGTTTATTGTCGATGAATCATTTGTCGATTTTGTCGATGTCGAGGGAGAGTTCTCGCTGCTTGATAACGCAATCCTCGGAGCAAATCCGCACCTTGTGGTTGTGAAGAGCATTTCGAAGTCGTATGGCGTACCCGGCTTGCGTCTCGGAGTGTTGGCGAGTGGCGATACCGCGCTTATTGCCGAGCTGAAAAAGGAGGTTGCAATTTGGAACATCAACTCGTTTGGCGAGTTCTATATGCAGATCTACGAGAAGTACCACAAGGAGTACCTTCGTGCTTGCGAGCAGTTCCGCGAGGAGCGTAAATTCTTCTACGATGAGTTGCAGCAGATAGAGTTCTTGCGAGTTATTCCGTCGCAGGCGAACTACTTTATGTGCGAGTTGGTGGGTAATCGCTACACCTCGCATGCGTTGGCGGTGAAGTTGCTCACGCAGTTTAATATACTGATCAAAGATTGCTCGGGCAAGTCGGCATTTGAGGGTGGCGAGTATATCCGTATCGCAGTGCGTGACCGCAAGGACAACCACTATCTTGTTGAATCGTTAAAGGCGTTGAAGTAGAGATGAAGATTACAATTTGTGGCGGTGGCTCGTTAGGACATGTTTGTGCAGGAGTTCTCTCCTCGCACGAGGATGTTGAGGTATGTCTGCTTACAAATCGACCTGCGCAGTGGAGTCGCCGTATTGAGGTTGTAGATATGGCGCAAAAGATTTATGTTGCCGATATAGCAAGAGCATCAAATCTACCTGCGGAGGTTATCCCCGATGCGGATATGGTCTTTATCTGCCAGCCGGGCTTCCTTATCGAAAGCACATTGCAGCAGATTAAACCGTGGTTGAAAGAGGGTGCCGTCGTAGGCTCGATAGTTGCGAGTACGGGATTTTTCTTTCAAGCCCATAAGATACTATCCGACGGAGTAGGTCTGTTCGGCTTTCAGCGTACTCCATTTATTGCCCGTATCGAGGAGTATGGCCATTCGGCACGACTTTTAGGTTATAAGAGCGAGGTCGCTATTGCGGTGGAGGGTGTCGCCGATGTGGAGCAGTTTCGCAAGGAGGTGGAGCGACTCTTTATTACGCCGACTATACTGCGCAATAATCACTACGAAGTTAGCCTGACAAACAGTAACCCAATCCTGCATACAGGTCGATTGTACAGTATGTGGCACGATTGGAACGGCAAAGTCTACGATCACAATATCTTGTTCTACAAGGAGTGGACCGACGATGCGTCGCAGCTGCTTATAGATATGGACGCGGAGTTTATGACGCTCTTGGAGAGATTGCCCGTGACGAAGGGTGCTATACCTTCGTTGTTGGAGTATTATGAATCGACGGATGCTCCGTCGCTAACCCGAAAAATCGCATCAATTGCTGCATTTCAAACTATCACCTCGCCGATGAAACAAGTTGAGTATGGATGGGTACCCGACTTCGCAAGTCGCTACTTTACCGAGGATTTTCCGTTTGGGTTAAAGTACATTAAGGATACGGCGGTGGAGTGTGGCGTGGCGACTCCGATCATCGATAAGGTGCTTGCGTGGGGCTTGTCGAGGATTGAGAAAAGATGAAGAAACAAAAGCAGTTATGATATCACCTGAACTACAAGAGAAATTCCGAGCAGAATATAATCCCGACGGCTCAATGCTGCGACGACAGCAGATGAAGATGCTCGATATATTGTTGCACGTGGATAATGTGTGCAAAAAACACAATATTCCATATTGGCTGAGCTCTGGAACATTGCTGGGAGCTGCGCGCCACGGAGGATTTATCCCTTGGGATGACGATGTGGATATCGAGATGCTACGCGAAGATTATATCCGCTTCGAGCGTGTGTTCGAGGATGATGACGACCATGTGCTGCATACGCATAAGAACGATTTGCACTACATTATGCCGTATGCCAAGGTGCGAGATCGCCACTCGGTGATAGAGGAACATAGCGGAGGCGAGAATTTTAAGTACAAGGGTATCTTTATCGATGTTTTTGCATTGGAGTATACACATAAGTTTGTGAATCATCAGATGCATATGAAACTGCGCCGTATCCGCAAGTTCGAGAAACGCCATAAGAGGAGTAATTTTACGGATAAGATTATTTCGCTGCGTAAGAGATATGCCTTTGCGACGATCAGGGCGTGGCGCTTTATCAGCAATCTTTTCCCTGGACAGCAGTTGCGCCATACGCTTGGCACATGGTGCTACCGCAAGGCGCGCTACGAGGAGGATCTGTTTCCATTGACGACGATAAAGTTCGAAGGTTACGACTTTCCGGCACCACACGACACGGATGCCTACCTCCGCAAGATCTACGGTGACTACATGCAGATCCCCGAAGAAAAGGAGGTCCACACACTAAAGATTGAGTTTTTGAAGTAAAAAAGCCTATTGTAGATACGGAATGTAGAACTGTTCTGTATGGAATCAGAAGGGGTTAGAGACAAGGTATATAGAGGAATATCCTCGCAGACAATTGTTACAGTTTTGTCGGGGGTGCTGGAGATTAGTGTTTTTGCACTGATGTCTCGATTGTTGTCTCAAGAAGATTTTGGCTATTATGCAATCATTATTGCTGTAGTCAGCGTCTTTCAATGTCTTACAGAAGCAGGTTTGGGCTCTGCGGTAATTCAACGGGATAATGCTTCAAAGGAGTATATATCTACTGCGATGGGTTTAAGCGTTAGCTTGGGACTCTTTTTCTCTATCTTGCTATTTGTATTAGCTAAACCTTTGTCCCTTTTAATGGAGCAAGGCGATGAGCTTGTAGCTGCATTTCGACTAATGTCTCCGACAATCCTACTGTTTAGTGTAAACAGTGTTGTGAGGGCACTGTTTATGAGGGCATTGGATTTTATGAAATATGGTTGGTGTCAGATGCTCGCTTATTTGACATCTTCCACTATAGGAGTCATAATGGCGATAAGGGGATATGGAGTATACTCTATTATAGTCTCTTCGATAGTCAATTCGTTATTATTAACAGTAATATTGTTTGCTATCAGTGGAGTACGGCCAAGCATAAAGATTTACAAACAGTTTGTGCGAGAAATTGTTTCGTATGGCGGTTGGTTGACTAAGTCGGAGGCCAAGCGGTCTTAGGAAGACAATTTTCATTTTCAACTCCTTGGCTCACAGAACGACATGGCTACGATCCGACTTATCAGTGGAGTACGGCCAAGCATAAAGATTTACAAACAGTTTGTGCGAGAAATTGTTTCGTATGGCGGTTGGTTGACT
>JAZNHC010000163.1:0-9265 GCA_045576755.1 Alistipes sp.
GTGTCAGTAGGTTGTGCGCCCTTCATTAACCAACCCAAAGCTTGCTCGAAGTTAAGGTCGATCGTAGCAGGATTCGTGTTTGGGTTGTAAGTACCCAACTTCTCGATAAACTTACCATCACGTGGCGCTCTGCTATCTGCAACGACGATGTGGTAGAAAGCGTATCCCTTCTTACCGTGTCGTGCCAAACGAATTTTAACAGCCATAATGCTATAAAATTTTAATTGTTAATAAATGGTTTCCACTAACCCACAATAGGTTAATCGGCTGCAAAGGTACAAAAAAAACTTAAAACGAGAAACGGAAAGTGGAAAACTTTTTGATTTTCCGATAAATTCACAAAAAAGGAGGTGTACTTATAGGGGTTGTTAGGGGTAGATAAATGGCAAGGAATTGCGTTCAGGCTTAGTCCTTAATGATATTGATATGACAGCGCACTCCTTTGGAGTGCTTAATGACTATCGCATGTCATTTTGCTGCGCTAAAAGGCTAATAGCCAATGGCCAATGGGAAAAAATAACCTAACGCTACGTCGAGCACCATCATCAGGGCAAAACCAATGGCAAAGGCTATGGTCGGGGCGTTGGAGTGGTTGCCGTGTTGTGATTGCGGAATAAGTTCCTCGACAACAACATATATCATCGCTCCTGCCGCAAAGGCAAGCATATAAGGAAAGGCTCCCGTGAGATATTCTATACTGAGAATTGTGACAATCGCCGATATAGGCTCGACAATGCCCGAGAGTGCGCCATAGGCAAAGGCTCGTCCGCGCGAGTTGCCCGAAGCACGCAAAGGCAAAGATATTATCGCCCCCTCGGGGATATTCTGAATGGCAAGACCTATGGCAAGAGCCAAAGCTCCGGCAAAGGTCATTCCAACCTCTCCCGTAAGGAGTCCTACAGCCACAACTCCTACCGCCATACCCTCGGGGATATTGTGGAGTGTCACTGCGAGTACCAGCATCGAGGAGCGCCCCAACTTCGACTTTGGACCTTCGGGCTCGCTACTGTCAGCGTGAAGGTGCGGCGTGAAGGTATCGAGGGCAAGCATAAAGAGCACGCCAAGCAGAAATCCCACTGTCGCAGGCACCCAAGCCAATTTTCCCATCTCTGCCGACTCGTTCATCGCAGGGATCAGAAGTGACCATACTGAGGCTGCAACCATAACTCCCGAGGCAAATCCAAGGAGTATACGCTGAATACGCTCGGCAAATTTCTCGCCTACAAGCAACACCGATGCTGCACCTATGATAGTGCCTGCGAAGGGTATCAACAGTAGTGGTGTAATCTCCGTAATAGTCATATCATATCACCTTTTCTCTCCGCAAATATAGCAAAATGGGTGCAAAGCAACAAATTTGCAACCTAAACAATTGTAGTTTCCCAATAACCATTATAAGAAAGCATTGGGCTGACCGAGTTATCCCGATCAGCCCCAACGCTCGATATTTCAATCTGTTTTAGTATACGAGTTCGTCGCTTTCACTTCCGAAGCCTGGAAGAACTGCGCTATCGCCATAGCCCCTTTCGGCTACGACATCGAAAATCTCGAATTCAGGTCTTATATACTTCTTCATAATCGTAACTTCTTTAGGGGTTATTCAATTGTTGGCTTAACAGCGAGGAAGCTACATCCGTCGTAATTCTCGGTACCTGTCCAATCGACAACGCTGCCACCATAGATATAAGTAGCAAAGTCATACTCGCTGAGTTCGAAGCCCACAGGACGTGGCTCGGCATCACTATCATCCCAACCGGTAACAAACATACCGCCCACCTTGCAGTTCTTTGCCTGAACGCCTGCGGTGGTAGTAGCCTCCTCGCCCTCACCAGTTACGGTATCAGGTGTACGAGTCGAACCCATTACCATACCGCGGTTCACAAAGTCGGGAGCAATGATGTTGCTGTGAATCTCGCTATCCGAAACCGAAGCGGTAGTCATTCCTACAAAACCTCCGACGAACGAATCAGCCTTGTTGCCAACAGCTGCGTGAGTAAGGTCGATAATACCGATATTCACACCTGTCGAGAGCACCGAGGTCTTCGTATTTACCCAACCGATGACGCCACCAACCTTAGTAACAAGTGTATTCTCGAACGGTTTCTCGGCGGTACCCAAAGCGATGTTACCCTTACTCTTGCAGCCGGTGCAGGTCACCTTATTATAGTTATAACCCGAGATACCACCAACGTAGACACCATGATTTGCCCACTTACCGCAGACGGTGATATTACCCTTGTTTACGGCATCGGTGATTGTAGTGGCGTTGTAGCCACTGACACCACCAATTGCTGCGTATGTTGCATCATCCCCCGCTGCAAAGTCGGACAAGATGGTGATATTTCCGGTGTTTGTAACCCCATTCAACACCGCACTACCACTATTGTATGCACCAAAGCCACCTATGGTAACACGGCCACCAACATTACCCTCGATAAGGATATTTCCGCTATGTGTGGAGTTCGTAATAGTCATCTTCGGACCCTTATTGTAGCCATAGAAGCCACCGTAGTAGAGATACGACGTTGCGAATGTTCCTTTGAGCGTAAAATCGCCCGTAACAGCGCAATCGGTTGCAGTAACGGTAAGATAATCATCCGTATTCGAGTATCCCGAGAGACCCGACGAGAGGTATGGTATTGTATATGTCGCATCCGCCTCGATGGTGAGGTCGCTGTCGTTCGAGCAATTTGTAAGGGTTGATGTAGCTGCCACTTGGTGCTCGAGTCGTCCGAACATACCTGTATAGAGAGCAGCACCCGTTCCCGAAATCGACACTCCCTTGCCCTTGGCATTGTTCTCGCTGTGGCAGTCACTCAAGATTACCTGCTTTGGCTGGGTGTAACCTATAAAGGTTCCGACATAAGTTCCGCCGGTCATCTTTGCGTTGCTGCCAATAGCTATTGCACCCTTGTTGTAACACGAAGTCATCTTCACAATCTCCCAAGGATTGACAGACGGTGACTGGGTAGTATTTTCAGAATAGGTAATTCCGATGAATCCACCTACACGAAGTGACGAAATAGTTCTTCCGTCGAAGAGGAGGTCACCTGTGTTCTGGCAACTTGTAAAGATGGTTGTCGTACCTGTACGATAGATCGAATTACGACCTACCAAACCACCCAACGAGATCATGGTTGATGTACCATCAGGATTTACGGTGATATTGCCACTATTGACGCAAGTATCGACGGTAACGTAGTCGAACAGCCAACCAATAAGTCCGCCTACGGCATTTCCGGTTGCATCGCCTGTGCTGGCATTTGCTGCTAACGCGCCCGAAATGGTATCTTCAGTAGTATACGAGCCACCTCCGTAGACGATGTCGCCACTGTTGTTTACATTAACAAACTTGGTGGTGTGTCCGTTACGCTCAGGATTGACAAATCCTACGATACCACCCAACTGCAAGCTCTTGGCAGTGGTTGGAGCAACCGAGATCTTTCCGCTATTCGAGCAGTCGGTAAAGACCATAGTGTTGTTACCATAGTTCTCGGTTGCTAAGAAAGCTGCCAAACCTCCGACGCGGCAGTGAGCCACACTTGCAGGCGAAATAGTAAGGTTACCCGTATTCTTCACGTTGTTGATGGTGAAACCTACGTTGTTGTAACGCCAGATACCGCCAATCTGCATATTATTCTTGATTGTCGCACCTCCGACATTGATATCTCCGCTATTTTCGAGATTTGCGTAGTGTACCATAAGGTAGGCGTTACGGCTCGAAGCGTTCGACTCGGAGCAGATACCTCCAATGTAGAGCGTACCACCAATGGTTGCAGTTCCCTTAATGGTAATATCGCCCGTGTTCTTCAGGTTCTGATAGAGGAGCTTGGTTACGAGGTTAGTATTCTCCACCTCTTTGGTGTTAGGCGAGATATTGCGATAGACACCACCAATGAGGACATGGCTCGAATAGGTACCATCCACCTCGATATCGCCGTGGTTCTCGCCACCCGATGTAAATGCCACAATGTTATTTCCGATAACACCACCGCAGATAAGCTGACTTGCCGCGCCGCTAACGCTCAACTTACCATAGTTTCTCATATTGTCGTAGATGGAGTGATCGCCCTCGCCTGCAGGGTAGGTGTTTAAGATTCTGCCTGTCACACCACTCAAGTAGATAACACCGGTAGTATTAACCTTGAGGGTAATATCGCCGTGATTCTCGCAGTTCTTCAACTTGTCGAGACCAACACCGTCGGCATTAAGACCAACCACACCCGAGCAAGCTATATTACCGGCAAGAGTTGCAGATGGCTCATAGCTGATACTACCATGGTTCTTGCAACCCTCCATAACTACGCCCGACATAGAAACACCCAAAAAACCTCCGACAGTAGGATAGTGAGCAATTGTGGCATCCGACAACGAGGTAGCAGTCAGATTGACGTAGTTTGCACAATTTAAGAAGGTTGCCGATGTAGCTTTACCAAACATACCGGCAGCAACAACCTGCACATAGGTTTTATCGGCAGCCTCGTTGTAGGTGGTATTGTTTACGGTAAGAGTTCCCTTCGCCGAGCAGTTCTTCACAACCGCACCCTCCACTACGTAGCGTGCAAAAGCACCTACGATAGGGTTCGCGGTCTCCACAATATTCACGCCGTCGATGTGCAAGCCCTCGACCTTAACCGCCAAAGTCTCGAACAATGGTTTTGTCAAGCCCTTGATGGCGTAGCCGTGACCGTAGATAGTCTTGGCGTATGTGGTATTGGTGATTGGAACCCACTCCTTATCGGCAGGGATCTCAATATCGTTTACAAGCAAAGCGTCCTTCTCCAAAGTGCCCATTTGCTCCACAAACGACAACAACGACGCGTAGTCGTGGATAACAAAGTGGTCGGTATTTGGTTTGTAGTTGATAGGGGCAACAAACTCGCGCACCTTACCCACTGCCAACGGCTTCTCGGTACCGGCATTAACGGTAGCAAACATCACACCGCCCTCGGCATCGTACAGAGTGACATACAACTTGTCGTACTTGCCTGCAGGGACTGCAATGTGCATATAGGTCGGCTCACCCGAAAGCTGCACACCCTCGCCAAACGAGTAGTCGATAGTAGACTTCGATGCCTCGACGGCAGTGAGCTTGCCACTCTTGAAGTCGATAGCGAAAGCGCCCGAAATAGGCTGACGATCAATAGTCGAGATCTGTGCTGCGGTAATCTTTGCACTACCTACGACACCAATCTTCAACACACCGGTAAGGTGTTTCATCTGAACACCAAGTCCATTCTCGCTATAAGCGTACATCGTCGAGACACCGCTACCGAAAGTGGTATTGCCTACGTGCTGCTGCTTCTCGGCAAAGAGAACCTCGTCCACAGCCGCTGCCGGATAGGCAATGCAGTACGGAGTAGATGCGGTAACCGCAAAGGTTGCCTTTGTCGGATCCTCGCCACTGATAGCAGCCTCAGCCGACTCAACGCCATTCACCGAAATCTTGTCGCCCGCGCTCCATGTGAGAGGATAGAGTTCGCCTACCTTCTCACCAAGTTGTGTACGCGACTCCTCCAACGAAATGGTCAGCGTAACCTCATCTCCGCCTAAGCCAAGATCGACGCTAAGATCTTCGGTCACATCCGTTGTACATGCAAACGTAAACAACGCTGCAACCATCAAGAAAAGTTTTGTCAAATTCTTCATCTTTGTTGTTTATTAGAATATTATTTACGTAAATAACTGTGCTACAACTATTTACCCCCCCCCGATAATTCGGAGAGGGCAATAGGGTTATTCGTAATGCAAATATAGATATTTTTTTGGATAAAATTCTATTTTTACGAATATTATTCAAACAATGAGTTCAAAACGGCAGCTAAACGATAGCCGGCACAGACAATCTGACGCTCGGCATACTTGATATCCTCGTTTGCCATATCGCGAGTGATCTCGAATCCCTCGCCACGTGCAACCGTAAAACGCGAATTGCGGGCATTCTCCTCCGCCCAAGTGAAGATATCGCCCTTCATAACCTCTCGACGCTCACGCTTCGAGTAGCGATCCAGAAGCTCAGCAAGGTCCAAATAGCCCCACGGGTGGTAGGAGAGCAGAAGAACTCCGTCCCAATAGCCGTGGTACTTAACACTCTTGCCACGATACTTGACAGGATAACCTCCCGAAGTAGGTTCGTCAGCATAGCGGATATGTTTTGGGCAATGAATATCGCCCACAACGTGAACGATAAATGCCAACGATACAATACGAGCCGAGTCGGTCATATTCTTGTGGTTCGCCTTGAAATCCTTGATCACGGGGTCGATACGCAACAAGCAGTTCTTCACATACTCGTTACCCTTTCGCTCGCTAAGGTACAAAGAACCATCGGCGTTCGCCTGGTAGGAGTGTCCCCAAACGGTTTTGCGAGGGCAGTTTGTCGCATCAAAGCCGATGTCGATGAGATGCACTGCACGATAGTCATCGGGGTAGGAGGCATAGTAGATTATCGACTTGCCACCCAAGTACTTATCAATCTGTTTCTTCGCCTTCGGAGTAAGATAATCCTCGGCAATTTTTGCGATTGTGGCGTGTCCGAGACGACCCCAACCATAAGCAGGCATTGCACCCAGCATCAGACCTGCTAAAATCAGTAATAAAGACCTTTTCATTCTACCACCTATTTTTGTGTTTTTTCGTTTTAGAATACAAATATATGAACAATAATCCAATTCTCAAAAATCCTGAGGCGGTAGGTATAAATACCTAATTACACGCTTAAAACGTTCGATTTCATCCTATTTCTGACATTTTTGCATATATTTGTCGCGATATATATAGTAAAACCTAAGATACTATGTTGCTAACCCTATTTAACTATCTGTGGCTGATCGCGATGTTCTGTGTGGTTCCTGCCGGAGTATTGTGGTTGTGCCGAAAGTACACCGTTTGCGATAAGATTGGTCCTGTGATGATACTCTACGCCATCGGACTTGTCATTGCAAATATCCCTATGCCGGAAGAGATCAAGACGCTCCAAGGCATCATCCCTACCATTATGATTCCGTTGGCTATTCCGATGATGCTCTTCGGTTGTACATTCAAAACCAGCGAAGTTGCACTCCAAGCACGCGTAGTGACAAGTGGTGTAATCTCGGTATGCGCGACGATTGTGGGTGGATATCTACTCTTTGGTCAGGGCATTCCGCAAGGCGAAGAGATTGGTGGTATGTTGGCAGGCAAATGCACGGGTGGAACACTCAATGCTGCAGCGATTAAAGAGGGCTTGCGAATTAGCGACAGTACATACATTCTGCTGACTACATACGACATCATCATCTGCTTCTTCTACTTTGTTTTCCTCTTGGGGGGGGGTATTCGTCTGTTCCGCTGGCTCTATGGCGAAAAGGCGAAGCGCACGCTCTCTGCCGAGGATGCTGCGGAGATCAAGCGCGAGATGGAAGCCGTGAAGGCGAACCCTTACAAGGGCTTGTGGTCGAAGGCCGGCTTTGCGCAAATGGGTAAGGTGCTGGGATTAACGATTGTAGTGGTGATTATCGGTGCAGCCATGTCATACCTCATCGGTTGGATCTTTGGTGCCGACTTGGCAAACTTTATGAATGAAAAGAAGGGTGGTTGGTTTATGGCTCCATTTATCCTCATGCTGACAACCCTCGGCATCGCACTCTCATTCTGGAAGCCTGTGAAGAAACTCGACAAGAGCTACGACCTCGGAATGTACCTTATCTATATCTTCTCGATGGCTATTGCCTCGATGGCAGACCTGTCGAACTTGAAGATTATGGAGAATTTGAATATGATTGCTTTTCTCACATTTGCAATCTTCGTTTCGTTGTTCATTCACGCCATCATCTGCCGTCTGTTCCGAGTGGATGCCGACTCGATGGTAATCTCGTCGGTGGCTTTCATCAACTCACCTCCATTCGTACCGATGATTGCCAATGCAATGAAGAACCGCGCAGCACTCGTTACGGGTATCAGCGCTGGATTGATAGGATATGCTGTCGGAAACTACCTCGGTATCTTGATGGCAAAGCTACTTAAATTTTTGTAAACTAACTTCAGAATTTCATTATGCGTAGATTTTTCGCTTTGGCACTTGCTGCCGTAATGTTCGTATCGTTTGATGCCTCGGCAGAGCCCAAGAAGGATAAGACTCAGAAGGCTGCCGCCGAAACAACCGAAAAGAAACAGACTGTAAAGAAGGGTTGGAACTTCGCTCCGTTCCCATCTATCGGCTACAACAGCGACACCGGTTTCCAGATTGGAGCGTTGTGCGAGATTTTCGACTATGGCGACGGCTCGACATATCCTGCCTATAAGCACAAGTTCAATGTCGATTTGTCGTGGACTACCAAGGATCAGGTAAAGTTGCACTTCTTCTACGACTCGAAGTACCTTATCCCGAAGGTGCGCCTTACATTTGCCGCAACCTACATTCTTGCGCAGATGTATCCGTTTATGGGCTTTAATGGTGCGGCTGCGCCATACTTCACCGACCTTGCAAGCGGCAAGAAGCAGATGAATCGCGTGGCGATGTACAATGTCAAGCGTAACTCGATGCGTATCATGGCAGACTTTCAGGGCGATATTCTTCCGAAGTTCCGCTGGGCAGCAGGTCTTTCGTATTGGTGGTACGATGTTCAGGATATCTCGTTGAAGAAGAAGGGTGCATTGGCATACGACTCTACATTTGCGAACGACTACCTGACTAATCAGGGTATCAACTATCCGTCGTTATGGCAGCTCTATCAGGCGGCAGGCCTTATTCGTGCTAACGAGGCGCATGGCGGTCATCACCTCGAATTGAAGGCTGGTTTGGTTTACGACAGCCGTGAGCACGAGGCTGACCCTTCGCGCGGTATCTGGGCCGAGGTCTATGCATACGGCTCGCCGGATATCCTCAATGGCCGAGGTAAGGATGGCTACCACTACTTGAAGCTGGCCGCTCACTTCCGCCACTATGTACCTATTTGGAAGGATAAGATTACCTTCGCTTACCACCTCGCATATCAGGGTAAGTTGGCAGGAAATGCTCCATACTACACCTTGCAGAGTATCAACACCCTCTACCTTCGTCAGATTATCTCGGATGGTTTGGGTAGTATCAACACCGTGCGTGGTGTGCCATACAACAGCGTGATTGGCGACGGCTATGCATGGGCAAATGTCGAGATGCGATTTAAGATTGTATCGTTCCGCTTCATAAAGCAGAACTTCTACCTCGCAACAAACCCATTCTTCGATATGGGAGCTTGTGTGCAGGGCTATCGTCTTGACGAGATGAAGGAGATCCGCGAAACGG
>JAZNHC010000164.1:0-17137 GCA_045576755.1 Alistipes sp.
TTCTCTGCACTCATTTGGCGTCAAAATGCGGTAGTAGGTGTGCATCGCAAAAGAAACCCCTTTGGGATAGTAGTAAAACCTACAGCCCAAAGGGGTTTACTTTTAGGGATGTGCAGCTAATGCCGTATTTTCACGGCAAATGCACGGCAAATGCACAACAAATATTAACGAACCTTAAACTCCGGATCAGCCTTCATCGGAATCGGCATAGAGCTATAATATCCCGACTCAAACTTATCACGAACAGCCTTGAAGGCGTTGATTGTGTACTCAACATCCTCCATAGTGTGAGCTGCGGTAGGAATTACGCGCAGGATAATCTCGCCCTTAGGGATAACCGGATAGATTACGATAGAGCAGAATACACCATAGTTCTCGCGAAGATCCACGATAAGGTTTGTACCCTCCTCGTTACCGCCCTTCATATATACAGGGGTTACAGGTGACTGGGTAACGCCGATATCGAAACCATTCTCCTTCAGACCGTTCTGCAATGCGCGGGTAATCTCCCAAAGTTTCTCCTGATACTCAGGGTGGTTACGGATAAGCTCAATACGCTTCAGTGCACCGATAACCATTGGCATAGGCAGTGACTTAGCATAGAGCTGTGAACGCATATTGTAACGGAAGAGGTTGATAAGCCAACGTGGACCGGATACGAAAGCGCCGATACCTGCCATAGACTTAGCAAATGTATTGAAGAGAACATCTACGCCATCAGTAACGCCGAAGTGAGCTGCTGTACCGCGACCGCCAGGGCCCATAGTACCGAAGCCGTGAGCATCATCCACGAGCAGACGGAAGCTGAACTCCTTCTTCAACTTCACGATAACATCGAGGAAGCCGAGGTCGCCCTTCATACCGAATACACCCTCAGTAATCACAAGCACACCACCACGCTGCTCCTCAGCCAGCTCTGTTGCGTGCTTAAGCTGCAGACGGAGTGAAGCCTCGTCATTGTGGGCAAATACGAAACGCTTACCCTTGTGCAGGCGAAGACCGTCGATGATACAAGCGTGAGCCTCAGCATCATAGACCACAACATCACGTGGAGTGAGCAGGCAGTCGATAATTGAGATCATACCCTGATAACCGAAGTTAAGCAAGAAGGCATCCTCCTTACCGACAAACTCAGCCAGCTCGCGCTCAAGCTGCTCGTGATACTTGGTCTGACCACTCATCATACGAGCACCCATAGGGGCAGCCATACCGAACTGTGCAGCACCTGCAGCATCAGCCTCACGTACCTCTGGATGATTTGCAAGACCGAGGTAGTTGTTAAGGCTCCAGTTGAGCATCATCTGACCGCGGAAACGCATGTGAGGACCAATCTCGCCCTCAAGCTTAGGGAATGCGAAGTAGCCGTGTACGCTCTGCATATACTGGCCAATAGGTCCGCCACTATTCTTCTCAAGACGTTCAAAAATATCTACCATATATCAAAAAATGTTTAGAGTATTATTAACCACGCAAAGTTAATCAATAATTAAAAAAAACAATCCGTAAAAATACCTATTTTTACCATAAAATATCCATTACGCAATATTTTGAGCCTACACGGCGTTATTTATACAAAAGAGCCGGCAAACAACATCAGTCTAACCTTAAAATTTAACCATTATGAAGACTGCAAGATTTTTAGTATTGGCTATCGCAGCTCTGATGAGTCAATACCTCTCAGCACAAGAGTATAGAAGTCGTAGTTATACCGATATTCTTGGTAATCAGATAATTGAATACACCGACAACTATGGTCGCATTACCCGTGTAGATAGAGTCGAGGTGGATGTTCTGGGCAATACCGTCATCACCGTAACCGACGCACTTGGTCGCCGTATCGAGCAGATTACATACGAGACCGACATCTTCGGAGATACTATCATCACCATTCGCGATGCCTACGGAGCGATTATCGAGCGTATCAAGTATTCAACCGACATCTTCGGCCGCCCTGTAACAACCATCACCGACCGCTACGGACAGACTATTCGATACAAGAAGTCGCACTACTACGCCGCTGAGCGCATATACCGTAATTATATACGTATGCACAACAGCTACCGCAACAGACCAAAGGATATCCACCACAACCGTCCTCGCCACGAGTTACAGCGACCTCCACACCGTCCAACCAACCACGCGAGCAGACCAAACAATCACGGATATCACCCAAATAACCAACATAAGCCACCACAGAGCGGTAGCCAGCACAGACCTCAGTACAATGGTCAAAAGCCAAGCAAGCCACAGCAAGGCGTGCAGAGCAGACCACAGTACAACGGTCAAAAGCCAAGCAAGCCACAGCAAGGCGGGCAGAGCAGACCTCAGTACAACGGCCAGAAGCCTGGTAGCAAGCCACAAAGTGGAGCTCATAGAGGCAGTGGCAGTCAGAACAGACCTCAGCAGCGAGGCCAATACCAAAATAATTCTAACAGAGGGTCATCACGATAAGTGGTGACCTTTTTTTGAATAATAGAGCGATTCAACCCCGCTCTCTTTATATTATATAATATAGGTATAAGCCAATTTTCAAGAAATCTTCAACTTTTTTTGCAAAAAATGCTCAGACTCTTTCATTTTTCACAAAACTATTCTATCTTTGCACTCGATTTTGCAAATAAACCCATCTGAAGATAGTTCTTCGAGGTTGCAAAATCGGGTTCTTTGAGAAAAAAGAGAAATTTGTGCGAAAAATTTTGCAGATTAAAATTTTTCACTTATCTTTGCACCTCGGTTGGGTAACACAAATGCCGATGTAGCTCAGTTGGCCAGAGCAGCTGATTTGTAATCAGCTGGTCGGGGGTTCGAATCCCTCCATCGGCTCCAACACAACCAACCAAAGGGAAGATACCAGAGTGGCCAAATGGGGCAGACTGTAAATCTGCTGGTTTTTACCTTCGGTGGTTCGAATCCATCTCTTCCCACTAAATGCAGAGTGAGGCACAAATTCTTGCGGAAGTAGCTCAGTTGATAGAGCATCAGCCTTCCAAGCTGAGGGTCGCGAGTTTGAGCCTCGTCTTCCGCTCTAAGTATTTGCAATACACCTTATTTTAGGGTGTATTGCTTGTATGGTATAAAGAAACCTTAAAATTAAAATATAAAGTAACTTTTTAAAAACTTAATAAATTTACAACTATGGCAAAAGAAAAATTTGACCGCTCGAAACCGCACGTAAACATCGGTACTATCGGTCACGTAGACCACGGTAAGACTACTCTTACTGCTGCTATCACTACCGTTCTTGCAAAGAAGGGTCTCTCTGAGCTTCGTTCATTCGATTCTATCGATAACGCACCAGAGGAGAAGGAGCGTGGTATCACCATCAACACTGCTCACGTTGAGTATCAGACTGCAGGCCGTCACTACGCTCACGTAGACTGCCCAGGTCACGCCGACTATGTAAAGAACATGGTTACCGGTGCTGCTCAGATGGACGGTGCTATCCTCGTAGTTGCTGCTACTGATGGTCCTATGCCTCAGACAAACGAGCACGTACTTCTTGCAAAGCAGGTAAACGTTCCTAAGATCGTTGTATTCCTCAACAAGTGTGATATGGTTGACGACGCTGAGATGCTCGACCTCGTTGAGATGGAGGTTCGCGACCTTCTCGCTAAGTATGACTTCGATGAGGACTGCCCTATCGTTCGCGGTTCTGCACTCGGTGGTCTTAACGGTGAGCCACAGTGGGAGGAGAAGATTATGGAGCTCATGAACCATGTTGATGAGTACATTCCAATCCCAGCTCGTGAGAACGAGAAGCCATTCCTTATGCCAGTTGAGGACGTATTCTCAATCACAGGACGTGGTACTGTAGTAACAGGTCGTATCGAGACAGGTATCATCCACGTTGGTGATCCAGTTGAGATCGTAGGTCTTGGCGAGAAGTCAATGAACTCTACTTGTACAGGTGTTGAGATGTTCCGTAAGCTCCTCGATGAGGGTGAGGCTGGTGATAACGTAGGTCTGCTTCTCCGTGGTATCGACAAGAAGGAGGTTAAGCGTGGTATGGTTGTAGCTAAGCCAGGTTCTATCAAGCCACACACTAAGTTCACTGCTGAGGTTTATATCCTGAAGAAGGAGGAGGGTGGTCGTCACACTCCATTCCACAACAAGTATCGTCCTCAGTTCTACCTCCGTACAATGGACGTTACCGGTGAGGTAGCTCTTCCAGAGGGTGTAGATATGGTAATGCCAGGTGACCACGTTACTATCACTGTAACTCTTATCTATCCTGTAGCTATCAACGAGGGTCTGCGTTTCGCAATCCGTGAGGGTGGTCGTACAGTAGGTGCTGGTCAGGTACTTTCTATCGTTGAGTAATTTTTCTCGACAACAATAGGGAGAGGTTTTTCCTCTCCCACTTTTAGGAGCATAGTTCAAGGGTAGAATAGCGGTCTCCAAAACCGTTGATGGGAGTTCGAATCTCTCTGCTCCTGCCAATAATAAAATAGAAAACTATGGGATACATTAAAGACTCATATAAAGAGCTTGTCGAGAAGGTTACATGGCCTTCTTTTGCTCAGTTACAGAGCTCTACTATCGTCGTAATGGTCGCTTCGCTGATCTTTGCGATGATTGTACTTGTTATGGATGTTTCGTTCGAGACCATTATGCAGGGCGTTTATAAGCTCCTGGGTAATCTTGGTCAGTAGTGTTGATTAGGTTATGAGCGAAACAAAGAAGGAGAAGGCGTGGTATGTGGTTCGCGCAATCGGTGGCAAAGAGCATAAGGTAAAGGAGTACCTTGATGCTGAGATTCGCCGCAACGGATTGCAGGAGCAGATATCACAGGTCCTTATTCCTACAGAAAAGGTCTATACCATTCGTAACGGAAAGAAGGTCTCTAAGGAGAGAGTTTCTTATCCGGGTTACGTGTTGGTAGAGGCTATCTTAGACGGACAAATTCCTTATATCATTCGCAATACTCCAAACGTACTCGGTTTCCTTGGTGACACTAAGGAGGAGAGCCGCCGTCTGATTGCAACACCTCTACGTCCACAGGAGGTGAGCCGCATATTGGGCCGCGTCGATGAGTTAAACGAGATGGAGGAGGAGCAGGCTATACCATTTGTTGTTGGCGAGAGCGTAAAGGTTACAGACGGTCCATTCTCAAGCTTCCAAGGTACCATTGAGAGTGTCAATAACGAGGCGCGTAAGCTTGTTGTCTCTGTGAAGATATTCGGTCGCAAGACTCCAATGGAGTTGAGCTTCACACAAGTAGAAAAAGAATAATAAACCAGGAAAATTATGGCAAAAGAGGTTGCTGCATTTATTAAGTTGCAGATCAAAGGTGGTGCTGCCAACCCTTCACCTCCGGTAGGTCCGGCATTGGGTTCTAAGGGAGTCAATATTATGGACTTCTGTAAGCAGTTCAATGCACGTACACAGGATAAGGCGGGAAAGGTTCTGCCAGTCATCATCACAGTTTATAGCGATAAGTCTTTCGATTTCATCGTAAAACAGCCACCGGTAGCCGTTCAGCTTAAGGAAGCTGCTAAGATCAAGTCTGGTTCTGCACAGCCTAACCGTTCAAAGGTAGGTCAGGTAACCTGGGAGCAGGTTGCAGAGATTGCAAAGGACAAGATGCCGGATCTTAACTGCTTTACACTTGAGGCTGCAATGCGTATGATTGCTGGTACTGCACGCAGTATGGGTATCAACGTAGTTGGTGAATTTCCTAACGCGTAATTAAATTACAAAGATGAGTAAGTTGACAAAAAATCAAAAGATTGCCTACGCAAAGATTGAGCCAAACAAGGCTTATAAGCTCGGTGAGGCTGCCGCTCTTCTGAAGGAAATCACCTTTACTAAGTTTGATGCTTCAGTAGATATTGACGTGCGCTTAGGCGTTGACCCTCGTAAAGCTAACCAGATGGTTCGCGGTGTTGTAACTCTTCCTCACGGAACAGGTAAGGTAGTACGAGTTCTCGTACTCTGTACCCCAGAGAAGGAGGCAGAGGCACAGGCTGCAGGCGCAGATTTCGTAGGTTTGGATGAGTACGTTGACAAGATCAAGTCTGGTTGGACTGACGTTGATGTAATCATCTGTACACCAAACGTAATGGGTAAGGTAGGTGCGCTCGGTCGTATCCTCGGTCCACGTGGTCTGATGCCAAACCCTAAGACCGGTACGGTTACTATGGAGGTCGGTAAGGCTGTTCAGGACGTAAAGGCCGGAAAGATTGACTTCAAGGTTGATAAGTACGGTATCGTTCATACTTCAATTGGTAAGGTATCATTTACCGCTGAGCAGATCGAGGAGAATGCTAAGGAGGTAATGAGCACTATTATCAAACTCAAACCATCCGCTGCTAAGGGTACATATGTACAGAGCATCTATCTCTCTACAACTATGAGCCCAGGCGTACAGGTTGATCCTAAATCAGTTGAAACCAAATAAAAGGGAGGGTATAAACAATGACTAAAGAACAGAAAGCTGTCGTTATCGACAATCTTGTTGCTCAGCTTGGTGAGTATCCTCACTTCTATATCACAGACATTGAGGCTCTCAATGCAGCTCAGACTGCTACACTTCGTCGCAAGTGCTTTGACAGCGATATTAAGCTTATCGTTGTAAAGAACACCCTTCTTGAGAAGGCTCTTGAGCGCGTAAACAAGGCTGATGCTGAGTTGGTAAATGTACTTGCAGGTCCAACTGCAATTATGCTTGCTAACACAGGTAAGGCTCCGGCAGTGCTCATTAAGGAGTTCCGCAAGAAGTGCGACAAGCCAATTATCAAGGCTGCATGCGTAGAGGGTTGCGTATATGTTGGTGATAATCAGCTGGATACCCTGTGCAACATCAAGAGCAGAGAGGAGCTCATCGGCGACATCGTTGCACTGCTCCAGTCTCCTGCAAAGAATGTTATCTCTGCACTGCGTGCTAATGCAGGCGAGAAGATCGCGGGTCTGGTAAAGACTCTCGAAGAAAGAAATAATTAATAAAAAGAAACAAAAACAAATTTAATAAAAATTACAACTATGGCAGATGTAAAAGTATTGGCAGAGGAGTTGGTAAACTTGACTGTTAAAGAGGTAAACGAATTGGCTACCATCCTCAAGGAGGAGTACGGTATTGAGCCTGCTGCTGCAGCTGTTGCAGTTGCTGCTCCTGCTGCTGCAGGTGAGGCTGCTGCTGCTGAGAAGACTACTTTCGATGTAGTTCTTAAGTCAGCTGGTCAGGCAAAGCTTCAGGTTATCAAGGCTGTTAAGGAGGCTGCTGGTCTCTCACTTGGTGACGCTAAGGCACTCGTTGACGCAGCTCCTAAGGCTGTTAAGGAGGGTGTTTCTAAGGAGGAGGCAGAGGCACTCAAGTCAGCACTCGAGGAGGCTGGTGCAGAGGTTGAGCTTAAGTAATTTTCCCTTACTTAGTTTATCCAAACACATCTCAGGCGTAGAGCTTATTACTGCAGTATAAGCTCTATGCCTTTTCCGGTCTTAAAATCCGTTTTTGCGCAAAGAGACGATATTAAGACCAAAGACAATAAAAAATCACCACTTTGGGAGTGCAAAAAGGCTGTGCCTAAGGTGGAGATTGAGGCTAAAGGATGCCACAAACAGGGCTCAATTTTAACGAGCGATTTGCAAACCTGTATAGCTTGGCACCTTGCGACAGCCTCACAGATGCTCTCAGGGCGTAATGCGCCGATAATGAGGGCATTAGCGGTGTGAAAAAGAACCGTTTTAAGGGTAGTTTTTTCCCTTTAGAGTACTCACAAAAAACAACCGGATTAATTTATGTCCACAAAAACACAAAATCGAATTAGCTTCTCCACAGTAAAGAATCGTGTGCCTTACCCGGATCTGTTGGAGATTCAGCTCAAATCATTCCGAGACTTCTTCCAGATGGACTCCACTGCCGAGCAGCGCAAGGGTGAGGGTCTTTATAGAGTCTTCCAGGAGAATTTCCCAATTACCGATACTCGCAACAACTTCGTGCTGGAGTTCCTCGATTACTACATCGATCCTCCACGCTACACTATTGAGGAGTGCTTGGAGCGCGGACTGACTTACAATGTTCCGCTCAAGGCTAAGTTGCGTCTCTCTTGCAACGACAACGACCATGAGGATTTCAAGCAGGTCGTTCAGGATGTCTATTTCGGTAACATTCCTTATATGACGGAGCGAGGCACCTTCGTCATCAACGGTGCAGAGCGCGTTATTGTCTCTCAGCTCCACCGTTCACCAGGCGTATTCTTTGGTCAGAGCGTCCATACAAATGGTACAAAGCTCTACTCTGCACGTATCATACCATTCAAGGGTTCGTGGATTGAGTTTGCAACAGACATCAACAATGTGATGTATGCATATATCGACCGTAAGAAGAAGTTGCCTGTAACAACACTTCTTCGTGCTATCGGTTATGAGACCGACCAGCAGATTCTCGATATTTTCGACCTTGCAGATGAGATGAAGGTTACCAAGACCAATCTCAAGAAGGCTGTAGGTCGTAAGTTGGCTGCACGTATTCTCTCTACATGGATTGAGGACTTCGTTGATGAAGATACCGGCGAGGTTGTATCTATCGAGCGTAACAACGTTATCGTTGATCGTGAGACAATCCTTGAGGAGAGCCATATTGATGCAATTCTTGAGAGCGGTGTTAAGACTATCATCCTCCACAAGGAGAATCCGTCAGGCATCGACTTCTCGATTATCTATAACACGCTGCAGAAGGATGCTTGTAACTCTGAGGTTGATGCCGTACGTTACATCTATCGTCAGCTGCGTGCTTCTGAGGCTCCGGATGATGCTACAGCTCGTGACGTTATCGACAAGCTCTTCTTCTCAGACAAGCGTTACGACTTGGGCAATGTAGGTCGCTTCCGTATCAACAAGAAGCTCGACCTGGGCATTGACCCGGCTATCCGCACCCTCACTCGCGAGGATATTATCGCCATTATCAAGTACCTTATCGAACTGATCAACTCTCACGCGGAGCTTGACGATATCGACCACTTGTCAAATCGTCGTGTTCGTACCGTGGGCGAGCAGCTTTCAAACCAGTTCTCAATTGGTTTTGTTCGTATGGCTCGTACTATTCGTGAGCGTATGAATGTTCGTGATAATGAGGTATTTACACCTGTAGAGCTGATTAATGCCAAGACTCTGTCAAGCGTTATCAACTCATTCTTCGGTACCTCGCAGCTTTCACAGTTCATGGATCAGATTAACCCGCTTGCCGAGGTTACTCACAAGCGTCGTTTGTCTGCTCTCGGTCCTGGTGGTCTGTCACGTGACCGCGCAGGTTTCGAGGTTCGAGATGTACACTACACTCACTACGGTCGTCTTTGCCCTATCGAGTCACCTGAGGGTCCGAACATCGGACTTATCTCGTCACTGTGCGTATATGCAAAGATTTCGGATATGGGCTTTATCGAGACTCCATACCGCAGCGTAGAGAATGGTGTAGTAGATCTTGATAATTCACACATCCGTTACTACTCAGCAGAGGAGGAGGAGGGTAAGATTGTAGCCCAGTCAAATGAGCCTCTGACTGATGACGGACACTTTATCAATAACGACCGCATCAAGGCTCGTGAGGGTGCAGACTTCCCTGTAGTACACGACACAGATGTAAACCTGATGGACGTTGCACCAAACCAGGTGGCATCTATTGCAGCGAGCCTCATCCCATTCTTGGAGCACGATGACGCAAACCGTGCGCTGATGGGTTCAAACATGATGCGTCAGGCAGTACCGCTCGTAAATTGCGAGGCTCCTATCGTTGGTACAGGTATCGAGAAGGATATGATTTCAGACAGCCGCATCCAGATTGTTGCTCGCGGCGATGGTGAGGTTGTATTCGCAGATGCTACCCGCATCGAGATTCGTTACGACCGCACTGAGGAGGAGAATATCTGCACATTCGAGCCTGAGATTACTACCTACGAGCTCCCACGTTACCGTCGTACAAACCAGAACACCTCTATCACACTCCGCTCACTCGTTCTTACAGGTGACCGTGTGACAAAGGGTCAGATTCTGACTGAGGGTTACTCTACTCAGAACGGCGAGCTTGCTCTGGGTCGCAACCTTAAGGTAGCGTTCATGCCTTGGAAGGGTTACAACTTCGAGGATGCGATTGTTATCTCTGAGCGTATCCAGCGTGAGGACCTGTTCACCTCTGTACACGTTGACGAGTATATCCTCGAGGTACGTGATACAAAGCGTGGTAAGGAGGAGCTTACATCTGATATTCCAAACGTTAGCGAGGATGCTACAAAGGATTTGGATGCTAACGGTATCATCCGCATCGGTGCAAATGTTAAGCCGGGCGATATCCTTATCGGTAAGATTACCCCTAAGGGCGAGAGCGATCCATCTCCAGAGGAGAAGTTGCTCCGCGCTATCTTCGGTGATAAGGCAGGCGATGTTAAGGATGCATCACTCAAGGCACAGCCTTCACTCCACGGTGTTGTTATCGACACTAAGCTCTATAGCCGTGCAGGTTCTGTAGATAAGAAGAACCGCAACGCTGAGAAGGAGGCACTTGCAAAGATTGACGAGAAGCACCGCGAGCAGACCCTTGCTCTGACTGCTATTCTGGTAGATAAGCTCTGGAAGGTTCTCCAGGGTCAGACAACTACCGGCATCGTTGATTACTTCGGTGCAGAGCTCTACGCTCCGGGCGCTAAGTTCACCCAGAAGATGCTTGACGATATCTCTCGCAAGAGCATCGACGAGAAGAGCAAGCTTGAGGTGGGTTATCTCAACCTCGGTTCTTGCCAGTGGACAGCAGATGCACACATCAACGAGCTTGTTGAGCGCATCATCAACAACTACGTTGTAGAGTTCAAGAAGATTGACGCAGCTATCAAGCGTGAGAAGATCAACCTTACAAATGGTGACGAGCTTCCACAGGCAGGAGTTATCCAGGTAGCTAAGGTTTATATCGGTAAGAAGCGTAAGCTTAAGGTAGGTGATAAGATGGCGGGTCGTCACGGTAACAAGGGTATTGTTGCTAAGATTGTTCGCGACGAGGATATGCCATTCCTTGAGGATGGAACAATCGTTGATATCTGTCTGAACCCACTTGGTGTGCCTTCACGAATGAACCTCGGTCAGATCTACGAGACTGTACTCGGTTGGGCAGGACGTGAGCTTGGTCTTAAGTTCGCAACCCCTATCTTCGACGGTGCATCACTCGACCAGATTAACGAGTACACAGCACAGGCAGGTATTCCACACAGCGGCCGCTGCTACCTCTACGATGGTGGTACCGGTGAGCGTTTCGACCAGCCTGCAACTGTGGGTGTAATCTATATGCTTAAGCTCGGTCACATGATCGACGATAAGATGCACGCTCGTTCTATCGGTCCATACTCACTCATCACCCAGCAGCCACTCGGTGGTAAGGCACAGTTTGGTGGTCAGCGATTCGGAGAGATGGAGGTTTGGGCACTCGAGGGCTTCGGTGCAGCAAACATCCTTCAGGAGATTCTGACTGTTAAGTCTGATGACGTTACCGGTCGAGCAAAGACTTACGAGGCAATCGTTAAGGGCGATAACCTCCCTAAGCCGGGTATTCCGGAGGCGATGAACGTGCTGCTGCACGAGCTCCGTGGTCTTGCACTTTCTGTTAAGTTAGAGTAATAATAAGTAGGTATATAAAACAGTAAATATATGGCAATCAAAGATAATTCAACAGGTTACAGCCGCATTTCGATCAGCCTCGCCTCTCCGGAGGAGATTTTGGCACAGTCGAGCGGTGAGGTACTCAAGCCTGAGACTATCAACTATCGTACCTACAAGCCGGAGCGCGACGGTCTGTTCTGCGAGCGTATCTTCGGTCCTGTAAAGGACTACGAGTGTAACTGCGGAAAGTACAAGCGTATTCGTTATAAGGGTATTGTCTGCGACCGATGCGGTGTCGAGGTAACTGAGAAGAAGGTTCGTCGTGAGCGTATGGGTCACATCTCCCTTGTTGTGCCGGTAGTACATATCTGGTACTTCAAGTCACTCCCTTCAAAGATTGGTTACCTGCTCGGTATCCCTTCAAAGAAGCTGGAGGGTATCATCTACTACGAGCGTTACGTTGTTATCAACGCCGGTGCTGCAGAGAAGGTTGGTATCACTAAGTACCAGACCTTGGCAGAGAAGGAGTACCTCGATGTACTCGATCAGCTCCCTGCAGGCAACCAGAATCTGCCTGATGGCGATCCTGACAAGTTCGTAGCAATGATGGGTGCAGAGGCTATCAAGATTCTGTTGCAGGAGGTAGATCTCGATAAGATGTCATACGATCTTCGTGACCGTGCATCACGCGAGACTTCACAGCAGCGTAAGAGCGAGAGCCTCAAGCAGCTCAATGTCATTGAGTCATTCCGCGCATCTGAGGGCAAGAACCGCCCGGAGTGGATGGTGCTCGATGTTATTCCGGTAATTCCACCGGAGCTTCGTCCACTCGTTCCACTGGATGGTGGCCGTTTTGCAACATCAGACCTCAATGACCTCTATCGTCGTGTTATTATCCGTAACAACCGTCTTAAGCGTCTGATTGAGATTAAGGCTCCAGAGGTAATTCTCCGTAACGAGAAGCGTATGCTTCAGGAGGCTGTCGATTCTCTGTTCGATAACTCTCGTAAGAGCAACGCCGTTAAGAACGAGAGCAACCGCCCACTCAAGTCACTCTCTGACTCATTGAAGGGTAAGCAGGGTCGCTTCCGTCAGAACTTGCTCGGTAAGCGTGTTGACTACTCAGCGCGTTCAGTTATCGTCGTAGGTCCAGAGCTTAAGATGCACGAGATGGGTATTCCAAAGGATATGGCTGCGGAGCTCTACAAGCCATTTATCATCCGTAAGCTCATCGAGCGTGGTATTGTTAAGACCGTTAAGAGTGCAAAGAAGATAATCGACCGCAAGGACCCTGTAATTTGGGGCATCCTTGAGAACGTTATTAAGGGTCACCCGGTACTTATGAACCGTGCTCCTACCCTCCACCGTCTGGGTATCCAGGCCTTCCAGCCAAAGCTGATTGAGGGTAAGGCAATGCAGCTCCACCCACTCTCATGTACTGCGTTTAACGCGGACTTCGATGGTGACCAGATGGCGGTGCACTTGCCACTCGGCAACGCAGCTATTCTGGAGGCACAGTTGCTTATGCTCGGTTCACACAACGTCCTCAACCCTGCAAACGGTGCTCCTATTACCGTACCTTCACAGGATATGGTCCTCGGTCTGTACTACATCACCAAGCCACGTCCAAATGTTAAGGGTACCGGTCTTAAGTTCTACGGCCCTGAGGAGGCAATTATCGCCTACAACGAGGGTCGCGTAGATATCCACGCTGAGGTTAAGTGCCGTGTTCGTGACCTTGATGAGAATGGCCAGCCTGTAATCAAGCTCGTTGATACTACCGTAGGTCGTATCCTTGTAAATCAGGTTGTTCCTGAGGAGGTAGGTTACGTGAACGAGTTGCTTACCAAGAAGTCACTTCGCGACATCATCTCTGTTGTGATGAAGAAGGCGGGTGCCGATAAGGTAGCTAAGTTCCTCGACGATATTAAGAATATGGGTTACCAGATGGCATTCCGTGGCGGTCTGTCATTTAACCTCGATGCAGTAATCATCCCTGATGCTAAAGAGCAGTTGGTAGCAGAGGGTTACCAGAAGGCTGAGGCTATTATGGATGACTATAATATGGGTCTTATCACCAACAACGAGCGTTACAACCAGATTATTGACGTCTGGACCAATGTAAACAACAAGCTCTCAAAGCAGGTGGTAGATACCCTTACTAAGGATGACGACGGTTTCAACCCTGTATATATGATGCTTCACTCTGGAGCGCGTGGTTCACGTGAGCAGATTCGTCAGCTCTCTGGTATGCGTGGTCTGATGGCAAAGCCGCAGAAGTCAGGTGTTGAGGGTGGTCAGCAGGTTATCGAGAACCCAATCCTCTCTAACTTTAAGGAGGGTCTGTCAGTGCTCGAGTACTTTATCTCTACCCACGGTGCTCGTAAGGGTCTTGCGGATACCGCGCTTAAGACAGCGGATGCGGGTTACCTTACTCGTCGTCTTGTTGATGTTGCTCAGGATGTTATCATCACTGAGGAGGATTGCGGCACACTCCGTGGTCTTAACGCAACAGCTATCAAGCGTAACGATGACGTTGTGCAGACACTCTACGATCGTATCCTCGGCCGTACAGCACTCAACGATGTAATCAACCCACTCACTGAGGAGGTTATCTGCCGTGCCGGTGATGAGATTACAGAGGATATTGCTGCTGCTATCGAGGCATCACCAATCGAGTCTGTAGATATTCGTTCGGTACTCACTTGTGCATCACGTCACGGTGTATGTGCTAAGTGTTACGGCCGCAACCTCGCAACAGCCCGTATGGTTCAGAAGGGTGAGGTTGTAGGTGTTATCGCTGCACAGAGTATCGGTGAGCCGGGTACACAGCTGACACTTCGTACCTTCCACGTCGGTGGTGTTGCGGGTGGTTCAACTATCGAGACAAATGTTGTATCTAAGTATGAGGGTCGCCTTGAGATTGATGAGCTCCGCACCGTTAAGGGTAAGAACTCACAGGGTGAGGCTATCAACATCGTAATCTCTCGTCAGTCAGAGTTCCGTATTGTTGACCCTAATACCAATATCACACTCTACACACACGCTCTGCCTTACGGTGCAACTATCTTTATGGAGCATGGTGCCAATGTTAAGAAGGGCGATTTGATTTGTGAGTGGGATCCATATAACGCAGTAGTTATTGCCGAGCACGATGGTAAGGCATCTTACGACTCTCTTATCGAGGGTGTTACTTACCGCGAGGAGCGCGACGAGCAGACCGGTCTTTCAGAGCGTGTTGTAGTCGAGTCTCGTGACCGTAAGAACATCACTCCATCTATTAAGATTGTAAGCAAGGATGGCGAGGAGCTTCGCTCTTACAACCTTCCGGTATCAGCCCACATCGCTGTTAAGGATAACGGCCGCGTACATGTCGGAGATATCCTGTTCAAGATTCCACGTGTTGTAGGTAAGAGCGGTGGCGATATCACCGGAGGTCTTCCACGTGTTACCGAGCTCTTCGAGGCTCGTAACCCATCTAACCCTGCAATCGTTTCAGAGATTGATGGTGAGGTAACATTCGGTAAGATTAAGCGTGGTAATCGTGAGATTATCATCACCTCTAAGTCAGGTGAGATCTGCAAGTACCTCGTACCACTCTCACGCCAGATTATCGTTCAGGAGAACGACTTCGTACGTGCAGGTATGGCACTCTCTGACGGTGCAATCACTCCAAGCGACATCCTCCGCATCTTGGGACCAACTAAGGTTCAGGAGTACATCGTGAACGAGGTTCAGGAGGTTTACCGTATGCAGGGTGTAAAGATTAACGACAAGCACTTCGAGGTAATCGTTCGTCAGATGATGAACAAGGTTCAGATTGAGGATCCGGGAGATTCTCGCTTCTTCGAGAACCAGATTGTCGACAAGTGGGAGTTTATGGATGTAAATGATGAGCTCTACGATAAGGTAGTTGTAACCAATGCAGGCGATTCACAGAACGTCTATGCCGGTCAGATTATCTCAATGCGTAAGCTGCGCGATGAGAACTCAGCTCTCAAGCGTCGTGATATGAAGTTGGTAGAGACCCGCCCAATCGTAGCGGCAACCTCTAACCAGGTGCTCCAGGGTATCACCCGTGCTGCACTGCAGACCACCAGCTTCATCTCTGCAGCATCCTTCCAGGAGACTACTAAGGTGCTTAACGAGGCAGCTATTCAGGCTAAGACCGATAACCTCGTTAATCTTAAGGAGAACGTTATCTGCGGTGGCCGTATCCCTGGTGGTACCGGTCTTCGTGAGTACGAGAACCTCGTTGTCGGCCTCAAGGCTGATGTTGAGGGTCTTCTTACCGCTGAGAACTAATCCCTATAAACTATACAGAAAAGGCGTGTTCAATGAACACGCCTTTTTTTTACTCTTCAGTGCAACGCCCAATAATCCTCTCCATCTTCCGCTTAAACTGCTCAAGGTTTCGCGCAATGCGTTGCGCCACCTGTTCGTCTGACAATCTGTTCTGCTTGCTCATATCTATTTTCGTCTGTTTCTACTACAAAACTACTCATAGAGAGAGTCGAACGGAAATAAAAAATAGCCAAATTTCGCTATCCTAAATCACCCATATCCGATATATAATAGAAGAAATAGAGGATAATAGCTATTTATTTCGCGCTTTTAGATATATTAGGACTATTTTACAAACTTTACTTGTAATCTTTTATAATCAAGAATTTATTACAAAGTATTGTATTTTGTTGGCATAAAATTTGGAGGGGGGGGTAATTTTTGCCTATATTTGTGTTATAGAAGCCCTATATTAGAGGCTGGAAAAGTTTTATAAACCAAATAGTCAAGATTATGAAGAGACTTTTGATTGTAGCCGCAGCTCTACTTCTCGGCTGCAGCGCCGCATCCGCGCAGAGTAAGGGTGATATCTATTTAGGTGGCATGGCTGGCGTTGCGATACAGGCAGGCGATGGCGGCGTTGGCGCAGGCTTTACCATCCAGCCGGAATTTGGAGGCTTTGTTGCCGATAGATGTAAGTTGGGTATTAGCATCGGCTATGCTGTCAGCGGCGGCATCCACTCTCTTACCGCTTGCCCAAACTTCTCTTATTATGTTCGCCTCTGCGACAATGTCTATTATACTCCGGGCATCGAGGCAGGTTTCGCTATGGCAATTAGCGGAGGAGCACATCCCGGATTGGGCGTAGGCCTTCACCTCTTCTCAATGGAGTTCCGCCCTACTAAACACTTCGGCTTTACTGCAAACTTGGCGTCGCTCAACTTCGTGGCCCTCGCAAAAGCCGGCAGTGCCCTTAACTTTGATTTGGGGCTTAACCCAACCTTCGGAGTGAAATACTACTTCTAAATATAGTACATAATTAGTAAATAAGGCGTATCCTTTGTGGGATACGCCTTATTTTACGCGCTTAACTCCCCCTCGGCTTCAATTGGCGGCAGCGAAGAGGAGTAGTCGTAAATCTTACTCCTCTTAATTTTTGTATAGAGTGTGATAGATTTTGTGCAAAGCGAAACGAGAAAGCCAGGGATAGTACTATCTGTACAGCCCTGGCTTGTGAGTGAGTCTTGTGCAAAAGATATTGCACTATATACAAAAA
>JAZNHC010000165.1:0-3110 GCA_045576755.1 Alistipes sp.
AATTTACAGAAGAGTTTTTTCACCGAGGAGATTGAGACTGTTGCTCTGAACGGTGTATCGTTTGAGGTTAAGGAGGGCGAGTTTGTTGCCATTATGGGACCTTCGGGTTGCGGTAAATCTACGCTCCTCAACATCTTGGGCTTGCTTGACAACCCTACGGGTGGCTCATATCAGCTGCTCGACCAAGAGGTGGGCGGTCTGAAAGAGAAGGAGCGCACCGCCTTCCGCAAGGGCAATATCGGTTTCGTTTTCCAGTCGTTCAACCTTATCGACGAGTTGTCGGTGGCCGAGAATGTCGAGTTGCCGCTTATCTATATGGGCGTGAAGCCCTCGGAGCGCAAGGAGCGTGTACAGAAGATGCTCGACCGTATGAACATCTCGCACCGTGCCGGCCACTTCCCACAGCAACTATCGGGTGGTCAGCAGCAGCGTGTGGCTATCGCCCGTGCCCTTGTGTCGAACCCCAAGCTGATCCTTGCCGATGAGCCTACGGGTAACCTCGACTCGAAGAATGGTCAGGAGGTGATGACATTGCTCAAAGAGCTCCACCAGGAAGGTACAACGATTATTATGGTTACCCACTCGCAACACGATGCCTCGTATGCGAGCCGTACCATCTGCTTGTTCGACGGTAAGATAGTGACCGATGTAAAGAGCAGACTATAAAACGCCTATTACCATAAGCAGAGAAGCGTTTCAGGTGTGGGTTGGCTTGACCGCCTCCCACATCACTAAGACAAAAACAAATAAAACTTAACGAATATGAAGATTGCATTCAAAAATTTCTTGATGACGCTCAAGCGTTACAAGGTCGCATCGCTGCTTAATGTGCTCGGTTTAACCCTCGCCTTTGTGGCATTTTACATCATCTTCTCGCAGGTGTGGTACACCATCACCTACAACGGACAATTCCCTAATGCCGACCGCACCTATCTTATCTCGCCCGACTTCGGTGGAGGTAACGATGGCGAAATCAAGTGGAGTACCAATTCACCCGGTAACTTGGCCTATACCGCTGCCGAGCAGTTTCCTGATGCCGAGGAGGTCGCCTCGACAATGCCTTACCCACGCATTAGCCGCATTTGGATCAAGCGCAACGAGTATACTATGGAACCGTTCAATGAATATGTATATCAAGGAACGGCCAATGTGCCCACATTCTTCGGCTTTGAGTGCCTGGCGGGCGATTATTCACAACTCAAAGAGCCCAACACGGTGGCAATGGCACGCTCGAAGTCCGAAAAATTGGGCGTTGGTGTGGGCGATGTAATTTATTTCGAGGGAGGTCGTATGCACGATGACGGCAAGCCGACCGTTCAGCAGACCATCGTAGCCATCTACGAGGATATGCCCAAAAACTGTATGTTCAGCCATTGGGGTATTATGCAGAACGACGAAGGTGTCTATACTGAGGGTAATAACAATTGGAACTACTCGAATTTTGTGCGTATGCGTGAGGGTGCCAACCTCAATGGCTATATCGAAATCTTCAAGAAGGGTTATGCCGACTGGTTCCTCGGAATGGTACAGGAGTGGATGGCCGAGGCAGAGGAGGCAGCGGATCCCGAGGAGATTGCGATGGTCAAGGAGGAGTTGGAAAGCGGTGCACAAGTGCTGGAAACTCGCCTCGTGAGTCTTGACAAACTCTATTATGATGGTAACTTCTACGATTCAGGCAACTTCCGTACAGGCAAGAGATCAACACCGATCATCCTCGGCAGCATTGCCTTTATCATCGTGCTGATTGCATTTATTAACTTTATCAACTTCTTCTTCGCCCTTGTGCCTGTGCGTATGCGTGCAGTGAATATCTGCAAGGTATTCGGCGCGAGTCAAGGTACACTGCGTTGGAACTTCCTCTTTGAGGCTATCGGATTGGTGCTTATCTCAATGGCTCTAACGCTCTATCTGATGGTGGTTATTCAGGATAGTTTTATTACGAACTACTCGATTTGCTCACTTGTCCTATCGGATAATATACCCGTGATTATTATGGTGGTTGTGCTGATGGTGTTACTGGCTGTTGTGGCGGCACTCTATCCTGCATTCTACATCACCCGCTTCAACGCTTCGTTGGGTGTTAAGGGTGGTTTTGCACAGTCTGCAACTGGTCGTCGTTTGCGCTCTGTGATGGTGGGTGTGCAGTTCTCGGTAGCGATGATTCTGATTATCGTAACGGCCGTGTTCTGGTTGCAATATCGCTATATGATTAAATACGATTTGGGCTTCGATCGCGAAAATATCGTAACCTTCGCTTCGTGGGATTTGGGCACACGTTCTGAGACGGTTGTAGAGCGATTGCAGCAACACCCCGACGCGGTGGATGTAACCGCCTCGGCAGTAAACCTGTTCCACTGCAACCAGATGTGGGGACGCGAGTACGAGGGTAAAGAGTATGTTGTGCGTGCCAATCCTGTGCGTTGGAATTTCCTCGACTTCTTTGGTTTTGATGTTGTCGATGGCCAGGGCTTTACCCAATCATCGGGCGAACGTGATGAGATTGTAATGATGAGCCGTATGCACCGCGATGTTGGTATTCCGCTTGGATATAAAGAGGGCAAGCAGTACCCCTATGTTGGTATCATCAAAGATGTGCGCCTTACATCGCTTGCACAGGAAGATGAGTACTACGCCTTTTACTGTGCCGAAGCCGATAGCCGAATGAGTCATTTCTACATCCGCCTGCGTGCCGGGGCCGATGTTAAAGCGTTTGCCGACTATGTAAAGAATCTATCAAAGGAACTTGCACCTGCTGCTGACGAGGCTGAACTTTACTTCTTGGAGGAGTGGGTAGAGAGCCTCTACGCACAAACCAAAAAGGATATGGTACTTATCGGACTATTTGCGGGGTTGGCTATCATAATCGCACTGATGGGAGTCTTTGGTATTGTGATGTTTGAGACGCAGCACCGCCGCTCGGAGATAGCTGTTCGCAAGGTCTATGGCGCAATGACACGCCAGATTGTCGAGATGCTTAACCTGCGTTATGTGTGGATTGTCGGAGGTTGCTTTGTGGTGGCAGCACCTGTGGCATGGTATATCACCTCGCGCTGGCTGGAGTCGTTTGCCAACCGCATCGCACAGCCGTGGTGGCTCTATATTGCTGCCCT
>JAZNHC010000166.1:0-15734 GCA_045576755.1 Alistipes sp.
CTAAGCCCGCTTGGCCTCCGACTTGCCCCGCTGAGAATTGCTCCGAGGTTGTCGGGCGACTGGCGAGTCTGCTCCTCGATAGTTGCCGGCATAGTGCCCGTTGCGGGGTTGATTGGTAGCTGTCCCGAGACATAGAGAGTAGCCTCGGCATGGACAGCCTTGCGAGCCTGTGAATATGGACCCACAGCCTTTGGCGCGTTTTGCGCCGCAATAGTAATAACCTTTGTCATAATCGTTTGGTATTTTAATTTTCAGTTTATAAATATCTCTTTTGTAGGTATTCGCCCACGATTAGTGCCGCATCGTAGACATATTCGGCACAAGGGCGTTTTTTGTAGTACTCTGCCGTGCGTGCCGATGGGGTAGGCTCGTCCTTCGGACGATCAATGCCGAGCAATGTGCGACATACGATTGCACCATTACGATTGCGGAAAGCCTCGGCAAACTCCTGCACGAGTGCGTAGTTCTGCTTTTTTGCGGCGGCATCATCCGCCGTAGGACATGGCGCGATGAAACTCGCCAAAAATGCCATACCGCTCACTGCACCACATACTTCGCGCAAACGTCCCATGCCACCACCGAACGAGGCTGTAATGGTAGCTACGGTTCGTTCGTCGAGGTTTGCAATGTCGGCATAGGCGAGGGCCACCGATTGAGCGCAGTTGTAGCCCTCGTTGAAGAGGGCTTTTGCACGCAAAGCGCGCTCCTCTGCATCTACTTTTTTTCTCTCCATCTGCTCCATATTCTATAATTTGATGTAAAGATAGCGAATTTTCGGAAAGAAAATTTCAAAAACGGCAAGAAAAAACTAATTTTGTCGGTATAAATTCGTGACTATGGATATTTCACGCAACAAACAAGGCTTGGACTATGGCTCATTGATGAGTCGTCGTATTCGTCGTATTTTGCTGGTTTGCAACAGCTACGATAGCTATGCTCTTGAGGAGGACGGACGTATTGACGCGCGTATTCAGCAGGAGTACATCGAACTCAACTTGAGTAACCCTCCTGCCATCTCTCGCGTGGAGACACCTACCGAGGCTCTCGAGCTGGTTAGTTCGGGTGAACAGTTCGATCTGGTGATGACGATGTACAATGTCGGTAATCTCGATGTCTTTTCGTTTGCCGAACGGATGAAGAGTCTGCAACCAGCTACGCCTATTGTACTATTGACAAACTCCACAAAAGAGATTCATCGTCGAATAAGCGAAAATCGCACTACCGCTATCGACCATATATTCTGCTGGAACAACTCCACAGACCTGATTATCGCCATTATAAAGTTGTTGGAGGATTCGATGAATGCCGAGCACGACATCTTGGAGGTTGGTGTTCAGGCGATTATGTTGGTCGAGGACTCCATTCGATACTATTCGACCTATCTGCCGGCGCTCTACAAGTTGGTGCTGCAGCAGAATGTCGCCTCGATTCGTGATGCGCTGAATGAAAATCAGCAGATAATGCGAAAGCGTGCACGCCCTAAAATTTTGATGGCAACCAACTACGATGACGCGGTGGCTCTCTACACCAAGTATAAGCAGAATATGCTTGGCGTGATATCGGATATAGGCTTCGTGCTTCACAAAAACGATGATCCAAATTCAGAGAAGTTGGATGCGGGAATAGATCTCTGCAATCTTATTCGCGAGGACAATCCCGAAATGCCGTTCCTAATGCAATCGTCGCAGGCTTCGATGCGCTCGGTTGCAGAGGAGTTGGGCGTAGGTTTTATTGTTAAGAACTCGAAAACACTATTGCACGAACTAAACGAATATATAGGCCGTGCGTGCGCCTTTGGCGACTTTGTTATTACAAATCCCGACACTCACGAGGAGATTGCACGCGCCAACGACCTCTATGGTTTGGAACGTGTGCTACATACCATACCTGACGAAATGTTGCGTCGTATGGCTCATACGACAAATCTCTCGAAGTGGCTCTTTGCGCGAGGAATCTTTACACTCGGACACTCGTTCCGAGCCCTCACGCCTAAGGAGTTCGACGATGATATCAAGGCTGTGCGTCGTTTTTTGACAGACAGCATACGCGATTACCGTATCAGACAGGGTTTGGGTGTGGTAGCGCGTTTCTCGCCCGATACCTATAATGATGCAATATGGTTCTCGAAGATTGGCAATGGCTCGCTTGGAGGTAAGGCGCGTGGACTCGCCTTTATGAACCATATTTTGCAAAAATATAACCTTTACAACCGTTGGGAAGGGGTGCGAGTGCTTGTGCCGCGAACACTTGTTGTCACGACTGAGTATTTTGACCGCTTCATTATCGAAAATGGTTTGCAATACGTTATCAATGCCGATGTGTCGGATGCAGAAATCCTATCGGAATTTGTAGCTTCGGTCTTGCCGCAGGAATTAACCGATGCACTGCGCGTATTTATACGCAATGTGCGTAAGCCGTTGGCTATTCGTTCGTCGTCGAAATTGGAGGACTCATACTATCAGCCGTTTGCCGGAATATACTCGACATATATGATTCCGCATACCGAGAATGAGGATCAAGAACTTCGATTGTTGTCGAAGGCGATAAAGAGTGTCTATGCGTCGGTCTATTTCGCATCGTCGCGTGCCTATATCACCGCCACTGCAAACGTCATTTCGGAGGAGAAGATGGCAATCGTGATTGAGGAGGTGTGCGGCTCGGAGGACAAAGGTTATTATTTCCCTACGTTCTCGGGCGTAGCACGATCACTCAACTACTATCCGATAGGGTACGAAAAGCCTGAGGATGGCATAGCCAAGGTGGCGTTTGGTCTGGGTAAAGCGGTGGTCGATGGCGAGCAGGTATTACGTTTTTCGCCAAAGTATCCGCAGAATATATTGCAGACGTCGGATCCCGCTTTAGCGGTGCGCGATACGCAGCAAGTTATGTATGCCCTTAACCTGCAACCCGATAAGTTCAAGACGTCGTTGGATGATGCCATAAATCTCGAGAAGATGAAGATTGCTGACTGTGCGCAATTCCGTAATATCAAGCACGTGGCATCAACCTGGGATATGCAGAATATGCGATTGAGCGATTCGTCGCTTGTAGAGGGTATCAAGGTTGTTACCTTTGCCAACATACTGAAGTATAATTCGTTCCCTTTGGCTGAGATATTGGTCGAGCTACTCGCAATTGCCGAGCGAGAGATGAAGTGCTGTGTCGAAATAGAATTTGCTGCAAATCTGGATCGCGGTGACCGTTTCAATATCTTCAATGTTCTGCAGGTGCGTCCGATTGCCGATAGTGCGGCAAGTACGAAGGTTGATTGGTCGAAGATAGAGACTGCGGATGCGCTGATATACTCCGAAAGTGCCCTCGGAACGGGTGCGGTGAGCGATGTCTGCGATGTGGTATATCTGCGACAGGAGAACTTCAATCCGGCTACTACCGAGAAGATTGCCGAAGAGATTACGCGCCTTAATGTGCAAATGCGCGATGAGAAACGAGGCTATGTCCTCATCGGTTTTGGACGTTGGGGTTCGAGCAATCCTTGGTTGGGCGTTCCGGTTAAGTGGAGCGATATATCCGAGGCGAAAGTTATCGTAGAGTGCGGCTTGGACAACTTCCGCATCGAGCCGAGCCAAGGAACACACTTCTTCCAAAATCTAACCTCTTTCGGAGTTGGTTATATTACCGTAAATCCGTATATCAACGATGGCTTGCTCGACTTTGCCAAGCTCGATGCAATGGATGCAACCTACGAGAGCGATGCGGTGCGATGTGTGCGAATGGATACACCTTTATATATATGTATAGACGGTGTGGAAAATCGGGCAATAATAAAATAGGTAAAAAGACAGACGGTCACCAAGCGGTGACCGTCTGTCTTTTATGTCGCAATGACCTATTTCAGTGCAGCAAGCTGAGCCTCGATAGCTGCGATCTTTGCCTCGGCATCACGCTTCTTGTTCTGCTCGTTGGCAACGACCTGCGCAGGTGCAGACGATACGAATCGTTCGTTCGACAACTTCTTCATCACGGTTGCGAGGAATCCCTGCTGGTATGCCAAATCCTTCTCCAGCTTGGCGATCTCTGCCTCCTTGTCGATATTGTCGCCCATAGGAACAAAGTATTGTGTAGTCTTTACGATGAATGCCGCATCCATCGGATTCTTCTCTTCGACGAACGATACCTGTGAGATGTTGGCCATCTTAACGATAGCGGCCTCGTACTCGGCAGGGTAGTTCTCGTCGCGTACGGCCTTCAACTCCAAAGTCTCTTTCTGTGGGAGATTCTTCTGCTTGCGTACGTTGCGTACAGCCGACACAACCTCCTGGGCCAAGACGAAACGAGCCAAAGCCGACTCGTCGGATGGCTCCGACTTAGGTGTGGCTGCCACGCAGATCGACTCGCCATCTTTGCGCTCTGCCAAATCCTGCCAAATCTCCTCGGTCACGAACGGCATAAACGGATGCAGGAGAAGCATCAACTGCTCGAACATCTTCTTGGTTGCTGTCATAGTCGCAGCGTCGCAAGGTGAGCCGTATGCAGGCTTGATCATCTCCAAGTACCAACCACTGAAGTCGTCCCAGAAGAGTTTGTATGCAACCATCAACGCCTCCGAGATGCGGTAGTTCGAGAAGTTATCCTCGATCTCTGCCAAGGCGGCATTGAAGCGGTTGGTGAACCACGCTATAGCCTGCTTCGAACATTCGCTTTGAGCCAACGACTCGTCTACCTGCCAGCCGTTGATAAGGCGGTAAGCGTTCCAAATCTTATTTCCGAAATTACGACCCTGCTCGCATAGAGCATTGTCGAACATCAAGTCGTTACCTGCCGACGAACAGAGCATCATCGCTACACGCACACCGTCGGCACCATACTCTGCAATTAAGTCGAGTGGATCTGGCGAGTTGCCCAACTGCTTAGACATCTTTCGACCAATCTTATCGCGCACGATACCTGTGAAATATACATTTCCGAATGGTTTCTCACCGCGATACTCATAACCCGCCATAATCATACGTGCTACCCAGAAGAAGATGATATCCGGACCCGTTACGAGGTCGTTGGTAGGGTAGTAGTACTTGATCTGCTCGTTGTCAGGGTTGCGAATTCCGTCGAATACCGAAATTGGCCACAACCACGACGAAAACCAAGTGTCGAGTACGTCGTCGTCCTGGCGCAAATCTGCCAACGTGAGTGATGCGTCACCCGACTTCTCCTGTGCCAACGCCAATGCCTTCTCGGCGGTCTCGGCTACGACATAGCCTCCCTTTGGAAGGTAGTATGCAGGAATTCGCTGACCCCACCACAGCTGACGCGAGATACACCAATCTTTGATATTCTCCATCCAGTGGCGATAGGTATTCTTGTACTTCTCGGGTACGAAGCGGATAATGTCCTCCAAGACAGCCTTTGTTGCTGGCTCGGCAATCTCCTTCATCGACATAAACCACTGCATCGACAACTTCGGCTCGATGGCAACACCTGTACGCTCCGAGTAACCTACGTTGTTGGTGTATGGCTCAATCTTCTCGAGCAGGTCGGCATCAGCCAAGTCCTTCTCGATCTGCTTGCGGCAGTCGAAACGATCTACGCCTACGTACATACCAACCTTATCGTTGATAGTGCCGTCATCGTTGAAGATATCGATAGTTTCGAGCGAATATTTCTCACCGAGCATATAGTCATTCACGTCGTGTGCAGGGGTCACCTTCAAAGCTCCTGTACCGAATTCGATATCGACATACTCGTCACGAATAATCGGAATCGAACGTCCTACGAGCGGCACAATCACACGTGCGCCCTCCGGAATATCCGAGTAGCGAGGGTCGTTCGGATTGAGGCAGACTGCTGTATCGCCCAAGATAGTCTCGGGGCGAGTCGTTGCAACTATGATGTTGCGGTCTGTGCCCTCCAACTTGTAGCGCAGGTAGTAGAGCTTGCCCTGCGCCTCCTTGTATATAACCTCCTCGTCCGAAAGGGCGGTTTTTGCCGATGGGTCCCAATGCACCATACGCACGCCACGGTAGATCTTACCCTTGCGATAGAGATCGCAGAATACCGAAATTACGCTCTCGGTGCGCTCTGGGTCCATAGTGAAGCATGTACGCTCCCAATCGCACGAAGCACCGAGCTTGCGCAACTGCTTCAGAATGATACCGCCGTGCTTCTCTTTCCACTCCCAAGCGTGAGCAAGGAACTCCTCGCGAGAAAGTGTCGATTTGTCGATACCCTCTGCCTTCAACTTTGCCACAACCTTTGCTTCGGTAGCAATCGATGCGTGGTCTGTTCCGGGTACCCAGCAGGCATTCTTGCCGAGCATACGGGCGCGACGCACCAACACATCCTGCAGAGTGTTGTTGAGCATATGTCCCATGTGCAACATACCTGTTACGTTTGGTGGCGGAATGACGATAGTGTAAGGCTCGCGAGCATCAGGCTCCGAGTGGAAAAGATTCTTTTCAATCCAGTAGTCGTACCACTTCTGTTCGATCTCTTGTGGTAAATACTTGTCTGATATTGCCATAATGTAATTATATTGTTAATTCTTACTTTCTCCTATTTAGGGTATACAACTTGCAAAATTAGCAAAAACTTTTCGGATTTCGACAAATTTTCGCCTTATTTATGCCTTTCGCCGACCTTTTTGTGCAATATAGTGCATTATATGTTCGTTTTTTCAATAAAAAATAGTATATTTGTGGGAGAATAAATTTGTTTAACTGAAATACGGATGAAACTATGAAAAAATTATTTTTTGTATTGGCGGCTGTTTTGGCTGTAGCAATCGTGCCAGCAAGCGTTGCGGCAACACCTGAGAACCCTCAGAATTCAAATACTGTAAAGGTAACCGAATCGAATTACCAGGGCTTTATAGCAACTGACAAGTTGGTTATTCTCGATTTCTGGGCGCCTTGGTGTGGTCCGTGTCGTGCTATTGCTCCTATCCTCGAGCAGTTGGCTGCCGAGTATCAGGGAAAGATCGTTGTGGGTAAGTGCAATGTCGATGAGAATGGCACGCTCACAAATAACTTCGGTGTGCGAGGAATTCCTGCAATCTTCTTCATCAAGAACGGCAAGGTCGTAGACGAGCAGATTGGATACTGCGCCAAGGACTTCATGAAGGAAAAAATCGATAAGTTGTTGAAATAAGCGACTTGCTCTATTCGGGAAAAGGGTGAAAAATGGTAAATTTTTCATATCTTTGTCGCAGTTTTAATTTTTTAAATTAAGGGATGCGACTTTCCGAGTTGAAAACAGGCGAATCGGCTACCGTGGTCAAGGTTCTTGGTCACGGTGGTTTTCGTCGTCGTATTATCGAACTCGGTTTTGTGCGCGGAGCCAAAGTCGATGTAGTACTTAATGCTCCCCTCAAAGATCCTATCGAATATCATCTTCTCGGTTATAACATCTCGTTGCGTCGTGCCGATGCCGAGATGGTTGTGGTCGTGACTGAGGCGGAGGCTGCCGCAATGAAGTACGAGCGCGTCGGATCCTCGTCGGATAGTGAACATATCGAGTCGGTAATTGATAAGCGCAAACGACATATCAATGTCGCTCTTGTCGGTAATCCTAATAGTGGTAAAACCTCTCTCTATAACCACATTACGGGCGAGCATGAACACGTCGGCAATTATAGCGGGGTGACGGTTGATGCCAAGAGTACTCGTTGCAGCTACAAGGGTTACGAACTCCACATTACGGACCTGCCAGGCACCTATGCACTTTCGGCATACACGCCCGAGGAGTTGTATGTGCGTCGTCATATTGCCACCTACACGCCGGATGTAGTGCTGAATGTGGTGTGTGCCTCAAATCTCGAGCGCAATCTCTACCTTACAACCGAACTTATCGATATGAGCCAGCGTATGGTTGTGGCGCTCAGTATGTATGACGAGGTGCAACGCAATGGCGCATCGCTCGATCACGATATGCTCGGCAAGATGTTGGGAGTGCCGATGATTCCTGTCGAGGGACATAACGGTAAGGGTGTTGAGGAGTTGCTCGATACCATTATCTCGGTCTACGAAAATCGTGACGCAAGAGTACGCCATATTCATATCAACCAAGGCATTGTCGAAGAGAGTGTGATGGCTCTCAACAAGGATATGAAGGAGCATCGCGAGGAGCTTCCGAAATGCTTCTCTCCGAGATATTTTGCAATGAAGATGCTCGAGGGTGATGCCGATATACAGATGATGCTCAAAAAACATAGTAAACGCTATACCGAGTGGTTGAACATCTGCAATAAGGAGCGCCAACATCTCAAAAACGATCTCGGATCAGACGAGGATATCCAGACGACAATGGCAAATCAGAAGTATGGTTTTATTATGGGAGCCCTACGCGAAACCTATCACGAGGGTCAGGATAAAATCGGTAACATAACAAATGCGATTGATTCGATTGTTACGCACCGACTCTTCTCGTATCTTATCTTTATACTTATGATGTGGCTGATGTTCTACTGCACATTTCGTATCGGAGCCTATCCGCAGGAGTGGATCGAGCAGGGTGTAGCATATCTTGCACGTCTGTTGGAGAGTTGGTTGCCCGACGGTATATTGAAGGATATGATATGCGACGGTATTGTTGGAGGTGTAGGCAGTGTGATAGTCTTTCTGCCGAATATTATGATATTGTACCTCTTCATCTCGTTTATGGAGGACTCCGGCTATCTGGCACGTGCGGCCTTTATTATGGATAAGCTGATGCACAAGGTGGGACTGCACGGCAAATCGTTTATTCCGCTTGTTATGGGCTTCGGCTGTAACGTGCCGGCTGTTATGTCTACGCGAATAATCGAGAGTCGCAGCAGCCGACTCATTACGACCTTCATAATTCCGTTTATGTCGTGTAGCGCACGCCTACCGATATATATTGTCCTTATTGGTACATTCTTCGCTTCGCACTCCACCTCGATAATGCTCGGCTTGTACCTACTCGGTATAGTCGTGGCTATGATTACCGCGCTACTGATGCGAAAATTTATGTTCAAGGTGGATGAAACCCCATTTGTTATGGAGCTACCGCCGTATCGCATTCCTACATTTAAGGCTACTATGTCACATATGTGGATTCGTTGCCGACAATATCTGCGAAAGATGGGCGGTATGATACTTATAGCGTCGATTGTAGTGTGGTTTCTCGGCTATTTCCCTCGCCAAAAGGAGAACGAAAGTCGTGTCGAACATTACGAAAACTCGTATATTGGTCGTATAGGACATCTATGCGAGCCTCTCTTTGAGCCACTCGGTCTTAATTGGAAGGCGAGTGTATCGTTGCTCTCGGGTGTTGCCGCCAAAGAGATTATGGTGAGTACGCTCGGTGTGCTATATTCGGAGGAAGGAGCAGAGAGCGACGGGAGTTCGGAAGAGGTGGTAAATAACCCTACGCAGCTACGTAGCCGTTTGGCGGAGAGTGGCGATTTTACCACTCCGTCGGCTTTGGCTTTGTTGGTCTTTACCTTGTTGTATCTCCCATGTGTTGCCACTATTGCGGCAATAGGTTCGGAGAGCGGTTGGAAGTGGGCAGTTACCTCTGCCATTTATAGTACGGTTGTGGCTTGGGTATGCGCCTTTGCCGTGTACCACTTGTCGCAATTGTTTGTGTGATGGATGTTATGGCTTGGCACGAGATTTTGGCTTGGGTGATAATCGTTGCGGCACTTGTGGTCGCAGGAGTGTGGTGCGTGCGACGCATAGTCTGTCCGACCTCTGCGTGCGAGAGCTGCGATAAGGATTGTAAAATAAGAAGAGAAAAACAAACTAAAAAAAAAGTAAATATGAAGAGATTTTTGTTTTTATTATTGGCTTTGTGCGTTGCTTCGTTTGCGATGGCACAGAGCGCGCGAGAGGAGATTGATGCTCATCCGCACCTCGCAATGTCTACGCAGTCTGTATATGCCGGCCACTACTATTTCCGTCCTATAGCCGATGCACCGAAGGGCTATAAGCCATTCTACATTTCGCACTATGGTCGTCACGGCTCGCGTCATGAATCGCACGTTAAGTACGGAAGGGCTCTCGTTAGAATATTCGATGTTGCCGATTCGCTCAATCTTCTTACCGCCAAGGGCAAGGAGATGAAGAAAGTGGCCTATTGGATTTACGAGTCGCACGATGGTCGTATCGGCGAACTTACTCGCGTAGGTGTCGAGCAGCACAAGGGTATTGCACGTCGTATGTATGAGCGTTTTAAGCCTGTTTTTGATAGGGGTGCCATTATCGATTCGCGTTCATCCGACTATACACGCTGCATCTTGAGTATGGCGGCATTCAACGAGACGTTGAAGGAGTGCGAGCCACTGCTTGAAACTCGTATGGACGCTGCGGAGGAGCACAAACGTATAGTTCGCCCGGACCTCACTTTTATCAAGGATCCACGCTATAAGGGAGATTCCGTCGTGAGCGATGACGAGTGGTGGTTGCGACTCACAAGTTGGGCAGAGAAGCAGGATTTGTCGCACGCCCTGAATTTGATGTTTACCGATGCCGATTTGTTGTGCAAACACCTCAACGGTATGAGCAAGATGAAGTTGGCTGTGGATATCTATAAGCGTGTTGTCTTTATGCAGAACCTTGGCCACTACGACAGAACTCTCATCGATTCGATTTATACGCCTGATGAACGATACATAATCTACCTCTACGAGAACTATCGTTGGTACTGCCGTTACGTAAGTACAAAGGTTGAGGGTGGTGATACTCGTTTTGCTCCGATGGAGACACTTATCGAAGATATTATTGTTCACGCCGATCAGGCTATCGATGGTAAGAATAGTGCTGCAGCTAACCTGCGCTTCGGACACGATTACTATCTGCTCGGTCTTCTCGCGACCATCAAGCTCAACGAATACTCGGGCGATGCCGACATCTCGAGTGTCGAGAAGTTGGGCGCCGAGCATCCTGCTTTCCGTGTGGTAAGTATGGCATCGAGCCTTCAGTTTGTTTTCTATAGAAGCAAGAAATCTCCGGATGTGTTGGTTCGCATTCTCGAGAACGAGAACGATGTGACGCTTCCGATCCAGAGCGTCGAAGGTCCATTCTATAAGTGGGAGGATGTACGTGGCTATCTGCGCGGACGTATTCAGTCATTCAAGAAGTAGCAGATGCAGACAAAAGCATAAATGGAAAAAGGTCTCCTTAGGAGACCTTTTCTTTTGAGAGAGTCATACTTGATGCCGGATTGGTTAGTGAAGGTGAAGAAAGATGTTAGAAATACCGGTTAGACTCTTCTCAATCTAATTTAACACACACATTTTTTAGATTTCGAGTACAAATATAGGCAGAAGATTTATTGTTAAAAAATAATTTCAACGAACGCCTTGAATTATTCAACAAACGCCTGCTGAGGTTAGTCGGCAGGCGTTTATTTGGATATTCAATGTTGTGTTTTAGACTTTATTCAGGGCGTCAAATCCCTTGCCGTATACGCCCATTACCGAGCCAATTGTGATAAAAGCGTCGGGGTCAACTGCGCGTACGACCTTCAAAACCATCGCCAAATCGCGCTTACGACATACGCACATTACAATCTTCGAATTATCCTTCGAGTACCAACCCATTGCATCGATAATCGTAGCGCCTCGCTTTGCTTCGTTGTTGATCGCATCGGCCATTGCTTTGTAATCCTTGCTGACTATAAATATCTGGTTGGACTGCTGGTTACCGGATAGAATCATATCTACCGTATAGCTGAAAACTGCAACCATCACAAAACCGTAAATTACGCCGTCGATACCTACGTCAGGAAGGAAGAGTGCCGACGAAATGATGATGCCGTCGGTGTAGCGGATGAACTTACCGTAAGATATTGTGTAGAACTTATTTACAATCATCACCACAATATCCGAGCCTCCTGTCGAACCTCCCTGCTGGAAGCATATTGCAACTCCCACGCCCGAGCAGATACCTCCGAGGATTGCCGACAGAAGTCTGTTTTTCAGATTAAATAGGTCTACAATGGTGCCGTTGGGCAGTGATAGACTGTCGCGCGCAACGATCATCTCGGCTATCCAACCGTTCGGCACGGTGAACCACACTTGCAGAAAGTGCATCACAACGGACATCGACACTACGCAATAGATTGTCTTGATGCCGAAATTCCAACCCACGACAAAACCTGCAATAACGAGGAGTATGGCGTTGATAATCAACACCATCGTACCAATAGATATGGCTCCGCCCGTGAGGTGATATATCAAGAGCGATAGTCCTGTTGCTCCACCACCTGCGGCATTGGCAGGAAGGATACAGCAGATCCAGCCAAATGAGTACAAACTCATACCGAGGGTCATCATCAGATACTCCTTGGCGGTGGTCAGCGCACTTGTTTTATTCAAAGATATTCCCATAGCATTAAAAAGAATTATCAGGGCGCAAATTTATAAAAAAATGTTCTCATTGCGCCACTGCAAACCGAAAAATGACTATTTCGTTGGTAATATTACCCTAAAAACCGTGGTGTCATACTCTTCGAACCCGCATCTTTTGTACAAAGCGTGTGCCGCCTTGCGCGAAGGATTTGAGGTAAGGTAGAGCTTTTTTGCTCCGACTTCTGTGGCGGTCAGCTTCGCCTGTTCCACCAATTGAGCCCCGATATTTTGCCCCCTGAAAGCCTTGTCTACTACCACATCTTCGATCCACGCCTTGCGTCCTGTCGGGATATCGACAATTACAAGCGAGAGTATACCTGCAATCGAGCCTTCGTGCTCGGCAACAAATAGGTGGGTATTGGGGTTGTCGAGCAGTGTGCGAATTTGCTCTGCAGTAGGTGCTTGCGCCGATGCAGATAGTTGCGGCAACAGCCTTGCGATAGCCTCGGCAAGATGGGTGGAATACTCGGTAGCGCGGTAAATTTTCATTTTGCCAAATAGTTCGTTGTTTAATGGTGCAAAGATAGTGAAAAAAGTTTTCCGTTTTCCGTTTTCCGCTTTCCGTTTATTTTATTATATTTGCGGTGCAAACAAAAATGCTTTTTGAAAATGCTGAATATCGTATTATTTGGTGCTCCTGGTTGTGGTAAGGGTACGCAGTCGGAGCTTTTGGAGAAGCGCTTCTCGCTTCGTCATATCTCAACAGGAAATGTAATTCGCGAGCAGATTGCCGCAAAGAGTGAGTTGGGCTTGCAGATGCAGGCGTGTATCGAGTGCGGAGAGTTGGCGCCCGATCAGCTCGTAATCGATATGATAGCCGACTACGTGGCGACGCACAACGACGGCAAGGGCGTAATCTATGATGGTTTCCCTCGTACAACTGCACAGGCTGAGGCTTTCGATGAAATTCTCGCCAAGCACGGACAAAAGGTGGCGGTGATGATCAATATGGAGGTTCCCGAGGAGGAGCTCGTGAAGCGTATCTTGCTGCGTGGCAAGGATTCGGGACGTGCAGACGATCAGTCGGAGGAGATTATTCGCAATCGCATCGATGTATATAATGCGCAGACCGCAGTCGTAGCCGATTTCTATCGCGCACAAGGCAAGTTCGAGAGTGTTCCGTCGTTGGGCACTATCGAGGAGGTTGCCGAGCGTATCGGTGCCGTTGTCGAGAAATACTTGTAATATTCGAACCAAATATAGTTTTTTGATGGCTAAAGGAAGAACTGAGATTGCTGAGTTGGGCGAGTTTGCTCTGATTGATCGTCTGACATCAAAGTTTCAAAAGAGAAATAGTTCGACAATTTGTGGCGTGGGCGATGATGCAGCCGTTATCGAAGCGTCGAAGGATAAGGCGGTAGTTGTATCTACCGACTCTATGTTGGAGGGCGTGGACTTCGATTTGACCTACTTCCCTCCGAAACACCTTGGCTATAAGGTAGTAACAAAGGGTATTAGCGACGTTGTGGCTATGAATGCCGTGCCCGAGCAGATTACCCTTGCTCTCGGCATCTCGTCGAAGATCTCGGTGGAGTTCCTCGAGGACTTCTATTCGGGAGTTGAGTTCGCGTGTAAGGAGGCGGGAGCCGATTTGGTCGGAGGCGACACATCGGCATCGGTTACGGGCTTTGTCGTGAATATTACGGCTGTAGGTCGTGCCAAGAAGTGCGATATATCTTATCGTAGTGGAGCCAAGGAGCACGATCTCATCTGCCTGACGGGCGACCTCGGTGCTCCTTATATGGGTTTGCGATTGTTGGAGCGTGAGCGCTATGCATTGCAGGGTGTAGATAACCCTCAGCCGCAGTTCGAAGGTCACGAATACCTATTGGAGCGATACTTGAAACCTCGTGCGCGCTACGATATGGTAGAGTCGCTTCGCAAGGCGGGCATCGTGCCAACCTCGATGATCGATATTACCGATGGATTGGCGTCGGAGGTTATGCAGATATGCAAATCGTCGAAGTGTGGTGCGCGCATCTATTTGGAACGTATCCCGTTGGCTCAGCAGACAACCGCTTTGGCTGAAGAGATGAATTTCGATCCTGTCGTTGCTGCGCTGAATGGCGGTGAGGACTACGAGTTACTCTTTACCGTACCTCTCGACAAGCGCGAAGAGATCATCAAACTTGGCTGTATCGATATCATTGGTCATATTACAGCCGAGGGAACGGGTGCATATTTGGTTACACCCGATGGCAACGATATCGCTTTGAAGGCGCAAGGATTTACACCTAAGAACTAACTAAAAAAACTAAGAATAATGAAAAAAACTATTATTGCTCTCTGCGCACTGCTTTTCTGTGTGGAGGCTTTTGCAGCAAAGGAGTATACGCTTCTTTCGCCTAATGGCAAGCTGGCGGTAACTATCGCAGCCGAGCCGAAGTTGTCGTATAGTGTTAAGTACAATGGCGATGAGGTGTTATCGCAGTCGCGAGTAGCATTAAAGGTCTATCAGGGTGCGGTATTGGGCGAAGGTATTAAGGTGAAACGTGTGAAGCGAACAACCGTAAACACTACTATCCCTACAAAGTTCTATTTCCGCGATGAGATTAAGGACAACTACAATGCACTTCGCATCGACTATGCTGCTAACTTCTCGGTAGAGTTCCGTGCTTACGATGAGGGTGTCGTTTATCGCTTCGTTACCAACTTTAAGCAGGACTTTATTGTCGAGAACGAGGTTGCGGAGTTCGCCTTTGCAAAGGATTATAAGGGCTATTTTGCCTACTCGAACAAAACGGGTACACGTACCGATAACTACTTCACATCATTCGAGGGGGCGTACCATCATATTGAACTCTCGAAGATTGACACTACACGAGTAGCATTCTCGCCAGCCATTGTCGAGGTCGATAAGTATAAAGTTTGTATCCTCGAGTCGGATGTAGAGCACTATCCCGGAATGTTCCTCTCGAACAGAAAGGGGGCGCAAGCAGTCTACGCCGAGTTTGCTCCAATGCCCGATAAGGTTGCCGAGGGCGGTTATCGCAAGTTGCAGGATATAGTCGAAACACGTAAACCGTATATCGCAGAGTGTAAGGCTGCTACCAGCACTCCTTGGCGTATTGTATTGGTGACCGAAGATGCAAACACACTGCTCCATAACGATATGGTCTATCGTCTTGCCTCGCCTTCGCGCTTGGAGGATACATCGTGGATCAAGGAGGGTAAGGTTGCTTGGGAATGGTGGAATAACTGGGGATTGACAGGTGTTCCGTTTAAGGCCGGTATCAATACCGAAACTTACAATTACTACACTGACTTTGCTGCCAAGTATGGCATCGAATACGTAATTCTCGACGAAGGTTGGGCAGAGTTGTACAAGAATGACCTCACAAAGATTATCCCCGAGATAGATTTGAAGGCTATTGTAGATCACGCTAATTTGAAGGAAGTCGGATCGTAG
>JAZNHC010000167.1:0-25003 GCA_045576755.1 Alistipes sp.
GGGTGTAGCCGAGGTTTTGGACTACGCTGTTAAGGTTGACTATTGGGATGTTGATTCGATGGCAGATGCAATCTACGGTCTGATTACCTATCCAGCTCTCTCGAAGATGTTTGCACAGAAGGGCTTGGAGGAGGTTACCAACCTCAAGTGGAACGATGCAGCCAAGAAGGTTAAGGCTGTATACGAGGATGCTATTGCATCGGCAAAATAACGGAAACAAGAAAAACAAAAACACAAAAAATATGAAGACAGTTTGTTTATATTTTCAGGTACATCAGCCTTGGCGACTGAAAACATACCGATTTTTCCATATCGGCAAGGATCATAACTACCTTGACGATTTGACCAACCGCGCCATTATGCAGAAGATTGCGCGCGAGTGCTACTTGCCGATGAATGCTCTCCTCTTGAAACTTATCAAGGAGAACAAGGGTGCATTCCGCGTTTCGTTCTCGCTCACCGGAACTGTTGTTGAGCAGTTCAAGGCGTATGCTCCCGAGGTGTTGGACTCGTTCCGTGCGCTCGTTGATACAGGATGCGTTGAGTTGTTGGCAGAGACCTATTCGCACTCGTTGGCAGCCCTCTCTTCTAAGGAGGACTTCAAGGAGCAGGTCAAGAAGCATACTGCAATGCTCAAGGCAGAGTTTGGTGTTAAGCCAAAGGCTTTCCGCAACACCGAGCTTATCTACTCGGACGAGATTGGCGAGGCTGTAGGTGAACTTGGTTTCAAGACTATGTTGGCAGAGGGTGCAAAGCATATCCTCGGATGGAAGTCTCCGGACTTTGTCTATGCAGGTGCAGCGGACCAGAGCCTTCGCCTTTTGCTCCGCAACTACAAGTTGTCGGACGATATTGCATTCCGCTTCTCAAATCAGGGCTGGGATGAGTATCCGCTCACAGCCGACAAGTATGCCGCTTGGCTTTCGGAGTCGGAGGGTGAGGTTCTCAACCTCTTTATGGACTACGAGACATTTGGTGAGCACCAGAAGGCTTCGACCGGTATCTTCGATTTCGTGAAGAATCTTCCGGCTGCAATCCTCAAGCGTGGCGATCTGAAGTTTGCTACCGTTTCGGAGACCGCTGCCGAGCATCAGCCTGTAGCAGTTCTTCACTGTCCTCACGTAATGTCGTGGGCGGACGAGGAGCGCGATATCCCCGCTTGGCTCGGAAACGATTTGCAGAACGAGGCGTTCAGCAAGCTCTATGCTATGAAGGATAAAGTACGTTCGTTGAAGAGTACTGATTTCGAGTATGTATGGAACTTTATGCAGACTTCGGACCACTTCTACTATATGGCAACAAAGTGGTTGTCGGATGGTGATGTTCACTCTTACTTCAACCCTTATGGATCGTCTTATGAGGCATTCATCAACTATATGAATGTTTTGTCTGACTTCCAGATCGAGGTGGAGAAGGCGTTGGCTGCTAAGAAAAGCCGCAAGAAATAGGAATCCATTTTAAGCGGTAAATTTTGCACCGCTCTTCGATAAGCGAGTTCCTCACATACGCCAAGTATGCTGCGGACTCGCTTTCTTGTTTGGCACAAAATTTCTTCGCCTAAAATGAATTTTCGTATTTGGTGGTATAAGAAATTTTGATGGTTATGAAGATCGCTAAAAGTAAAAGACCTCGGGCTGTACGCTTTGTACTATCCCGAGGTTTCTTCTTTTGCGATGCACCACATCTCACGACTTCTGACATGAAATAATAGGTTGTGGGTGATATTTTCCTTGCTTAATTCCGAATATGTTTGTTATCTTTGTAATATAAACCTATAAATACCTATGTATAATATTATGAAGAAGATTTTTTATGTGGTGCTGTTAGCATTGTGTTTGCCGATTTTTCTCTCGGCAAAGGAGAACTCCAAGCAGCAGTCGCTCACGCAGGTACCGTTCAATAAGGTTGAGCTCAACGACAACTTCTGGTTGCCTCGTTTGAAGATTCAGAAGGAGGTACTGGTGCCTTTTTCGCTCAACAAGATGGAGTACTCGATAGAGAATCTTCGTGGCGTGGGCGCATACCTTCGAGGTGAGGAGGTTACCCGTAAGTTTGTGGGTCGATACTACTCCTCGTCGGATCTCTTCAAGGTGATGGAGGGTGTGGCCTATATGCTTATGGTCGAGAAGGATGCAGCTCTCGAAGCCAAGATGGACGAGATAATAGATATTATTGCGGCTGCGCAAAAGCCCGATGGATATCTCTACGAGCACCATACACTCCCCGTACATCTGCGTAATAAGGCGAACAACGGCGCCGCAGGCAAAGCACCATATTCGAATGTGGGAAGCTCGCACGAACTCTACAATATGGGCCATATGTACGAGGCTGCTATTGCTTACTACCAAGCAACCGGAAAGCGCAAGTTGCTGGATGTGGCAGAGAAGAGCGCACAACACATCAACAAGGTATTCTTCGAGGGCGATGCCAACTACAATGGTGGAAAGCCTGTTATGCAGGCTCCGGGCCATCAGGAGATAGAGTTGGCGTTGGTGAAGATGTATCACGCTACGGGTAAGAAACTCTATCTCGATATGGCTGAGCGATTTATAAATATCCGTGGAGCAAAAGGTGGCAGCTACCGAATTCAGGAACATAAGCCGGTGCGAGAGCAACACGAAGCAGTAGGTCACGCTGTGCGAGCTACATACCAATATGCAGGTATGGCCGATATAGTTGCAGCCAAGGGCGATAAGACTTTATTGCCGGCACTCGACGCTATTTGGTACGACCTTGTCGATAAGAAGATGCAGATTATTGGCGGTCTGGGTACGGTGCCGGCTATTGAGGGCTTTGGCTCGGCCTATTCGTTGCCAAATCGTGATACCTACAACGAGACTTGTGCTGCGGTTGGAAACCTATTCTTCAACTATCGAATGTTTTTGATGTCGGCCGATGCAAAGTATGTCGATGTGGCAGAGGTGGCGCTCTACAACAATATCCTTGCAGGAGTAAATCTCAAAGGCGACAAGTTCTTCTATGTCAACCCGTTGCAGAACAATAAACATAAGGCGTTCAATCAGGGCAATGGTGGCCGTTCTCCTTGGTTTAGTACCGCTTGCTGTCCGTCGAATCTCGCACGACTTATGCCACAACTTTCGGGTATGGTCTATTCTACAATTGGCAATAATATCTATTGCTCATTCTATGCAGGAACGACAACCAAGGTGGCGCTCAGTGGCGGTGTCGTAAAGTTGAGTCAAACGACAGACTATCCATTCGACGGTAAAATCTCTATTACGGTTGAGCCAAAGGCTAAAAGTGAGAAATTTACCCTCTGGGTGCGTATTCCGTCGTGGGTGAATGATAGGTTTGTGCCTGGCGAGTTGTACTCTTATGCTGACTCTAAGCAGATGCAGTATAGCCTTGTGGTTAATGGCGAGAAGGTTGTAGCTCAGGCAGTAAATGGCTTTGTGCCTATCGAGCGTAAGTGGCGCAAGGGTGATAAGGTGGAGCTCAATTTGCCTATGGAGGTGCGCTACTCGAAGGCGATAGATAAGGTGGAGGCCGACCGCAACCGTATCTGTGTCACTCGTGGTCCGATTGTATTCTGTGCCGAGGAGGTGGATAATGCACACGATGTTGCAACCTATTTTATCTCGGATAGCAATATGGGGGCGACTTCGGTGGCATCGTTTAGCTCGGGCATAATGAGTGGTATTCCATACATCAAGCAGGAGTGCTCGGCTATGACAGGCGATGAGGCTACAAATTCGACCTTGACACTTGTGCCATACTATGCGTGGAACAACCGTGGCGACTATGCCGCTATGAATGTGTGGTTTGCTCGTGATAAGGCTACTGCAATAGCCGGCAGAGATAAGGTTGCCCAAAATATCGAGACCGTAAAGGCTTCGTACGCTCGCACGGGCGATGATGCCTATGCAGTTATAGATGGAGTCTATCCTAAATCGTCGAGCGATAAGTCTATTTTGCGTTGGACATCATATCGTCAAGAGGGGAGGGTGCAGACCATTGAGATTAAGTTGAAGAGACGCCAGTCAATCGAGAGTGTTTCGGTCTATTGGTTCGAGGATGGCAAAGCTATTATGCGCCCTGCGAGTTGGCGAGCAGAGTATCTGTTCGATGGTAAGTGGTACGAATACGAGCCATATATTACCGATAGCTACGGCGTACTTATAAACCAATTCAATATGGTGCATCCCGACAAACCAATCGAAGCTGAGGCTATACGCCTGATTATTACGCCACAGCAAAAGAAGGCGGTAGGAATATTGGAGGCCGTGATAGAGTAGAAAAATGGTCGAGCAAATAAAGCTCGACCATTTTTTTCTTTATTCGTTTTTCAACTCTTCAATAGCGCGGAGAATGGTGCGGTCGATAGGGTAGATAAAGTAGTAGAAGGCGTTCTCTTCCAGGTCGGAGTTACGCGAGATATAGGCGCGGAGTTGCGCCTCCATAATCTTTCGTGAACGCTCTATCTCTCGCCAATTAGGCTTTACGCCCTGGCGCTCGGCGTATTTCACAAAGTTTGAGAATAGGGTATTGTCGTTGTCGAGCATCCTCTTCAACTCGGTAACACTCTTCGCACGTTCCAACTCTTTGCGATGTTGGTCGGCATATTCGATGGTGTAGCGATAGAGTATATTGCGTCCGCTAACCTCCGAGAAGTAGTTCGTTATGTTCAACGTGTCGAGAGGTACGAAGATGTCAGGCATAATGCCGCCACCGCCATACACAACCTTACCCTTCGGTGTTGTGAAGCGAAGCGAGTCGGCAAAGTGGATGCTGTCTGCCGAGAAAAATTCGTTGCGATTGAAGCGATCAATGAGGTCGTGTTCGTACGACTCGCCATCGCCTGCCGTATATGGTTTTTGGATGGAACGACCTGTCGGTGTATAGTATCGGGCAACGGTAAGACGTAGTGCCGAGCCATCCTCGAATGGTGTTTGCGACTGCACCAAACCCTTACCGAACGAGCGACGACCAACGATGGTTCCACGGTCATTATCCTGCAGCGCACCTGCCAAAATCTCGCTCGACGACGCACTCGCCTCATCAATCAAAACTACGATGCGGAGATCTGTCGAACTGCCACGTCCGTCGCTGTATTGGCGTAATTGCTTGCCGTGTCTATCCTCCGTGTATACGATCAAAGAGCCTGCAGATAGGAATTCGTTGGCTATGAGTATCGCTTGGTCGAGAAATCCTCCCGAATTGCCACGCAAGTCGAAGATGAGCGACTTCATTCCTTGGGAACGTAGCGACTGCAGCGCCTTTTTGATCTCGGAGTGTGAGGTGCGTGCAAATTGCGATAGTTTGATAAATCCAATCTCCTTGGTCAGCATCAAAGATGCCTCTACGCTATGCAGAGGTATGGCATCGCGCGTAACCACGATATCTACCAATCCCTCGATATCCTTGCGCTCGATTGAAAGCTTTACCTTGGTGCCACGCGGACCACGGAGTCGTTTCATTACGCCCGTTTGCGACATCTTCTGTCCGGCAATGAGGGTGTCGTTTACCTTTATAATGCGGTCACCACCCTGTACACCTGCTTTGCGACTTGGGCCCGTAGGGATGACATTCAATACAATAACAGTATCGGTAGCCATATTGAAGACCACGCCAATACCGTCGAACTCGCCCTGCAGGGGCTCGCCTGCCTGCTCGAATTCCTTGGCAGGAAGGTATACCGAGTGTGGATCAAGTTTGTGAAGTATGGCAGGAATAGCCAACTCTGCAAGCGAGTCACTCGATATCGAATCGACATATTCGGTCTCGATCATCGAGATAACGCGCGAGATTTTGTTGTTTTGACCTCCAGGGCCATTTATGAGTATACGTATCTGTTTGTTAGTGAGTTGTCGTCCGTTGTGCTGACCAACGAGCAATCCAAGCACGAAGATTAGAGCTACGACGAGAACTCCGATAATAAATTTTAAGCCGCGTTTCATAGAAAAAATGTGTGTGTACCCTTTGTTGTAGCCCCTCTCTTCTGGCGTACTAAACCCCGGCCATAGGCAGGGGTTTAGTACGTGTCGATTTTGCGACAATACCTCCCTTGTTGGTGGAAGGTACTCTTCGAAAGGGTAGCTCTCTCAGACTACTTGTTTTTGAAAGTATATGCAAGACCTACGCCAAGGACAGTCTGAGTCTGCACGTGCTTGTTCTGTGCCTTGTTGTAGTAGAGCTGGAAGTAGAGCTGTGTCGAGAAATATTTCGAAGCCTTTATGTCGATGGTGTTCTCCCAGCGTACTGTTGGCGCAATGCTCTCATAATTGAGCGGGTTGCCGGCGTTGGCAGGGTTAGCATTCCATTTCTCGCTGGCATTCTGTTGCGAGAGCTCGTTGATCCAACCGTAGAAAGAGTAGAGTGTAGTGCGGTAGCGGAACACACCCTTCTTGCCAAATGTTTTGTCGAAATCGATCTGGATAGACGAACCACCCTCGTAACGCTGAGAGCCATTATGGAGAGTCAAACCGTATGCGTAAGCGGTGTTTCGCTGGTCGAGTGTAAGGCTGCTCTGCGGAATGTCGCCAAACTTCTCCTTATAAAAGAAATCGCGCACGCGCTTGCTACCAACATATGTCGCATTCATAGAGATAGGCGACACGTTGATTTTGATAGGGAATTTCTTGTTTTGACATACGTAGGTGAAACCTGCTGCGAGTGTAAGATATGCCGGAGCAAAGCCCATACTTGTAAGTTTGTCGTCACCATTGTAGCCGTGTGCAAATTGCGAACGCAACGACAACGAACCTCCAACATTCCAGCTCTTCGAGAGAGTGTATGCCGGCGCCGACGAAATGTACCATTCATCCTGACTCTTTGTTACGTCGCTTGCACCTTCGCTCTCGGGTAGGAAGTTATAGGTATAACCTAACTTACCCGTAATCTTGTTGTCCAATACGAACTTATCCTTCTTGTATTGGTGAGTGAAGAGGATGTTGGCAACACCTGTCAAAGAGTTGGTATTACCATTCACCTTGCGCCAATAGCCGTTAAAGTGCGAGAGAGAAGCGTTGAGTGTCGCATTAAACTCACAAGTGTTGCGCTCCCTGCGGCGCGCCTTCACTATCTTGTCGTTGTCGGTAGTGTTGTCTATATCCACAGGTCCTTTGATGCCGCTCGTGATCGTAACCTCTTCTTGTTTGGTTGCTCCTTCTACTGAAACTTGCGCATTAGCTACCCCGTTGTATGCAAGTGCCGATACTGCCAATAATGTAAAAATTCTCTTCATATTGTTATTTTTTATTGTTTGCAATCAATTTTGACACACAAATATACAATAATTCTCGTAAATTTTTACTATATTTGTAGAAAGTTGTAAATAAAAGTAGTAGAAAGATAGAATATGAAATATTTTGGTGCTCACGTAAGTGCTGCGGGTGGAGTTGAAAATGCCCCCTACAATGCTAAAGCGATAGGTGCAACAGCGTTCGCGCTCTTTACAAAAAATCAACGTCAATGGATAGCTCCGCCCCTTTCGGCAGAGCAGTGTGACCGTTTCAAGGCGGCGTGTGAAGAGTGTGGATATTCGGCAAAGCAGATACTTCCGCACGATAGCTACCTGATAAATCTCGGACACCCTGAGCGTGAAGGATTGGAGAAGTCGCGTGAATCGTTTTTCGAAGAGATGGCGCGGTGCGAGGCGTTGGGTTTGGATAGATTAAACTTCCACCCGGGTAGCCACCTCGGAAAAATCACATCGTTGATGGCGTTGGACCGTATTGCCGAGTCTATCAATATGTCGCTTGACCGTACGCAGGGTGTTACAGCTGTAATCGAAAATACGGCAGGTCAAGGCTCGAACCTTGGCTTTGCGTGGGAGCATATCGCCCATATTATAGACAAGGTTGAGGATAAGTCGCGTGTCGGTTTTTGTATTGACACTTGTCACACCTTTGCGGCAGGCTATGATCTCTCGAGCGTTGAGGCTTGCGAGAAGACCTTTGCGCAGGTGGATAGCATTGTCGGATTGAAATATCTGCGCGGCATGCACCTCAATGATGCCCTGAAGCCACTTGGTTCGCACGTGGATCGTCACGCCTCGTTGGGCGAGGGCTTTATCGGTTGGGACTGCTTCCGCTTTATAGCGCAATCGCCTCTTTTCGAGGAAATTCCACTTACGCTCGAGACTCCGAACGAGGAGATTTGGGCGCAGGAGATAGCTCAGTTGAAACAATTTGCAAACCAATAATAAGATGAAGAAGTTTGTTTTATTGCTCACTTTCATTTCGGTAATTTTTATTGCCGAGGCGCAATCTTTGAAGGTTACTATAGATCTTGACCAAAAGCACCAGACCGTCGAGTATTGGGCTGCTGCAGATGCGTGGAGTGGCGATTTTGTAGGAAAATATTGGAGCGAGACGGTGCGTCAGCAGATTGCCGATATGCTCTTTTCGCAGGAGTACGACGAGAGTGGCAATCCGAAGGGCGCAGGGCTCTCTGCATGGCGCGTAAATCTCGGTGGCGGTACTTTGGAGGCTCCCAATGCTGATATATACCCCTATAATCGCCGTGCAGAGTGCTACCTCACGGTGGATGGCAAGAACTACGATTGGGGTAAGTGTGCCGGTCAGGAGTATTGGATGGCGGAGGCAGTAAAGCGTGCTAGCAACTATTTTATACTATTTTCGAATACACCGTTGGTACACTATACGCTAAATGGTAAGGGTTACTCGGACGGCAAGCGTGCGAATATCCGAGAGGATTGCTACGATGATTTTGCACGCTATATGGTGGATGTTGCAGCGCACTATATGGATAAGGGTTGGAACATCCCGTATATTAGTCCTGTAAATGAACCGCAAGAGCCTTGGGATACCCCAAAACAGGAGGGTTCGACATGGCGCAACAGTGAGCTCAAACGCATAATGGTAGCTCTCGATAAGGAACTTTCGAGAGATAAGCGATTTGACAATGTGCAGATGCAGCTCGGCGAGACGGCACGACTGCTCTTTCTCTACGATCAGCGACAGAAGTTTATTGAAAGATATGGTGCCGACGAGGCTCCGCATTTGGTCATCCGCAACTTCTATGACAAGAATTCGCCACATTATGTGGGCGACTTGCGACACCTTAAACCTGCGATTTATGCTCACGATTATCATGATGTGCGCTCAAACGAGCAAATTCGCAGTGTGCATCGCGCCGTGCGCGCAGAGTGTGAGAAATACGGCATCGATTACCATATGTCGGAGTGGTGCCTGTTGCCTGGGGTGAAAAAGAAGAAGATAGAGGGCTTTACCGAGGATTGGGTGAGCGGAAATCATGCTGATATGCAGGCAGGACTCCTTATGGCGCGCCTTATTCATAGCGATATGGTCGATGCAAATGCAAAGTCGTGGGGCTATTGGAAGGGTATGGAGTTGAATGGCAACCACGCCCTGATTGCGCTCTACGCCAAGGATGGCGACATATATCGTGGCGGTACGGCAAAAGCGAATAAGTTGCTCTATGTACTCGGAAATTACAGCTTCTTCATCCGCCCGAACTATACCCGAGTTGAGATATCTGGTGCAGACGACTTGAGTGGTGTTGCTGCTACGGCATACCTCTCGCCCGATGGCAAGCGATTGGTTGTTGTCTATGTAAACTGCGCCCACTCGAAACAGCGTGTTGAGGTTGCGTTACCTTCCATATTCCACGAGCAGATGGCCTCTGTGAAGATGTATGTGACAGATGAGCGCAACGACCTCTCGGCTCACGAAATGGCCGATGCAATGGCATTTAGCATAAATGCTCGCTCGGTAACCACCGTTGTCTACGACCTAAAATAGAGAAATAATTTTTTAACTTTTAACTTTTAACTTTTAATTTGAATATGGAACTTCCTTTTGCAGAATCTTGGCGAATCAAGATGGTTGAGCCAATCAAGAAGAGTACTCGCGAGGAGCGCGAGAAGTGGATGAAAGAGGCAGATTACAACCTCTTCCAACTACGTTCGGATCAGGTCTATATCGACTGCTTGACCGACTCGGGAACAGGTGCAATGAGTGACCGTCAGTGGGCGGCTGTGATGTTGGGTGACGAGAGCTATGCAGGTTCGTCGTCGTTCTTCCACCTCAAAGAGACTATCAACAAAATTACAGGTTTCGAGTATGTCATTCCGACACATCAGGGTCGTGCTGCCGAGAATGTATTGTTCTCGCACCTTGTTAAAGCGGGTTCGATTGTTCCGGGCAACTCCCATTTCGATACCACAAAGGGTCATATCGAGAGCCGCAAGGCTACCGCTCTCGACTGCACTATTGACGAGGCGAAAGATACTCAGCTCGAGATTCCTTTCAAGGGCAATGTTGATCCTAAGAAGCTGGAGCAGGCGTTGGCGGAGCATCACGAAAACGTACCTTTCATCATTGTTACCATCACCAACAACACCGCAGGTGGCCAGCCTGTTTCGATGCAGAACTTGCGCGAGGTACGTGCTATTGCCGACAAGTATGGCAAGCGCGTAGTGCTCGATTCGGCTCGTTTTGCCGAGAATGCCTACTTTATTAAGACTCGCGAAGAGGGTTATGCCGACAAGAGTATCAAGGAGATCGCTCTCGAGATGTTTTCGTTGGCAGATGGTATGACGATGTCGGCAAAGAAGGACGGAATCGTGAATATGGGAGGATTTATCGCTACCCGTCACGAGGATTGGTACGAGGGTGCAAAGCGTTTCTGTATCCCATTCGAGGGCTACCTCACGTACGGTGGTATGAATGGTCGCGATATGGAGGCTTTGGCAGTAGGTCTCGACGAGAATACCGAGTTCGATAACCTCGAAACCCGTATTCATCAGGTTGAGTTCTTGGCGGGCTTGCTCGACGAGTACGGAATTCCGTATCAGCGTCCTGTGGGAGGTCATGCCCTCTTTGTAGATGCCGATAAGGTACTTACTAAGGTGCCAAAGGAGGAGTTCCCTGCACAGACTCTTGCTATCGAGTTGTACTTGGAGGCAGGTGTTCGCGGTTGTGAGATCGGCTACATTCTTGCTGACCGTGATCCGGTGACTCGCGAGAACCGTTTTGGCGGTCTTGACTTGTTGCGTTTGTGCGTGGCACGTCGCGTCTATACCGACAACCATATGCGCGTAATTGCTGCCGCTCTAAAGAATGTTTATGACCGTCGCGACGAGATTACTCGCGGTGTCGAAATCGTTTGGGAGGCAGAACTGATGCGTCACTTTACCGTTAAGCTCCGTAAGCTCTAAGCTGCAATTTTACAATGATCAGAAAATGGGTCTGCAATGATGTTGCAGACCCATTTTTCTATTATTGAATAAAAATAAACCGTATGGGGACAAAATAGTAAAAAAATAGTAAAAAAATCACGACATATATTTTTATTTTGTTAAAAAATATGTATCTTTGTCGCAGAATGTGTATATGATGTTTTGTCGCGTGACGAAGCAATACAAAAAAACATTGAAACAAATAATTTTAACGTTTAATAATTCAAAAAACACTTTATGAAAAATCTTTTTAAATTGACATTGGTTCTTGTTGCTGCCACCCTTACTTTGACCGGTTGTGACTGCTTCAAGAAGATGGCAAAGGACACTTCGGTTGTGACTGTTACTTGTACCCCGGATGTTCTCGTTCTCAACAATGGAAAAGTTGTTGCTGATGTTACTGCAGAGATCCCTGCAAAGTACTTCAACAAGAAGGCTGCATTGAAGGTTACCCCTGCTCTCGTTTATGAGGGTGGTATCACCAAGGGTAATACTCTTATCCTCCAGGGTGAGAAGATCATGGATAACGGAATGCTCGTTCCTAATGCCGAGGGTCTCAGCATTAAGCGTCATATCGAGTTCGACTATAAGCCTGAGATGAAACTCTCGCAGCTCGTTCTCATCGTCGAGGTTAAGTGCAAGAGCGGCAAGTGCAAGGAGTACGCCCTTATCAACGCCAACACAGGTGAGCGTATCCCTGCTGATTCTGATCTTACTCCTGCCGAATATGGTTTGGTTATCGCATCGGGTATCAACACTTTGCAGAGCGACCTCGATTTCTCGGAGGCTATGTTGGCTGCGGATAACAACTACAAGCGCGTAACTACTGTAGTTACAAAGGCCGATATCGTTTACCAGATCAACTCGTCGAAGGTTGATAAGAAAGCTGTTGAGACTGCCGAGTTGCAGCAGCTTCGTGAGGGCGTTGAGACTAACAAGGCAAACGAGCGTATCTCGCAAACTGTTTATGTAAATGGTTATGCTTCACCTGATGGTCCTGAGCAGAAGAATATCGAGTTGTCGGAGAAGCGTAGTCAGTCGGGTGTTGAGGCGATTCAGAAGTTGCTCAACGACGCAGGTATGCAGATCGACGCTGCTGCTTACGGTGAGGACTGGGAAGGTTTCCAGGCTGCTGTAGCTGCATCGGATATCGCAGACAAGGATCTCATCATCCAGGTTTTGAAGATGTACACATCGAGCGCAGAGCGTGAGAAGGAGATTAAGAATATGGCAGCTGTATTTGGTTCACTCAAGACCGACGTGTTGCCACTTCTTCGTCGTGCACAGGTTGTGAATAGCGCAGATATTACAGGTTGGAGCGATGAGGAGATGATGGCTATCGTTATGGGTGGTCAGGCTTCGACATTGAAGCTCGAGGAGTTGCTCCACGTAGCAGCAATCTCGGACGAGGTAGCAGAGCACGCATTGCTCGAGGCTGTTAAGTCGGGTGACGCTCGCGCTTGGAACAACCTCGCATTGGTATATGCAAAGAAGGGTAACTACGAGAAGGTTATCGAGTGCTTGAACAATGCAGACAAGAGCGTTGCAACACAGTTGAACAACAACTACGCTTTGGCATATGCAGCCGAGGGCGATATCACTAAGGCCGAGGGTTACATTGTAAACGCATCGGACGAGACTAAGGCTTTGATCGCTGCAGCTAAGGGTGACTATGCAGCTGCTGCTCAGACTTTGAAGTCGGGCTACAACGCTGCTATCATCAATTTGCAGAACGGCAACCTCACAGCTGCTAAGAACTGCATTGCAAACGATACATCGGCACGTGCGGATTATCTCCGTGCTGTTATCGCTTGCCGCGAGGGTGATGTTGCAGGTGCGCAGGCACAGCTCAACAGCGCAATCGCCAAGGATGCTTCGTTGAAGGAGAAGGCAGCTAAGGACGTAAACCTTGCAGCGTTGAAGAAGTAATTTAGATCGTAGGTGAGCTGCCGAGTGCAGCAAGACCATAAGAAGAGGTTCCTCGATGTTAGGAACCTCTTCTGTTTTTACACAAATTCGCTGTAAGAAGCGCCCTTCCATTGAGTGATCTTCAATTTACGGTCACACCGTTCTCTAACGGCAGGGGCGACGAATTAGTCGCGTCGAGAGTGGTTTTTGTCGATTATGTCAGGGCATCGTGTCTGATGTCGAAGCCTGCACATGACGCAGTTGTGCCGCTTTCCAACTACTATCCAGATCCTATTCGTGAGGTGCAGAGTTGGGCGGTATACAATATGAATAACGACCATTTCCGATGGTCCCGAAGAAAGGCGCTCGAAGCGTTGTCGAAATAGGAAAAATATGTGGTGGTGATATAAGGTAATGATGCAAAAAGGACACTTTTTGCATCATTACCTTTTTACTCCACTATTGCGTGCAGAATGCCCTCGATGTCGTAGCCGCAGAGGTTACGTAATTCGGCTACTGTGCCGTGCTCCACGAACATATCGTCGATGCCGAGAGTCACAACGGGTGTCGATATGCCATTGTCGTTAAGAAGCTTTACGACAGCCTCGCCGGCACCACCGCGAATGATACCATCCTCGACGGTTACTATGCGCTTAAATCGGCGTGCAACATTCAATATAAGTTCCTCGTCGAGAGGCTTGGCAAAACGCATATCGTAGACGGCGGCACTAACGCCTATAACCTTTGCCTGCTCGGCAGCTTGCTCAGCGTCGGCACAGAGAGCTCCGAAGGCGAAAACTGCGACATCACTACCTTCGCGCACCTCTCTTGCCTTGCCGACTTCGATTGCCTCAAACGGCATATTCTGCCATTTGGCTCCTCGTCCCGATCCTCGTGGATAGCGAATGGCAAATGGAGCATCGCTTTGAAGTGCGGTAAACATCATATTGCGTAGTTCCCATTCGTCAGATGGAGTAGCTATGATTATGTTCGGAATGCAGCCGAGGTAGGCGATGTCGAAGGCTCCGTGGTGTGTGGCTCCGTCCTCGCCGACCAATCCTCCTCGGTCAAGACAGAATATTACAGGCAGATTTTGCAGAGCAACATCGTGAATGATATTGTCGTAGGCACGTTGCATAAAGGTCGAGTATACATTGCAGAACGGACGCTCTCCTGCGGCAGCCAAACCGGCAGAGAATGTCACTGCATGACCTTCGGCAATGCCCACGTCGAAGCATCGCTCCGGCATCTCGTTCATCATTATTGTCATCGAGCATCCAGACGGCATCGCAGGTGTAACACCGACAACACGCCTATCCATGCGCGCAAGGTCGAGGAGAGTATGTCCGAATACATCCTGCATTCGGGCGTTCTTCGCAGTGCTCTTTATGCGTTCGCCCGTCTCGGGATTGAAGCAACCAGGTGCGTGCCATACCGAGAGATTGTCTTTTGTAGGGGCGTAGCCGTGCCCCTTCTCTGTTATGACGTGAAGGAGTTTTGGCGAGTTGATAATCTTCAGGGCGCGCAAGGTGCGTACCAGACGCTTGACGTCGTGACCATTTACGCGACCAAAGTAACGAAATCCAAGGCTTTCGAAGAGGTTGCTATTTTGTAACAGACCATGCTTTACCCCATTTCCGATTTTGCGACAGAGGTTCAATATCCGCGGTGTGCGTGACAGTATCGACCATAAGCCCTGCTTGAAACGGTTGTAGCGCGATGATGTCGATAGACGAAGCAGATAGTGATTTAATGCGCCCTGCGACTTATCAATTGACATGTTGTTGTCATTGAGAATGACCAATATGTCGGTCAGCTTGTCCGAGCCGGCGTTGTTGAGCCCTTCGAATGCCAAACCTCCCGCAATGGAGCCGTCACCGATTACTGCAACGCTCTTACTCTTCTTGCCCTGCAGCTTTGCCGCTTTTGCCATACCGAGAGCTGCCGATATGGATACCGACGAATGTCCGGCACCAAAGGTGTCGTACTCGCTCTCCGCCATACGCGGGAAGCCACTGATGCCACCCAAACGACGATTTGTGGAGAAGGCATCACGGCGACCCGTGATAATCTTATGAGCATAGGCTTGATGACCGACATCCCATATCAGATTGTCCGACGGTGTGTCGTAGACGTAGTGTATGGCAACGGCAATCTCGACAGCACCGAGTGACGATGCGAGGTGTCCCGGGTTTACCGCGCACTGCTCGATGATATATTGTCGCAACTCGTCGCAATATCGAGGCAGAGCGTCAATAGACAACTTGCGCAGATCTTCAGGCGAGTTGATGTCGTATAGGTATTTATACTCAAGTTTTGTCATACTTTTCTTCTATCATTTAGAATGGGAAGCCCACACCGAAGTTGAGTGATGTATTGCGCCACTTAAAGTTATATATCCATCGTTGTCCAACAGGTCTGTTGGGACTATGAAGCTGAATACCCCAGTCGAGTCGTAATATCGCAAAGTCGATATCTAAGCGTAGACCTATACCTGTGTTGAATGCCAACTGTTTGTAGAAACTATTGAAGTGGAATACCGAGCCCTCTGGATAGTTGGCACCCTTGCGTCCAATGTTCCAAATGTTACCCACGTCGAGAAATGTTGCACCTTGGAACATATCCCAAATCGGGAATCGGAATTCGAGGTTTGCCTCCAACTTAACATCGCCGAGTTGAGTAGGGTAGACTACGTTTGTAGGGGCTGCCGAAGCTCCAGGGCCCAAGGTGCGTGGTGCCCAACCTCGCATACTGTTGCTACCTCCTGCATAGAACAATCTGTCGAGAGGTATAGCGTTAGAGTTGCCATAAGCGTAGGCTACGCCTGCATAGATGCGTGCGGCCAAGGCGGTTACCTTACCAAACATTATTCTGTGGCTGACATCGATATCGGCACGTGCGTATTGCGAGTATCGCACGCCCAAGAATTCATAGTAGTCCTTGCCTACAACAGGTTTCGAGAATAGATGTACCAAACCATTCAGCAAGTTGCCCGATAACTCGCAGTTCGCTTGTACGGATGTGTGGTTGTTGGGTGCGTTCTTGTGCTGCTTCTTTAGGCTATACGTGCCCGATAGTGCAACAATAAGCTGCGACTCGAAACTGTACTTCAGATATTGGTTCTGCAACGAATTGTAGTAGTTGCTGTCAATGTCCGATACATTCACCCAGTTGATGCTTATCGGGCGAATTGTGTAGTTCGAATTCGACATACTGCGCCACGAGTAGATCCACGAAATACTCGACAATCCGCGCTTGTAGTATGGGCGGTCCTGATAGTTGTAAGATATCTCGAACTTGGTTTTTGGAGCAATCGTGTGGTTGTTTACCGCATAGTTTGCAAGCAGAAATCGAGGGAACGACAGACCTGCCGTTATGCCGAACTCTACGGCGTGTCGTTTGCGCGAGTTCGGAGCTTTCATATATTCGTAACCGGCAGTACCCGTTACCTCGAACATATCGGCACCTCGGAAGATGTTTCTATTCTGGTAACCCAGCAGCATTGTCAAACCGTAGAAACTCGATGTTGTCGAGGCCTCCAACTCGGCTGTGATACCTTGTTTGAGAGCCGGTGTGTAGAAGATGTCGCAGTCAAGGTACTTCTCGTCGAAGTAATTTGTTGTGCGAATGTTCGAGTTGCCGTATGCGTCTACCAAGGTGATTTTGTTCGGGCTCGTAGCATCTTTGACCTCGGTAAAGTTGATACGCGCGCTTCGAATGATACCTGCCATTTCGAGATTGGAGTATGCTCGGTTAATTTGGGATTGGTTGAAGAGGTAGTTAGGGTAGAGTGGAACAATGCCACGCATCACCTGCTTGCGAACCATCGGTTTTTTCCCGCTGTAGAAGATCTTAAGTCCCTGATATTCGAGCGAGTCGAGTAGCGATATGTCGGATGCCGTACCTTTGTAATTGTCACTCGGTATTACTCGGATGTTGCGGAGTCGGTATACCGCATTGTTGCTGAGCACATCCTGACCTCGCTGATCTCTTGCCGTTGTGTTCTTGCTGATATTGATCTGAACAGCGGCTTTGTAGTCACCTCTAAGGGTATCTACCTTGTATTGGACGTTGTCTACAGAGAAGTTGTAGAAACCTCTATCTCTGAGATAGAGCGTAATGCGATTACGCTCGCTTGCTAAAAGCTCGATATCCAAAAAATCGCCCTTGTGCAGCAAGGTGTTCACCGTATCAGCCAAGATTACGGGTTTGAGTGGTGCATCATCGAAATTGTATGATATGGTGTCGATGATGTAGGGCTTACCTTGTTCCACGGTGTATATTATCTTGGCTCGTTGGTGTCGGTAGGTGTCCTCGATTTTGTAGTTGACATTTGCCGAGAAGTATCCTCGCGTGTTGAGATACTTTCTGATATTTTCGGCTCCTACCGAGGCGTCGATCTCCTCGATAAGCACAGGTTTCTCTCCAATCTGTTTTTTGCGTTCGTTCCATTTGCTGGTGCTGTTTGGCTTTGCCATAAGGTACATCCAAACGTAGAAGTCGGAACCGAGGAAACGCTTATTAGGCTTGGGTGCAAACCGGGCAAGCTGATCGCTTGTGATGCGCTCTTCGCGCGGAATGCTCTTGTCCTCCTCGATTTTTACTCGATGCAACAGATGGGTATTAGGCTGCAATAGGCTTGTGACATTGCAGGCGGAGAGTAATATCACCACCAACAATGAGAACACTATGTAGCCAAATCTCCTCATATTCACTACTCGGCTTTAGATGCCAAGAACTTATTATAGAGGGTTATCTCGTCATCGAATTGCCCCATTTCGCTATATTCAAATCTCTCTTTGTCGGCTATAACGCTGCCGTATGATATGTAAGATGCGTTACCTATGAGCTGCGTGTGCAAAGCTCCCTCTTTGTGGCAGATGCAACGTACCGCGCCACCTCGGTTCTCGACCTCGATGAGCTTTTCGTAGTCGCAGCGACCATTCAATGCCATTGCAGTAGCACTCGAGGTCATAGCCGTACCACACGAAGCTGTGATGCCTGCTCCGCGTTCGTATGTCGCTACAAATATGCGATTTGCACCAAGCACCTTGACAAGCGATACGTTTATACCCTTCGGAAATTCGTCGTGCAGCTCCAATACTCGCTCTCCCAAGCGCGTGAGGTGGTTGTAATCGATCTCATCAATCTCTGCTATTATATGTGGGTTGCCCACATTTATTGCTGTCCATAGTAAATTTTCATCGAGCGAACGGATGGGTTGCGATATGAACTGTGCTGCCCCCTTCGCAAAACCGAAATCGTCGCTCGAGAGTCGTACCGACAAATCCACTCCATAGGTCGGAATATCGGGAAATATATCCTCCTCGCGTGTGATGCCGTATATACCCTTGCCCGAGAAGAGGTCGAACTCGCGTGAAGAGATCTTCTCCTCTGCCATACGGGCAATGCAGCGAATGCCATTGCCGCACATCTCCGCCTCGGAGCCGTCGGGATTGAACATTCTCATTCCGAACATATCACCCTCCTTGACCAAGAGCAATATTCCGTCAGCTCCGACTGCGTTCTCGCGATTGCAGATGAAACGGGCAAATGCCGAGAGGTCGAACCCTTCCGGAATATACTTTACTGCATCCACCATAACGAACTCATTTCCCGAGCCGTGACACTTTATATAGTCAAATTTCATTCAAAATCTGTGTATAATCGTTCAAAAATACAAATTTTTCAAGAATTTTCCATAATTTTACACAGTAAAAATACAAAAAGGACGAAAATGGTTGAAAAGTTTATTATGGCAGGCGATTCTGCACTCCATATTTGCGATTCGGAGGTGGGAGAGAAGGTGGTTGTGCTGTTGCACGGATACCTCGAGAATATGCTGGTGTGGGAGCAATTCGTACCCCTTATCTACAAGGATGTACGCGTCGTGACGCTCGATATTCCGGGACACGGAATTTCGGAAGTGAAGGGCGAAATTCATACTATGGACTACCTCGCCGACACCATCGCTGCGGCACTCGACAAGCTCGGCGTTGAGAGCGCAACCATTGTCGGACACTCGATGGGTGGATATGTGGCTCTCGCCTTTGCCGAGCGATATTCGGAGCGCACCGATGCCATTGTTCTGCTTCACTCAACGCCCTATGCCGATAGCGAGGAGAAGAAGAAAACCCGCCAGCGCGAGATCTCTCTTATCCGCTCAGGCAAGAAGGAACTGTTAGCGCATACTGCTCCCGAAGCTGGCTTTGCCGTCGAAAATCGCAACCGCTTTCGTACAGAAATCGAAGACCTGCAACAGACAGTCTATCTCACCGAAGATGCCGGTATCATAGCTCTTCTCAACGGTATGATCGAGAGAAAGGCGCAGAGCGAAATGCTCCACGCCTTTGGAAAACCAATTTTGTTTATTCTCGGCAAGAAGGATGGCTATATCGTGCCTGATATTGCCGAAAAGATGGTTGTCGAGCATCCCGAAGCCGAGGTTGTATGGCTCGAAAATTCGGGACACATGGGCTTTATCGAGGAGGCTAAGGCCTGTGCTGCGGCTCTTCTCGATTTTGTTGGAAAGATCTAATTCGACAACTCACCACGCAGTGTATGGCTCATAGCATCGGCAAGGGCGTCGTTCGATAGCCCCTTGCCGAGTAGCCACATAAGTTTGGTTGCAGCAGCCTCGGTAGTCATATCGTAACCCGAAATAACGCCTACGTCCTGCAACTGTCTGCCTGTCTCGTAGAGATGCATCGCCACAGCACCACCTTGACATTGGGTGATATTTACAACGGCTATTCCGCGAGCAATGGCGTCGCGTAAAGCATCAATAAACCACTCTGCCGTAGGGGCATTTCCCGTGCCGTATGTCTCGAGCACAACACCTCGTATTCCATCAATCGAAAGCATTGCCTTGAATGATTCGTGCGATAACCCCGGGAACAATTTTATGATAATAACCCTGTCGTCTAACTTGTCAGATATGTGGAGCGGCTCGTAGTATGGAGCGGCCTTATTGATGACTGAATTGTTGTATTTGATATTAACTCCCACCTCGGCAAGTGGTGCAAGGTTGCGCGAGTCGAAGGCGTTGAGAGCCTCTGCCGAGAGCTTCGATGTGCGGTTTGCGCGGAAGAGTCGATTTTGGAAATAGAGTGCAACTTCGGGAACAAGTGCGCGACCCTTTTCGTCGGTTGCGGCGGCAATTTCTATTGCGGTGATAAGATTTTCGCGACCATCGGTACGGAGAATACCCATCGGGATCTGGCTACCTGTAAAGATGACAGGTTTCGATAGGTTTTCGAGCATAAAGCACAGTGCCGAGGCGGTATATGACATAGTGTCGGTTCCGTGCAATACCACAAATCCGTTGTACTTGTCGTAGTTGTCGGCTATGATATGCGCCAATTCACTCCACCTTGCAGGCGAGACATTCGAGGAGTCTATCGCCTCCATCTTGTGTACCGAAATATCGACATTCAGATTTCGCACGGCAGGAAACTCCTGCTCGATGGTGTTGAAATCGAACGGAACGAGTGTGCCGTTTTCGTTACGACGCATACCGATGGTTCCACCGGTGTAGATGATTAAAATCGAAGCCTTTTTCATATCGATCTATAGTCTGAAAATTCTCTTTGCATTTGCGGTTGTTGTTGCTGCAACCAATTCGTAATCAACGCCTTTCAAATCGGATATCTTTTGTGCAACAAAGCGCACATACGATGACTCGTTGCGGGAGCCACGGTGGGGTGCAGGTGTGAGATAAGGCGAGTCGGTTTCGATAACCAAATCCTCCAATCGCATCTCCTTGACAACCTCTGCCAATGCACTCTTCTTGAAAGTTACGACACCTCCGATGCCGAACACGAAATCGCCACATTCGCGCAGTCGTTTGTACATTGCCACATCTGACGAAAAAGCATGAAAGATACCCCTAAGACCTCTTTCGCGATACTCCTCGATAATCTTCGCCATCTCCTCCCAAGCATCGCGTGTATGAACGACAATCGGTAGATCGTGCTTCAGTGCCAATTCTACTTGCGCCTTGAACGCCTCGGTCTGCTCCGTTTGCCAATCGCGACTCCAATAGAGGTCAAGTCCAATCTCTCCGACACCATGGAAGCGCGCTATCCCCTCGGGTGGATTTGCGAGGAGTCGCTCCACCTTTGCAAGTTCCTCACGCCAACGAGGATTATCGTTTACCGAAGTAGGGTGGAGTCCCATGAGTGGCACCACATAGTCGCCATATTTGCGGCACATATCGAAGAGCCGTTCGTCGCTTTCGCTGTCAATAGCTGGCAAGATTATTCGCTCGACTCCTTCGGCAATAGCGCGCTCGACAACCTCTTTGCGGTCACCGTCGAAAGCTTCGTCGTAGATATGTGAATGGGTGTCTATCAGCATATTACATATTTTCTTCCGGGCAGTTGTCGTACCAATGCCGACAACTCCATATTCAAAAGTATTGCACTCACCTCCGAGACTGATAACGCGCATTTGTCGGCAATCATATCAATTGTCATACCGTCCGAATTATCGGCAATTGCATCGTAGACACTTCGTTCCTTTGCGTTTATTTGGTGTGGTGCAAAGTGCATCTTTTCAGGCACTGCTCCCGGAATATCCCAACCGAGTGCTAATGCTATGTCCTTTGCCGATGTTACGAGTTGTGCTACATTTGTCTTGATCAGATGGTTGGTGCCCTCCGAGCGCGAGTCGGTAATGCGACCAGGTGCAGCCATCACTGTACGCGAGTATGCATCGGCAGCCTTTGCCGTCGAGAGTGAGCCACCGTTCGATGGCGACTCCACAACGAACAATCCCTCCGAAACGCCGGCTATGATGCGGTTGCGAGGAATGTAGTGAGAGCCATTCTGTTTCGATTGAGAGCTTAACTCGGTGATGATTGCTCCGTCGTGATCGAGAATATCTTTTGCCAAGTTACGATGTTGTGTAGGTGTGACATCCGGCAATTTGTTTGCAATTACGCCAACCGTCCTTGCGCCCGAAGCGAGAGCTGCGCGGTGGGCTGCTGCATCAATTCCGTAAGCTAAGCCGCTTACCACAACCAAATCGGGAAACATCTCAGCCAATTCGGGAATTATGCGTGCGCAAAGAGTCTCTCCGTACGAAGTTATTCGCCTTGTTCCTACGACAGAGAGGGTGTGAGGCGAGTTTAGTGTTTCGACATCACCTATAGAGTAGAGTATATGCGGTCTATCAGGAGCCTCACGCAACAGTCGCGGGTACCACTCGTCATTGTATGACGTGATCTTTATGCCCTGCTCGTTGCAATATCGAATCTCTTGCTCAGCCTCCTTGTAGCCCACCTTTTGGGCAATGCGAAGGGCAATGTCGCGGCGCAACTCGGCATAGGCTATCAGGCAATGCTCCGAAGTTGCGTAGATGGTTGCAGCATCGTCGTAGATATCAATGAGATGCGCTATACCCCTCGAACCTAAATCGGGAATAAAGGTTAATGCTAATTCGTCTATTGTCATACAGCTCCTCGATAACGAACAGTTTCCGAAAACAAAGATAGCAAAAAAATCGTTTTTCAACAAAAAATGGAGGGGCGGAATCTCACGACTCTGCCCCTCTCGAAAAAATGCTTATGAAAAATGGTTGGTTAGGGTTTTTATTCCTCGTCAGTATCGGTATAAGCCTTCAACAACTTATCCTGAACATCGCTCGGTACCTGCTCGTACGAGTCGAACTTCATGGTGTAGGTTGCTGCACCCGATGTCAAAGACGACAAGGTTGTCGAATAACGATACAACTCTGCCAATGGCACACGTGCGTTGAGCTTGTCGAAGCCCTTGTCAGACTCCATACCCATAATCATAGCACGGCGGTTCTGCAAGTCGCTCATCACCGATCCCATATACTCGGTTGGAGTCAAAACCTCCACGTTGTAGATAGGCTCCATAATCTTTGGACCTGCGTTGCGGAACGCCTCCTTGAAGGCATTACGCGCCGCCAACTTAAACGAAATCTCATTCGAATCTACCGGGTGCATCTTACCGTCGTAGATAACCACGCGGATATCGCGGGCATACGATCCTGTCAATGGACCCTCGTCCATCTTCTCCATAACACCCTTCAAGATTGCAGGCATAAAGCGTGCGTCGATAGCACCACCGACAATCGAGCTGTAGTATTGGAGTTTGCCGCCCCACTCGAGGTCGTACTCCTCCTTACCCTTGATGTTTACGGTGATATCCTTGCCGTTTACCTTATACTTTGTAGGCTCCTCGATGCCATCATAGTAAGGCTCGATAACCATATGTACCTCACCAAACTGACCTGCACCGCCCGACTGCTTCTTATGACGGTAGTCTGCCTGTGCAACCTTTGTGATGGTCTCACGATAAGGGATCTTCGGCGCGAAGAACTCCATATCGATCTTGCTCTCTGCCAAGATGCGGTTACGCAAAATGTTGAGGTGGTGCTCACCCTGACCCTGAATGATGGTCTGCTTCAACTCCTTCGAGTACTCAACCAAAACGGTAGGATCCTCGAAACGAGCGTCGAGCAACAACTTGCCGAGCTTCTCCTCGTCGCCCTGAACCTTTGCCTTAACGGCTGCGCGGTAGCGTGGCTCAGGGAATACGATAGGCTCCAAAGTTACAGGTGCCGAAGGTGCCGACAATGTGTCGTTTGTGCGAGTGCCCTTCAACTTAACGGTGCAACCGATATCGCCCGCCGAAAGCTCGGTAACCTTGATACGATTCTTACCTGCTACGGCGAACAACTGCGAAAGCTTCTCCTTGTTACCTGTACGCGAGTTCACCAACTCCATACCCTCGGTCAGCTTACCACGAACTACGCGGAAGTAGTTGATCTCGCCGATATGACCTTCCATCTGCGACTTGAATACGAACAATGCTACAGGAGCAGTCTCGTCAGCAACAACCTCCGAACCGTCGGTTGCAGGGAATGCAGGGGCTACAGTCGGACCCGGAGCTACATTGATGATGAACTCCATAAGTCGTTTTGTACCAATATCTTTCTTTCCACTTGCGCAGAATACAGGCATAGCCTTACGCTTTGCAACACCAATCTTCAATCCCGAACGGATATCGTCCTGTGTCAGGGTTCCCTTCTCGAAGTAGAGCTCCATCAAAGCATCGTCGTGCTCGGCTGCAGTCTCGATAAGTTCAAGGTTCAAAGCCTTTGCCTTCTCCATCTCGCTCTCAGGGATTTCGAGCTCCTCGCGAGTACCATTCTCGTCGGTGAAGCGGTACATCTTCATCATCAAAACATCGATGAACGAGTCGAAACCAACACCCTGATTTACAGGATACTGAACCATTACAGGCTTAACCGATGCCTTATCCTTGATAGTCTCGAATGTGCTCTCGAACGAAGCCTTCTCGGCGTCGAGCTGATTCACTACCGCGATGAGTGGCTTGTTCAAGATGCGAGCATAACGGCCCTGGATAACATTTCCAACCTCCCAGCCTGTCTGTGCGTTTACGAGCATTACACCTACGTCACCAACCTTGAATGCAGAGAAGAGGTTTCCGCAGAAGTCGTCCGAACCCGGGCAGTCGATAATGTTGAGCTTGCGACCCATAAACTCGGTGAATAGGGTAGTCGCATAGATCGAACGCTTGTATTCGTGCTCGATGTCGGTGTTGTCCGACAATGTGTTGTTGTTCTCTACACTACCTCGACGGTCAATAACCTTGCCTTCGTAAGCCATAGCCTCCGCCAAGGTAGTTTTACCCGAGCCTGGAGCGCCAATCAGAACGATGTTCTTAATCTCTTTTGGTGAGTAATTTTTCATAATAAATATAAGTTTTAAGTGTTCTAAATTTGCATTCAAATTAGCGCACTGCGCCAAATCGTTTTATAAAGTTACGAAGTTTTTTCGTAACTGCAAACAATTTGGCGGAAAAAGTGAATTTTTCTACCTAAACAAAATGGGGATTCTATGGGTTCTGGGGATTC
>JAZNHC010000168.1:0-9204 GCA_045576755.1 Alistipes sp.
GCTTTGGAGGGATTGAGCAAATTGCTCAACACCATCAAAATCGTAAAGAGCAACCTCAACCCTGCACTCGAGATTGAGGGATTTTTGCTTACAATGTATATGCGTAACCGCCTGAACAATCAGGTGGCAACCGAGGTGCGCGAGCACTTTGGCCCACTCGCATACGACACAATCATTCAGCGAAATATCCGTTTGGGCGAAGCTCCATCACACGGCAAGCCGATAATGCTCTACGATGCCTCGGCAAGCGGAGCAACAAATTACCTCCTCTTGGCAAAGGAGTTTTTGAAGAAGAATCGCAAAAAGAGTACAAAATAATGAAACAAAAAGGATTAGGTAGAGGTTTGGACGCCTTGTTCGGCGGCAATATAGACATTAAAACAAAGCCTATGGAGGAGATGACCGAGATCAAGATCGCGGACATCATTCCCAACCCGACGCAGCCACGTACACAATTCGACGAGGAGGCACTCGAGGAGTTGGCAGAGTCTATCCGTCAGTTGGGACTTATTCAACCTATCACAGTAAAGCGCGACGGCGAGAAGTACATCATCATCAGCGGAGAGCGTCGTTGGCGTGCATCCGAAAGGGCGGGATTGGAGGTTTTGCCTGCTTACATCCGCGAGGTAGACGACACGACACTTCACGCTATGGCTCTCGTCGAGAATATCCAGCGCGAAGATCTCAATGCTATCGAAATATCGCTCGGTATGCAGCGTCTTATTGAGGAGTGCGGACTGACACAGGAGTCGCTCGCCGAAAGACTCGGCAAGAAGCGTTCGACGGTAGCCAACTATCTCCGACTTTTGAACCTTCCAGACGAAGTGCAATATGCTATCAAGGGAGGCATTATCTCGATGGGACACGCCAAAGCCATTGCTTCGGCTGAGAGCAAAGCAAAACAACTCTCGTTGTTGAAACGAAGCATCAAGAACAACCTATCGGTACGCCAGCTCGAAGAGTTGGTACGCCTTGCATCGGAGAAGCGAGAGAAGGCAACACCTGTAGCTGACGAGGAGTATCCCGAGTCGTACGGACGCTTAGTCGAGTACCTCGAGAAGTTCTTCTCACAGGATATAGCCATCAAGCGCGGCAAGAATGGCGGTGGTAAGATTATAATCGACTTCTCGTCGGACGAGGATATCGAGAAGTTCGTAAAGAAATTTGCAAAGCAAAAGTAGGAGTGAAGAGAGTGTTGCAACATATAGGACAACTTGCCACAGGCAGACACATTGCGTTTCTGCTGTGCTTGCTCTTTGTCTGCATATCATTCACTGCCGAGGCACAGACTAACCCGTTTGCCCGTCAAAGACGCGGTCAGCGCACAGTTGTTCGAGGTGGCTTGATGCACACCCTCGACTCGGTGGAGATGGCACGTGCCGACTCAGTCCGCATAGCACGATTGGCAGACACACTGCGTACTCTCACACCGGACTCTCTTGCCAAGGTCAATGAGTACGTACGAATGCAGTTGCCCGATTCTCTGCGTCAGGAGATCTTCGGAGGTGGACGCGACACATTGGCCGCAGCACCTACACGACTCGACTCGCTTGCAAACGACACCACACTGACCGAACGTCAGCGCAAGCGCCTGATACGTCGCGAGAGTCGTACCCCATTCTTCAGCGACTCGATGTCACTGCGCAGGGTGGGTCTGACATCCCTGGTATTGCCAGGTTTCGGACAGATCTACAACAAGCAGTATTGGAAGTTGCCAATACTCTACTCTACGGTAGGCGCATCGCTCGGATTGTGCTTGTGGAGCAACTCCAAGTATAAACCACTCAAGACCGAGTTTGACCGCATCACAGACCAGAGTCTGCTCCGCACGCCCGAGTTAAATGCTCTGCAAGCAGAGATGATAAAGTACAACACGCTGAAGCAGGTCTTTATGGCAACCACCATCGCATCGTACCTATACTTCATCGGTGATGCCGTCGTAAAGTACTCCACCAGCGAGGTATCGCACGTGAACAAGGCAACCACGCTCGCTGCAATATGCCCGGGTGCCGGTCAGATATACAACAAGAGCTATTGGCGTGTGCCAATCGTAGTGGGAGGTTTCGCCACCACCATCTATTGTATTGATTGGAACAATCGCGGATACCAACGTTTCAAGAAGGCATATCGTCTGAAGGCTGACTATGATGCTCATCCCGAGCTCTACCCCAATGGCTCGCAAGATGAGTTCGGAGGTCGCTACAACACCTCCTTCCTCAAGAATCTGCGTAACAGCTACCGCCGTAACCGAGATTTGTGTATCATTCTCACGGCAGGACTCTATATCTTGCAGATTGTCGATGCCCACGTCGATGCCCATCTGCGCGACTACGACATATCGAAAGATCTGAGCGTCAGCCTCACACCTGCATTCGGATACACCTATAACAGGATGTCCCCAAATAGTGGCGGAGGAAGCACGCTCGGAATGAATCTAAGTCTTACATTCTAAACATATTATGCTCAGACGAACTCTACCACTGCTCGTTACCCTCTTAATGCTCGTGGCTATGGTACCTGCCTCTGCTCGCAGAGTGACAGACAACCAGCAACCCCCACAACAGCCACAACAACAAGTTACATCGGTACCTGTCTACGACACAGTTCGTGTTACCATTTACGACACCGTAAAGGTGGCTCCGAAGCCCGCACCACGCATCGACACGTTGCGCCTTGCCCACACCCCTGCCGAGATAGACTCGCTGGTCGAGGCTTGGGTGACACTTCATCAATCTTTAGCAGAGAAACAGTTGTTGGGATGCCAAATTGAGGGAGAGGAGGATCAATCTTCGCAACCTATCGACACGCTCTACAAGAAGCGCCTTTTCGATATGGCTTCGCCGATACACCTATCGTATAATTACATCGTACGCAACTACATAAACCAATATGTTAGACGCGGATCAGGACTCAGCAGAATACTCGCTCTCTCGCAGTACTACTTCCCTATCATCGAGGCGGAGCTACTCGCTGCGGGATTGCCATTAGAGTTGCGATACCTCCCTATCATCGAGTCGAACCTCACAGTTCGCGCCACATCGTTCATGGGCGCGGTAGGACTCTGGCAGTTTATGCCTGCTACGGGCAAAAATCTCGGATTGGAGATTAACTCGTTGGTGGATGAGCGTTGCGACGTACTGAAATCTACACGTGCAGCCTGCAAGTTCCTCGCCTACCTATATAAAGTATACGGAGATTGGACACTCGCCATTGCAGCCTACAACTGCGGTCCCGGCAACGTAAATAAGGCCCTTGCTCGCGCAGGCAACAAGAGAAAATCGTTCTGGGACGTCTACGATTTTCTGCCTACCGAGACTCGCGGTTATGTACCTAAGTTCGTAGCAGCAGCATACGCCTATACCTATCATCAGGCGCACAACATCACCCCATCGACTACACCTGAGTGCATTACTACCGATACGGTAATGATTAGTCGCATTATGCACCTCGAGCAGGTGGCGAGTACCCTCAACATATCTATCGAAACCTTACGTTTTCTGAACCCTCAGTACAAGATAGATATCGTTCCTGCAACAACAAAGCAATACTCGTTGCGCCTGCCTATGCGATACGCAAGTGAGTTTATCTCAAAGCAGGAGGAGATATATAGCAAAGATTCGCTCTACCTGAAGGAGTACATCAACCCTGCAAACCTCGATAAGAAGCGTGCCGAGGGTATTGGCTACACCTACACAGTGGTCGAGGGCGACAACCTCAGTGTCATAGCACAGCGCAACCGTACCACCGTAGATAATATCAAGAAGTGGAACAACCTCAAATCCGATTTCCTTCGTGTAGGTCAGAAATTGCGCATCGAAAAGCCGAAACCGAGAAACTAACTATATTATATAGGTAAAAGTAAGGGTGTCCGAAAAAACTTGTTGGACACCCTTACTTTGTATGAATTGCTATTACCGCAGTGCATCTGCTGCCCACCGCAAATACATTGCAGCCTTTTCGTTTGCCTCGGCAGCCCAGCGCAGTTGCATCTTGTATTTATCGATCTCGCCTCCTGCATATCGGGTATACATATTCGCCCTATCCAAGTCTCTCTGCCGAGTATAGTATGCAACCTCGCGCTGATAGCTTGCTGCCCTATTGAGATGATAGGTTGCCTCGCGACAGTGGCTATCAGCCTTCTTCTGATAGTACTCCGCCTCGCGCTGGTAACCTTGAGCCCTTTGAAGGTTGTAGTCCGTTTGTGCAAATGCCGTAACAGCCGTAGTCAGCACAACCAACATTATCAATATCCTTTTCATAGCCAAATTGTTTTTAGTGTGGAGAAGCAGATTTTGCAAAGAGTAAAATTAAAATGTGGAGATCTTCTGACAAGATCCCCACATTTATATATGCCCCAACGATTAGAAGCAGTAAGTTGCCGAAAGACCAAGGTTGAGAATACCGTGGGTGTAGAAGCTTACTGCACCACCGTGCTTAACTGTTGTCTTTTCTACACCTGTTTGGTTACCGTTTAAGTCGTAAATAGGTGTCTCAACAGTAGTACGGTATGGCAAAGCGATATAAGGGCCGAAACCAGGAGTTACGTCGAGTGCAAGACGGATAGGCACCTTGTTGAACTTGATACCGAACTTTACCTGACCTGCAACGCCTACCCACATAACGTGCTTTGCACCTCCGAGAGTAGCACCGACACCGGCATCGAGGAACCAATTACCTGCACTTGGAGTCCAATCCCAATTGCAGCAGTTCCAGTTATGGAGAACCGAGCAATCTGCTCCAAAACCGCCAACCCAGCCCAAACCGAGACGAACCTCAACATTCTTATCACTTGCATAGAAGCACTCTGCATCAACCTGAGCACCACTACCCAAACGAAGACCGACTGACCACTTCTGCGAAGCGATAGTCTGAGCTGCCTGCTTTACAGACGACTCGAAGTTGCTCTGAGCCGAAACGGTAGCTACACAGAAGATAGCTGCCAAACCGAGGAAAATCTTTTTCATACGCGTTCTGTTTTAAATGTTAAAAAAAAATTGATATACAAATGTAGTTATTTTATCTAATATTACAAATATTTATGGCATTTTTTTAACAAAAAAATTTCATCGTTCCACACCCAATCGCTCCTATGTAGCTATTTGCCATACCCATTTATCGCATCACTGCTGGCAGACATTGTAGCCCGAGATAACAATCTTCGCCCTATTGCCACGAGTGTCAATGTCATACCAGCGTACCTTCACCGTGCGCTCCTCGCCAGGTAGCAACGAGACATAGTTATCCGAATAGAACACAGGCAAAATCTGATCGCCATCCTTTGCTCCAATGGTATTTATACGAATCATAAGAGCCGGCACCTTGCCGGTGTTAATCATCGTCACCTCTGCACTCCACTCACCGTTGTCATTTTGCTTCATCTCGACACGCTTACGCACGCGAGCCTCGGGCATACTCTTAATTGCCTGATAGTTGCCCTCCTCTACGCCACGGATATAGAAGTTGTCGGAGATGACCTTGCCGTTCTCGCTCAACACAAGCTTTACAAAGTGAGCCGACGACAACTCGCCCGAGAAGTCCAACTTGAAGCACTTCGTTGTCGTATCCTCTTCGCTCTCAACAGCACAGCTCTTGCTCCAAGCAACCGAGCCATCCATATTCACAATCTTCGCCTCGACGCAAAGTTCTGCGTAGTTACCTGCACTATAGTTTATGACCTCGACCTCGTCGGTGGCTGCATTCCACTGAATATGGAGTGGTTCGTTAGCCTTCATACATCCGAAATATGCCGCCGTAGGCTCGAAGTAGTAGTCGTAGGTCTGCCACGCATTAGACGGCCATGCAGGATGCGTCATCCACAAAAGCAGACCCTTGCGGAACATACTGCGCGACTCGAACATAGCACGATAGCCATCATAGTTTATCCACTGCGCCAACTCGGTATACTCCTTGACTCCTTGCGGCACGCCAAAACCGTTCTCGAGAAGTAGATTAAACGTAGCTCCGCGCTGTGCCCCCTTCATCGTGAAGTCGTGCTCGCCCCAAGCGTCGCCCTGTGGCCACATATCCTCCTCTTTGAGCATACGGCACAAACTTTCATAATTAACCACATTAGGCATACCGCGCTCGCTATGGAATGTCGTGTTACCCTTCTGCCACTCGAAATATTCGCGTGGCGAGAGCGCGCGATATGGTCCGTGACCGCTCACGCCATCGCGCGAGGAGTGCGAGATGTAGTGAATGTCGGGATGCTCGGCTGCAACAATCTTGCGCAGCTCGTCATCGAGTTCCTTTGGTGGATATCCTTCGTTACGACCACAATAGAGCGCAATTGAGGCGTGGTGGCGAATACGTCGCACATAATCGATGGCATTTGCCACGAAGAGTTCGTTGTCGTACGGATCGGGACCGTCGCTCGGATTTGCCAACCAGAAATCCTGCCAAATCATAATACCGTGACGGTCACAAGCCTCGTACAACTCCTCGTCGCCAATCTGACCTACCCAATTACGCATCATCGTAAAGTTCATATTTGCGTGATATGCTACGGCTATATCGTACTCGCGACCACGATAGTTGAGGTTGTTTTCACCAAAGCCCCAATTACCGCCACGACCTATGAAGCGACGACCATTTATATATAGTACGAGTGCTTCGCCATCGTATCTGTGGTCCATCTGTCGCACACCCACCTTGAAATTCACTGCATCCGACACCACTCCGTCAATCTCGAACGAGAAGCCGGCATCGTAGAGATAAGGTGTGCCATAGCCATTTGGCCACCAAAGTTGCAACGCCTGATCCTTAAGCTGTGTGAAGTGGGCAGGCTCAAAGCGTGCTACCCGCTCCGCACCTGCAGCGAGAGTCACCTTCTGCTCAAATCGAATATCTCCGACAAAACCCTTCAATACACCCTCGATATCGCGCTTGGTAGTGTTGCGAACAACAATCTTCGGAGTGAGCGTAGCCAAAGTATCAGGCAACGCAAGTGTGGTCTGCACAAATGGGTCCTTGAGCGACACACCACCCGTTGTTGTGATGTATACATCGTTGTAGATACCCATATTACGTCCGCGAACTGTCGAGATCCAATCCCAGCCTATCGAGGCATGGAATGTAGGGTTGTCGGCTCCGAGGATACCTCCATTGATATCGGTTGTCTCCCAATTCTTCTGCTTCACCGAACCGAAGTGCTCGTTCTTTATAATTCGGACAGCCAAAGCATTTGCACCCTCGCTCACACGCTCGGTAATATCGAACTCGCCTCGCATAAAGGCTCCATCGATACGACCAATCTGCTCACCATTGAGATAGATCTCCGCCTTCCAATTTATGCCATCGAAATTGAGAGCCAAACGCTCTTTCTTAAAGTTGGCAGGCACTTCAAACTCGGTGCGATACCAGAAATCGGAGTTGAAGTAGCTCTCCGAGATTTGGAAGATATTATCGGCAAAGTTAGGATCAGGAACCGCACCTAAATTGCGATAACTCGACAATACCGTTGAAGGCACCGTAGCCACAAGCCACGCCGAGGCATCGTAACCGCCCTGCGCGATCTTCTCGCCCGCATCCATCACGTGTGATGCACGCTGCAGTCGCCAATCACCTCCCGACAAGACAAGTTTGCGACCCTCGGCTGCAGGACGAGCTGCGGGTTTGGCTACGTATCCACCACGACCCCAAACCTCAACTTCGCTCAGAATATATTTCTCACCACACGCCAACTTCTGCATCAACACACGCACATAGCGAGCATTGCCCTTGCACGCAACCTCATCAACAAGAGCTTCGCCACCGGGCAGATCGGCAACCGATCTCCACGATTTGGCATCATCCGAAACCTCGATTCTGCCCACCGATGCCTTATTAACCCAATGCAGTCGCACCAAGTCGAACTTCGCCTTCGAGCCGAGGTCGATGTATACCCACTCCTCGCCCGAGGTATCGCTCATCCACGCGCTATCAAAAAACTGCGACGCAGAGAGGATAACCGGTACTCCGTTACTCTTCAGTTCGGTTTCACGCAGACTCCACCTATGCGCACCGACCATCTTAAGCACTATGCGGTAGTGAGAGTAGTCGTCGCAGTTCTGCAACTTTATAGTTTCGCGAATCTTGCGAAGATTATATTCGGATTTATCCACCTGCTTATTAGCATCGGAGTGCTGCTTCTGTTCACCCTCTTTGCCCGGAAGTCCCGTTCCGGCAAGTCGCCCCAAGGTGAGCCAGTTAGCACCATCCTTCGAGCCTTCGTAGCGGATCTCGTACCCCTGAACTGCTTTGGCGACATCGTAGTAGAGATTGCAAGAGATGAACATCTCATCGACACGTTGAGTCCAACCGTTCAACGAAAATTGCAGATAGACATCTTCGCCCATAAGGTTGTTGCGCGAGTGCTTTCCTCCGTCGATAGCCCACTCTCGCTCGCGTTTTGGGAGTTGCTTCCCCTCCGAGGTAACCACAAGGTAATAGGGCTGCTCGGCAGTAATAACGCCATCTGTAACGAGCTGAGCCGTGAGGTTGTGATCGAAGCTCGACGAGCTGTATGCCGCACGCATAGAGGCTATATTGCGATAGAGATCATCCGTATCAGCATCAGGCGAAAAATCCTCGGATGGCAGTCCCGGATAGTTGCCAATACCGCGAGTATAGTAGTCTGAACGCTTTGCGTCGTTGCCACAACCTGCGAGGAGCAATGCAAACATAGCAATTGCCGAAGTAAGAGTCTGTCGAAGTCGCTTCATATTTTAGTGTTATTAGTTTGCTTATGTGCTACAAATTTAAGAATAAATAGCCAAACAAGAAAATTTAATTTTAGTTGAATTTAGGAAGTTTAGGAAGTTTAGGGAGAATGAATCACTGCAACAAGGCCTGCATTTAATTGGAGCGTAGCGACAAGTGGATATGGTAGCAATCGTAAAAAGTTAAATAGCAGGAAGATGACACATCCTCAAAAAAAGAGCGTCACCATTTCGGTAACGCTCCCAATCACTGCAACAAGGCAGGCTATTTAACTTCTTTTACGATTGCTTCGAATGCCTTTGGCTCGTTCATTGCCAAGTCAGCCATAACCTTGCGGTTGAGGGCGATACCCTTAGCATTGATCTTACCAATAAATTCCGAATAGGTCATACCGTAAGCGCGAACTGCTGCGTTGATACGAGTGATCCACAACGAACGGAATGTACGCTTCTTGAGTCGGCGGTGTGCATAAGCATACTGCAAACCCTTCTCGACAGTGTTTTT
>JAZNHC010000169.1:0-24720 GCA_045576755.1 Alistipes sp.
ACCATTGATGCCGTGTTGCAGGACTTGATGGAGAACGGCCTGAAGGTGCAGTATGGCGAGCGTATCGGCAAAAGCATCATCTTTGCCTACAACCACCGCCACGCTGAGCTGATTGTGGAACGATTCAATACGCTCTATCCCGAATATGGGCCTGAATTCTGTGTGCTGATTGACAACTATGTGACCTATTCGCAGGATTTGATTGATAAGTTTGAGGTACGAGACAACAACCCGCAGATTGCAGTTTCGGTGGATATGCTTGATACGGGAATTGATGTGCCCGATGTGCTCAACCTTGTTTTCTTCAAGGTGGTGAAGAGCAAAATCAAATTTATGCAGATGATTGGTCGTGGCACTCGTCTGTCTCCCGACATCTTTGGAGGTGGAAAGGATAAGGAGTGTTTCTATATCTTCGATTGGTGCCGAAATTTCGAGTATTTCGAGAAGAATCCGAATGGCAAAACTGCACCATCGACAATTTCGCTGACAGAGCGCATATTTGGACTCCGTGCAGAGATTGCATTCCACTTGCAGCACCAAAAGCATCAAGAAGATGAGTTCAGCAAGGCGTTCCACGATGAGTTGAAGGGCGTCTTGAAGGAGCAAGTGGCGACATTGTCGGATAGTCATATCTCGGTGCGCTCGAAGTGGGAACAGGTGAGTTATTTCAAGAAAGAGGAGTCGTGGTTGTCGCTCTCGGAGGTGGATGTTCACTCGTTGAAGGGCGATATTGCACCGCTGCTACCAAAGAATACATTGGAACCTACGGCAAAGATGTTCGATGCGCTGACATTGTCGATACAACTCAGTCTTTTAGATGAGGAGACTAATGCCGACAAGAAGATTGCGCAGGTGCAGAGAATCGCTGAGATTCTCGTTGAGAAGAAGGCAACGCTGCCACAGGTTCAGGCAAAGATGGAGACTTTGAAAGAGGTACTATCGGTTGCTGCGTGGGAGAATGTATCGCTCGAATGGTTGGAGAAGGTACGCAAGGATTTGCGAGAGTTGATGCAGTTCCTCAAAGGCACAAATGGCAGATGGTTCGTGGTGGATATTGAGGATGTAATATCTGACGAAGGCGAGACAGAGGGTGTGCCTATGCGAGTGTCGTACAAGCAGCGCATCATCGACTTTCTTGCAAATAACCGCAACTTGCCTGTGTTGAAGAAAATTTACAACATCGAGCAGTTGTCGTCAGAGGATATAGACGAACTTGAACGAATCTTATGGAAGGAACTTGGAAGCAAGGAGGATTACCTGAAATACACTCAGGGATTGGCGTGCAGTGGAAATGTCGCAGCGTTTATTCGTTCACTGATTGGAGTGGATAGAAGGGAGGCATTGGATATGTTCAGCGAGTTCCTCACCGATAGCGAGTTGAATGCTGAGCAGGAGGAGTTTTTGAATACCATTGTGCAGTATGTGTGCGAGAATGGCGACATTACAAAGGAGATTGTGGTGAACGAGGCACCATTTGATGAGCGTTTGGTGGTGTTTAATGCCTTTATGATTCCACTTGGAAAGTATATCGACAATATCCATAATGTGATTATCCCACAGGGCACCTCAACAGGTACATACGCTTCGTAGGATAGGCAGTTATTCTCTGTGATTGGGGTGTCGTTTCCTACGGCACCTCAACGGGAGGGTGCGTTTCAGCACCTTATAATTATATTTCGAGGATTGTGAGCACCTCAGTTCCATTGGCAATTTCAGAAAAGAATATAAGGTGGGCAATACCGCCAAAGTGCCTTTGGCATTCCAAGTAGGAACAGATAAGATATTTTTGAAATTTTATTTTCTTATTTTTTATTTAGTTTTTTTCTTTTTTATCCTACCTGACTCACTTCTCTTTTAATAATCTCCTGTTGGTATAGTTTAATCTATTACCGAAGAATATCAAGTATGACTTGAAAGATTATTTCTAAGTTTTATTTTTTTAGTTTTTATTAAAAGATTTTAAGTTTTGTATAGACACAGCAATCCCCTTAGGGGAATCTCAAGAATATCTACTCCTGTGCACTCAATTGCTAAGTTTGGCGTGAAGAGGGTTCTTGAATTTTCCTCAGATTGATAGGGTGTCTCTTCCTATCAAAATACTGATTTCCTCAAGGCATCAATCAGTAATCACACCTATATAACAATCATTTTTGACGGTAGAGGGGCAAATGCAACCTTCCTATGTGCCTCAGTTCCTATTCGGACTTACTACAACCCTCTGTCTAAACCTCGCCCTAATTTGCTTGCTTATCGCATTGCTACGAGGTTGAATATACACCTATGCCGTGTATCCGTCTGCCATTTTGAAATTTGCGTTTATTATATTTCTCGGACTGCTCGCACTCAGTCCATTGGCAATTTCTATATAAAACATACAAAACTGTATAAAAAAGTCAATACCTAAAAAGCATTTTTTCAAAAAAAATGTAAAAAATTCTTTTATAAGATTGTCTACAACGCTAATTCTGTTAAAATTAACCACCTAATTAAAGATAGAATTTTTGCGTGTAATTGTCTATCGCTTCTCGTATTACAAGAGTTTAAGACTGTCTATTTTTCAAGAATAGACTTAGCGGTTTGAAGTGGGAGTAAAATTACTCTGTATCCTCTTTTTTATTGGGTATTCGTGCCCAATATCTCTTCTGTGATTCACTCTGCTTGGCATTTATCCGTTGTCGCTCATCGTAAGTCATTCTTTTGTGATAATCCTTCATACTATCTGAAATAGATTTTTTGACGGAATCACTTAACTCTCTGTAAATTCTTTTTGCCATAGTTCAATTAGTCTGTTTACTATAAATAGTTTGATAACTTAAAAAAAACTAAAAAATACGATTTTTAGTAAAAAAAAAATTTTCTCGGCAGATAGGGCAAACTAATCATACCCACCTCTTGAGAAAATATCAAGAGGAGGGAAACGAAAAAATGTTATGTGCAAAGGTGGGGTAGGAGGGTTATTCCGTCATTGACGGAACAAAGTAGTAATCCAATCTGTTAAGTTCTTCTGCAAGAGTCATCGGCAAATACTCTGCATACACCTTTTCTGTAATATCCGTTGATGAGTGTCCCAACATTCTGCTAACCATAGACAACGACATTCCATCATTCAATGCAAGCACAGCAAATGTATGCCTTGCAGTGTGAAATGTCAATGGTTTATCCAAACCTATTCTATCACCTACAACTCTAAGAGACTGATTCACCTTTCTATCGCACGAATTTCTAACATAGTATAGATTTTCGGCATTATCTATATTAAAACTATCATCAACAAGATTAAAAACAAATTTGCTCGTACGATTACGCTCCTTCCATTTATATAAGATGTCAATAGCAGCATCGGTAAGAGGTATGGTGTGTCTTGAAAGTTTGCCTGATGCAGTCTTTACTTGAATCTTGCGCAATTCTTTCTTATCTATATTGATATGACTCCACATCAAAGTCATAATATCAACCATTCGTAAACCTCCCGTATGGAAAGCAAACAAATACATCTCTATATACTCTTTGCGCCTTATTTCTGTATCTTGGTTATAAAAATTTACCAACTGCTGCAACTGCTCTTTGGTTAGATATGATTTACCGTCAAATACCTCTGTATCCAAACTTGGTTGCTCGACTACACGAGCATCTTTAATATCTGCATACACACGGGTATCTATTAAACCTTCATCTTTTGCCCTCTCGCACGCTTTAATGATAGGTGTAAGCGAGTGATTGATGGTAGCATCTTTGTTTTTCTTCACCTCTCGCCTATATGTAATATAATCATCAATCAGAGAAATACTGATTTCACCGAGATAGATACTATCAGGTTTGTATGTTCCTTTGTTTTGCGCAAGCAGGAACTCCCTAAACCCATTCATACAACTTCTACCATTCTCGTATCTACTCTTACCTATCTTATTTTTTGTCTGCTTGGAATCAAGACAACTAATAACATACTCTATAAAGTCTTTACCCTCATCTTGACGAGTGAGAGGGGCATCATACAGAATTGAGTGTATAACATCCTTGCACATTCTATGAGGGTGCTTCTGAGCATATTGAAGTAGAGTGGCATCATATTTAAGCAATTGTCCATTTAACATTGCATTCATACGCTTGTAATCACTACCGAAAGATGAACGCAATTCCCCCTTGCCCATATTGCCTTTTTCATTCCAATCATCAACGCGGACTCTCACCTGAGTATCTTTTCGTATTACGGCATTATCCAACCAAGTGTACTCATAGTAGAGCGTATAAAGTTTATGCTTGTCATATCCTAATTTAGGATACTTCAATCTCAACCTTCCAATTGGTGATTCTCGTCTGTGTCTGCCCATAAATTTCAGTACCTTTTAATATGTAGGAGGATTTTGCAAAGGTACAAAAAATAGACAAGGAAATCAAAATTTATGTAGGAGGAAATACTCAGGAGGCAGAAAATAGACAAGTTTATCTGATAACAAAAAGAGAGGAACAAGGAAATTTTCCTTGCTCCTCCTGCTGATAATCAACTATTTAAGTCGATAAATTTGTTTAATACTCCTCCTCGTTAAAGAAGAAATCTTCCTTCGAAGGGTAGTCTGGCCAAATCTCTTCCATACTCTCGTATGCTTCGCCGTCATCCTCGATCTCCTGAAGATTTTCGATTACTTCGAGTGGTGCGCCCGAACGAGTAGCATAGTCAATAAGCTCCTCTTTAGTTGCTGGCCATGGTGCATCTTCGAGTTTCGATGCCAATTCAAGTGTCCAATACATAAATTTACTCTATTTAGTTTGTTAATATTTTGTCCAATTGCGGGTGCAAAAGTATAAAAAATTTCTAATATACAAGCAGTTGCATATATATTTTTATCAAACCCACTATTTTCATCTTACTCCATACGAGTCGCAACACTGAAATACTCCTTACCAAATTGGTCTGTAGCAACGATTCTAATCTCGGCATCTGCGCGTTGTGGCTTATACTCGAAAAAGTGATAAGTATTTGCAGTATTCAAAAATTTGAATTTTTTGATTCCATTACCAGTATTCTCGCGCATCTCATCATAGAGTGGATCCTTAGCACGAATTCTCGAGAACTGAGGTTTAGACACCTTTGCGCCATTCTCATAGACCTCGAATTGCCAATCTGGGTGCCAATCCCATACATTCAAACGGATAACCTGTTCGCCATTCTTATTGACTATACCTTTATTATATAGGCGGAACTTCTGCTCACTGCGATCTGTAAAATTCACACTCTCACGAGCCGTAAGCGCTCCTTTATCGAAGTCGTAGCGCGTAAAAGTTGCGGGAGCCCCATCGTTACATAGAGGATAGTACCACCACGAGCCCGACACCGATGGGTGAATATACTCCGTAGTGTTAGGGTAGTTCGCCACAACAACAGTTTCGGCCTGATGGTTGTGACCTGTAAGAATAGTCATAGGCAACTTGCTCGGAGCGTAATGAGTCAAGATATCATCGGCATTATGCGATGCCTTACCCCCTTTGCTACGACGATATGATGGGCAGTGCCAAGCAAATACAATATGTTTGGTATCCTTTGGCATCAACGCAGCATCCTGCTTTACCCAATCGATTTGGTCCTGAGTGAATCGCACCTCGTAGTTACGATCACGCCCCTGGGACTTATGGTTGCAATACTTAACATTGTCGAGGACAATATAGTGCACCCCACCGATATTAAACGAGTAGTAGGTTGGTCCAAAGACCTTCATATACTCCAACTCCGCTTCGGTATCGTCGTCATCGAAGATATCCTTAGCCTTCATATCGTGTTCGTGATTGCCAATTGCGGTGTAGGTCTGTATAGGCATTCCACTGCGGCTACAAACCTTCACAAAGTTCCCCAAATCACCACCATAGCGGCTCCAATGCGACTCATTACTCATATCTCCAAGATTGAGTCCATAGACCTTCACCTCCTTAGGTAATTTCGAAACATAGTCGCGCAATGTCGCCATATAGGTACGCGCAAATGTTACAGAGTCTATCTCACCAACGGGGTTGCTCAATGGCATCTGTTGCAGAGGCTCTTTCAGCGTCATACATCTATTACGAACATGGATATCAGCCGAAACGATAAGATGATACTTAGATTGGTCTACCGCCTTCAACGAGAAGTTATACTCGCGCTGCTTTGGGTGCAATGGACGATAGAAATCGGGCATAAAGCCACGCAATGTAGGCACCTCATAGCCCGAAGGTACCGAGATATAGACAAAATGTGAGCGTTGATTATCAGTCTTTAACTTATAAGCACCACTCTTGTCGGTGAGAGTTGTTCGGATACCATCGGTAACAACCACACCCTCAACGCCTTGTCCATCACACACGACTCTACCACGAACAGTTGCCGCCTCGGCCGCAAATACGGCCACAATAAGAGTCAAAAGAGTTAATAGTCTTTTCATATTAGGTATTAAATTTAAGGTTTCCACAATATCTCCTCTGCACCCAATCGCTCCACAATGGTACGGCACAAGGCGTATAGGTAGTCAGAGAGGCGATTTAGCAGTATAAGCACAGCTTTATCTACCTCGTAATTTTCGGATGCCTCGATTGCGCGGCGTTCGGTACGACGGCACACCGTACGGCAAATATGAGAGAGCGATGCTAACTCGCAACCCCCGGGTATTGTAAAGCATTCGACAGGTTTCAACTCGGACTGCAGCGCATCAATACGCCCTTCAAGCCACGTTACATCCTCCTCCGAGATTGCAGGAATTTCGTACTCGCAACCTTCGCCTTTTGCCAACAACGAACAGACCGTCATCAGTTGCGCGCATATACGACGGCAATCCTCAACATAGGCCTTCAATATCTCCTCGCACGACATTTTATCGGCAAGGTATGCGATGTGCGCTTGCAACTCATCAGCTGCGCCATACGCCTCGACTCTGACATCCGTCTTGCGAACACGCTCGCCACCTATCAACGACGTGCGACCCTTATCTCCACCTTTTGTGTACAATTTCATAAGCGATAGTGTTGTTTTGGAAGCCTGTTATTAAAGAAGATTACGTAGGCACGATTATCCACCGTAGTCGAGCGATGGTCGTCAATCAAAGTGCGGACCTCACTCTGACGCTCGCGATTGAGATAAGGTTGTCCGACAACAAGCGTTACACCTGCCGCCTTTGCCTCTTCGTATGCGCCACGCAATTGCGAGGTAGGGTAGTCGGATAGGAGGATCGATAAATCACCCTCGACCTCATTTACCGAGAAACTCTTACCCTCGATATAATACAGAGTATTGTGCAACTGTCGAGCGCGTTTTTCGGCCACACCATTCGCACGCAACATATCGTATAACGCGCTACCCGAGCCCTCCGCCAACTTTTTGCTCATAAAGACCTTGCGCACAAGTCCATAGACAAACGGTGAGTGCACTCCGTAGCCGTGATAATATTTAGCTCGCGAGAGCTTATTGCCAAGCAGTTGCAAACGACGACCTATGTTTCTACCTGTAATCTTCATATCTTCTACTTTTTGAGCAATCCTGCCAAGTGTCCTGTCGAGAATGCGATTTGAAGGTTATATCCACCGGTATTTGCATCAACATCAAGCACCTCACCGGCAAAATACATACCCTTAATTTTCAACGACTCCATTGTATATTCGTTCACCTCCGAACAGCTTACTCCACCGGCTGTAACCACCGCATATTCAAATGGAGCATAGTCCGAAATCGGGAACGACCAACCCTTCAGCACCTTAATCAGTCGCTCGAACTCCTTTTCCGACACTTTCGAGATGTAGAGGCGCGAATGAACATCCAACTCCTTGCAGATAGGCACAACAAGCGGTTTTGGCACCAAACGACGTACCAATTCGGCAAAGAAATCCTCTGGTCGCATCTCAGCAACCTCGCGTTTAATACGTTCACGCAGCACATCCTCGGTCAGAGCAGGCTTCAAGTCGAGCTCGATCTTGACGCTCTTCTCCTCGAGCAAGGCATCCACCGCATCACGGCTCAAACGCAATATCACAGCACCCTCCAAGCCTCTATCCGAGAAGGACATCTCGCCAAACTCTTCGCGCACCATCTCGCCCGCAACGTACAATCTTGCATTGATATTTTTGAGCCACACGTTCTTTATATACTCAATCTGTGGATGGTTCGACACAAGTGGCGTAAGCGATGGTCGCACCGATTCGATAGTATGTCCCGTACGATCTGCAAAGGTATATCCGTCGCCCGTAGAGCCGGTAGCAGGGTAGGATACTCCTCCGGTTGCTATAATTACATTTTCGACCTCAATCTTACGAATGAAGCCTCGCTTGTTCATATATTTCAAGCCGTAGACCTTGCCGTCAGCGACCAAGATTTCGGTTACACGGCTATGGCACTGAATCTCCACGTCGTAGTCACGACAATAGAACTCCAATGCATTTGCAATATCGGCAGCCTTACCGCTCGCAGGGAAGACACGTTCACCTCGCTCGGTAACGAGTTTCACGCCCATACGCTCGAAGAAGCGCATCGTGGCACGATTGGTAAACTCCGACATCGCCACGCGCAGCCAATCGCCATTTGTACGCACATTCTCGGTAAACTCCTCAACAGGGCGTGCGTTGGTCAAATTACAACGACCCTTACCCGTAATTCGCACCTTACGAGCAGGTTTCTCCATCTTTTCGAGCAACAACACCTTATTGCCTATTCGTGCAGCTGTTCCTGCCGCCATCAATCCTGCCGCACCACCACCTATGACCACAACATCATAGCGTGGGTGCAACGACTCCATTTCGAGATTTTCTTCCATCTATAAAATTTAACTTTTAGCCATTAGCTATTATCTATTGGCTTTTCATCATTATATATACTATTTCGATCTAAGCACTACACTTGCTGAGCCTACGCCTTCACCCGACACTTTCAACACAATCTCGCCGGCCTGCTTGGTAGTCTGCACGCCCACGACCAATTCGCCATTAAAGAGTTTCATCGTAGGATTTACAAACACCTCAAGCGATGTAGGGTCACCATTGCAGACACCCTTGAACTTGCCCTGACCCGAAACCTCCATAACGAGCTGATGTTGAGCAGTAGGGCAGAAGTTACCATCCTTATCAACCACACGCACCGCCACAAATGCCATATCCTCGCCATCGGCATTCAAGTAGCCACCCAACGAGAATTGCGATGGATTGCAAGAAGTGGCACACATCTCGCTATAAGAACGCTCCTCACGTCCTGTACCGCGATCTGCGCACAACTCCAAATGATGAGGCTCACCTGCACTCTTAACAACCTTTTCGCCTGCAGCGTTGCCCTGTGCATCATAGACAACAACTTTGATCTCGCCAGGCTCGTATACCACCTCATTCCAACGCAAACGGAAACGATCAAGCGGGCTACCGCCCTTAACCTTCGTGCGCTTGCCCTGACTCTTGCCATTTACGAACAGTTCGGCAGTAGGGTGATTGGTGTAGCAATATACAGGAGTGACCTCGCCTTCACGTCCTTCCCAATTCCAATGTGGAAGGATGTGAATTGTCGATTGCTCGTCATTCCACTGCGAACGGTATAGGAAATAGCGATCCTTTGGCAGACCTGCTAAGTCGATAATACCGAAGTAACTACTGCGCGATGGCCACACATTATTATATGGTGAAGGCTCACCAAGATAGTCGAAGCCTGTCCATACAAACTCGCCTATAACCCACGGCTTATCCTCCTGCTGCACCCAATCGTAGTCAGGCAAATTGCCCCAAGGCACAACCTCGGTGTCGTAGCTTGAGTTTTGATAGTCGGGATGTAAGATATTCTTCTCCACGGCACCGCGCGTCTTCTTATCTGAGTCCGAGTGAGCTACAATTGCATTAACAGGGAAGTGATATACTCCGCGCGACGATACAGTAGAGGCGGTCTCGGAGCCAAGCACAAGAGAGTGACCCGACGTCGCGTGAATTTCATCATATTGGTAGAGGTGATAATTTACACCCATAACGTCCATAACCTGCGCTGCACCCAACTTAATAGCCAGAAGCGATCTGTTTATTCCAGCCGTAACAGGGCGCGAAGGATCCAGGCGATGCAACACCTCGACCAACATTCTGGCAAGAGCCGCGCCACCGTGTTTGCCACCCTGGGGTTTCCACAACTCGCGAACCTCGTTGCCAATGCTCCACATCACAATCGAAGGGTGCAACTTATGGCAATTTACAAGGTTTGTCAAATCGCGCTCATACCAATCATAGAAGAAGTGATTATATCCATTATCAACCTTCTTCTGTGCCCATTCATCAAAACTCTCTGCCATAACCATAAATCCGAGCTCATCGCAAAGGTCCATCTGCCACTTCGAAGGCATATTGTGCGATGTGCGAATAGCATCGCAGCCCATCGACTTGAGCAACTGAAGCTGACGACGAATGGCAGCCATGTTCTCTGCCGAACCTAACATTCCAAGGTCGTGGTGCATACATACGCCCTTGAATTTACGGCTTTTACCATTCAATTCGAAGCCTCGCTCCGGCGTAAACTTAATTGTACGGAAACCGATCTTCTCTGCCTTGCTATCAACCACTCGGCGCGAGCCATCCGCAGCTACCAACACAAGATCAACCTTCATATCGTAGAGCTTTGGTTGCTCTGGCGACCACGGAGTAATATTCGAGAAGTTCTGTGCAGACACCGCAACACCGTTGCCATCGACCCTTTGTTCGAACTTTTTGCCCGCAACACTCCATACAGCAATAAGGCTTTTACCCTCATATCCCGTAGTCTTAACCTCGAACGAAGCCGATACATCGCCCGCATCATTGAGCGCAAGGGTTGTCATATTCAAACCCCAAGTGTCGATTGCCGTAGCCGCCGTAGTCGTCAAGACCACCGGACGATAGATACCTGCGCCCGGATACCAACGAGAAGAGAACTGACGCACTTCGGCACGCACAGCGAGTGTATTTTCACGACCATCGCGATATACGAATGGTGTAACATCGACATTAAATGCATTGTATGGATGTTTCCACTCTCCGGCCTTGCGACCATTAACATAGACCTCGGGCTCGGACATCACACCTCCAAATGTGAGGATTGCTCTTTCGCACGAGGCGGGCACAGTAAATTTAACCCTATACCAGCCTGTACCGATGAAAGGCAAAGCTCCGGTACGACCCGTACGCCACGTCGGAATAGTGTCGCCGTCCTCGACGACGGGTTTATACTGTTTGTCAATCGACTCATCGAAAGGACCCTTAATAGCCCAATCGTGTGGTACAGACACCACCTCCCACGAGCTATCATCGTAGCTTTCGGCTGCAACCTTCGCGCCTTCGCTCTTCATCGTCTCGTTAGCAAGCGCGAAACGCCAACCCTCGGCCAATCTGACCTCCTTACGTAGACTCTGTGCCATTGTCATCAACGGCAATGTCACAGCTACAGCAAGTAACAAGATGTTTTTTCTCATTATTTTATTCCTTAATCAGTTATTCGTATATCGCTTTTCTTAAATCAGCACACGCCTTCTCGGGGTTGCGACGGTCAAAATGGAATGGTGTAATACCCACTTCAGCTGCCATCTCGACATTGTCCTTGCGATCATCTATGAAGATAGTCTCGGCAGGATCGAGTTTGCAGTGGTCAAGCAGATATTCGTATATCTTTTTGTCGGGTTTTCCGAGATGAATTTCGCACGACACCACCTGCTCGTCGAAATAGTCGAACACGGGCAATTTACGCAAGAATTCGATATACTCCTTCGACATATTTGAAAGAACATACAACTTGTAGCCTCGCTCCTTCAGCTCTTTTATAAGACGCACCGTAGGTTCGACCTCCTCTTGCAAAGAGATGGCATAGAGCATATGCCCCTTGGCTATTTCGGGCGTGCAGTTGCGAAACTCCGCCACAGCTGCTGCAGTCTCGTCGATAGTCTTAACGCCCAGATCGTACTCAACCCAAAACGATGGGACGCACTTCATATCAGGCCCAAACACGAAACTGAAAAACTCTCCAAGTTTCTCGGCAAAACTCGCTTCGTTGTGTGCGACAACTACGCCACCGAGGTCGAAAACTATATTTTTAAGCATCTTCACAAATCTATCAAAAGACTACTTCTGCTTTGCAATAGACTCGCGCATCTCGGTATCGGCCATCACATTCTTCATCTTGTAATAGTCCATAATGCCAAGATTACCCGAGCGGAAAGCCTCTGCCATTGCAAGTGGCACCTCGGCCTCAGCCTCGATAACTCGCGCACGGGCCTCCTGCGCCTTGGCGCACATCTCCTGTTCGAGGGCTACTGCCATAGCACGACGCTCCTCCGCCTTTGCCTGAGCAATATTCTTGTCGGCATCAGCCTGATCCATTTGCAACTGCGCTCCGATATTTTTACCCACATCGATATCGGCAATATCGATTGAGAGAATCTCGAATGCGGTACCTGCATCCAAGCCCTTCTCCAGCACTACACGCGAAATTGAGTCGGGATTTTCGAGCACAATCTTATGTGTGGCTGCCGAGCCGATAGAGGATACGATACCCTCGCCTACACGCGCCAAAACGGTCTCCTCGCCTGCGCCACCAACCAACTGCTTGATATTTGCACGCACGGTAACACGCGCTTTAGCAATAAGCTGAATACCGTCCTTCGCTACTGCTGCGACAGGAGGGGTATTGATAACCTTAGGGTTTACCGACATTTGCACCGCCTCAAATACATCGCGACCTGCCAAGTCGATAGCTGTAGCCATCTTGAAGTCGAGCAAGATATTAGCCTTCTGTGCCGACACAAGAGCATGCACAACATTCTGCACGTTACCTCCTGCAAGATAATGCGCCTCCAACTCGTTTGGATCAAGCTTCAGTCCTGCCTTTGTACCCTCGATCATCGACGAGACGATTGTTGAAGGCGGCACCTTACGCCAGCGCATCAGGACAAGCTGGAGAAGCGAGATATGCACTCCCGAGACCAAAGCCGAAAACCACAATCCGATAGGAATGAAGTAGAAAATTAGCCACAATGCAATTAGTGATACAAACGACACTAACGCGATAATTACGAAGTTAGCTTCCATATTAAAAAATATTATGATTTATCTATACTACTGTTTTGTCAATTGAGCCTTAACCCTCTCGCGGAACTCGATAGGGAACTTATCCAACTTGTCCACCTCGACAATGCAGTCTGCCAGCGACTTGTGGTAGTTAGCAACGCTTCGATGAATGTTGTTCGGATACTCCATAATAAAGTTTGGAGCCTGCGATACATTCATATAGAAGTCTGGGAGAAGCGGATATGGATCGTACCACTTTGCATACGCCTCCTTAAACTCGGCAGTAAGCGCAACGCAACGATTTACTACACCCTGCACGCCATAGAGCTGATCCTGCTTTGCGAGATCACCATCGGCAAACTCGATCTCGACAGTACAACCCTTTGCATTGTCGACATCACCGAGAACGACGTATGGAGCAAGCGTATAGCCATCATAGCCCCAAGAACCGACCTTGGCGTAGCGACGATACTTGTACTCGCAACCATCAACCTTAACGCTCTTTGGAGGATAGTTGGCAGGCAGACGTAACTCGTATGAGTTTGTTGCCATAGCACCCTCGTATGAGCCCTCGCGAGGAGCAATCTTAATGGTAACCTTATTGCCCGAAGTACGCTTTGTTACCTTGATTGTTGCATAGGCAGTAGAGTAGTCCTTCGACTTCCCGTCATCCTCGTAGATAGTGGTCTCGCCATCGCCACCGGGAACAAATGTCAAGACATAAGAGTTGATGGTGTGTTGCAGGTTGCGTACCGACTTAGGATACATCGGAATAATCGCTCCCGCCTTTGCGAAGTATGGATTTTCGGCTTGTGTACAGTGGATTTCGATTACCTCATCGCTTCCCTCATACATCTTTCCGCTAACCATATTGTACCACTTCTCGCCCTTTGGCAACCAAACCTTGCGAGTAGCCAAACCTGTGCCCTTGTCCGCAGGTGTAATGATTGAAGCTACCAACAAATCGTCACCAAACATAAACTGATCTGTCATCGAGTATGCCAAATCGTGTTCAGGCTGCGAATAGTACATCGGACGACACATCGACACGCCTGTATCGAATGTTTGACGCGCAGCTGCATAGATATATGGTACGAGCGCATAGCGCAAGTGCATTGCAGCACGCATATCGAACATATGGTTAGGGTATTGCCATATACGACGCTCGATTACGCGATCCTTGGTGCAGTGAGTTTTGAATACAGGGGTGAAGACTCCATACTGCAGCCAGCGCAGATACAACTCAGGATCAATAATCTTCTCGTCGGTTTTGTGGAACATGTGACCTCCGATATCATGCCCCCAATAGCCATAGCCTACATTCGAAGCTGTAGCTGTAAACCAAGGCAGGAACTGCAATGCCTCCCAAGCGATATATGTGTCACCCGAGAAACCGGTCTGGTAGCGGTGCGAGCCAAGACCTCCCCAACGATGATATATCATAGGTCGCTCATTGCCCTTCTCCGCCATGTGGTGATCGAAGGTGTGATTGAGCCAGAAGGTGTTGTTCAAATCCTTTACATACTTGCTGTGTACCCACTGCTGCCAATCGAGCCACCAGAAATCGACACCCTGCTTCTCCATTGGTCCGAGAACTGTCTTGAAATAGGCATCAGCCCACTTCGGATCCGACATCTTGAATGGTACACTCTTGCCCTCTTCGGTCCAACCGTACTCCTTGACAAAATCTGCGTATGGAGCCTCGTATGGCTGAATACCCGAAGCAGGGTGGAGGTTCAGCGACACCTTCAGATCCTGCTCATGACACCAAGTAAGGAAGTTCTCGGGCGAAGGAAACAATTGCTGCTTCCAAGTATAGCCCGTCCAACCAACACGCTGACCATACTCATCTCTCTTAGGATTTACTCGACACAAGCCCCACGTCTCGTGCCAATCCATATCGACAATCAGCACATCGAGCGGAATATCCAACGAACGCATTGTCTCAACCAAGTCACGCAACTCGTTGTCCGAATATTGCCAATAGCGGCTCCACCAATAGCCAAACACATACTTCGGAGGCAATGGGATATCGCCTGCTACACGTGTATAGTCCTTCAAAGCCTTGGTATATTCGTGACCGTAGGCGAAGAGGTACAGATCTTGTCTGTCGCCCTCAGGACGGCACTCAACCCACTGCTCCCAATGCGACTCGACAGGAACAAACACATGTCGCTGCGAATCATCAACTACGCTCCATCCACTACGCGAGAGCAGGCCGGTCTCCATCTGACTGCGACTCTTTCTATTCTTAGGCGAGTCGTAGCCGTAATAGCCATCGAGAGTACGGGTCGTACCCATAAGGTTGAGCGAATCGACATCGCCAAAGTGCCATACGACCTTCTTGCCGGCAACCAAGATCTCTGCTTTAAGATTCTCAGCCGAGAATTTTGCACCCTTGGTGTAGGTCAATGACACGTTTGCCGTCTTGATGTTAAGCTCCGAGTCGTTCTGATTAACCTTGAACTCCGGCACCTCCAAATTACGATTTACGAATGTTAGAGTTGCTCGATCTTCGAACTTGCCATCCGCGCTCCACTCCATACGAATCAGCTGCGGAGTCAGTACCGTAAAACGAGCGTTGCCTGCCACGATAACAGCCTTATCATTTGCTTTCGGGCTGTTTCCCGCAATGGCAGACAATGGCAGTAACATGGCTGCCAAAATCATTGAAATAGAGATTCTTCTCATAGGTATATGTTTTTAAGTTTTTATTTCACCTTTCGCACCACAACAGAGGTGTTGTCGAATCCCACAACCTCAACCTCTTCGCGCTGATCGATAAGCACATCTGTCGATTTTGCTTCGTAATATTTGCCGGCAATCTCTACCTTGCCCATAGGGGCTATGCGCGACACAGCAACACCCCTCTGACCTATCTGGAGCAAGTTCTCGGGGTTTTCGTTCGATACGGAGTCGATATTCTGTCGGAGGGAGAGTTTCTGCCACGTCTTTGCCCTCAACGACAATATTACAGTAAGCAGAGCCGTCAAGATAGCTGCAACTATCACCGTTACGCCCACGGTTGTATCGTAGAGCGCAAAGCCCAAATAGATAGCTCCGCCATAACATGCAATCGAGAGTATTGCACCAAGTGTTACTCCGGGCAACAGCAACAACTCCGCCACTAAAAAGAGTGCTCCGAGCACCAACAAAAGTATGATGTAAAATATGTTCATAAGGCTAACATTATTTAATTTTTCTTTACAATTTCAATCTGTATGGAGTCGTTCAACGCCTTCAGCTCGGCTGCCACAACCTCGGCTTGAGCTCTGGCATCAAACACTCCGACAACAATAGTCGATCCGCTACGCGAAATAGAGTAGTTGCTGTTGTAGGCATTTATTCGAGACTTCATCTCGTCGGTTATTGTATCCACACCCGAAATCTCCAACACATAAGGGTACTCCGAGATGCGCATATCATCGATAGTAGGATAGTAAACGCCATCAACCCATACCGCGATGACGGGATCTCTAAAGCCCAACTTTTTGAGGTATATCACAGCATCTTGCGCCTCCTTCTCGCTTTGAAATCCTCCTGCAAAATGAGCGTAACATCCACGATGCAACTTATCCGAATAGGAAATTGGCACCACACCTCGCAATGCCGAGAGTGTCGGTCTGCTCTGATTTAGCCATACTCGAACACGATATACAATGCCGGCATCATAAACAGCAACCTCGGGTATCGGATTTCTCGAATTATACACAGAAGGAGTCTTGAGCGAGATATTCTCGTACACGATAAAGTTGCGATGTGGCAATGACAATTTCGATATGCGATAGTTACTGTTACTCAACTCCTCCAATACCAATGTCAGCGAGTCGCACGACGATTTCAAATTCAATGACGAAGCGACATTCAGTTCATACTCCACAAGCGATCTTTTGCGAGTATAATACTCTACAAGCACATCAGACTGATACTTTCCGCTATTTTGGCTTATCTCTTGATTAGCCTTATCTGCCGACGCAATCGAGAAGTTTAACATCGCACTATTCTGCATACGTTCCATCAGCAGATCGTAGGTATAGACCTTATCGTAGTAGAGCGATGACCACATATTCTTTATCACCTTTTCCTGTATGACCATTGTCTTTTCGAGCGCATCAAATTGTTGTGCCACATTGTCGGCACTCTTCCTGGTCGAAGCTTCTATATACTGTCGCTGCAAGGCAAGTAAATCGCTATATTTCGACATGTAACCTGCCACAAACTCGGCAATCTTAGCCTCGTGCTGTTGTGCCGTGAGCAGAGTAGCGTGCTCGGCAGCACTTAATCGCTCTGCAAAGATGGCATTGTAGACCATATTGTGTCTCTCGGGGCCATATGATTTCAACCCACCACCATTCGAGAGTTGTCCCTTCGCAGATTTGACAGCCTCGCCACTCAACGACTGTTCGTATGCAACTAATGCCGACTGTGTGTCGCGCCTGCTTATGCTCTGCAGAATTTGATCGTATGTCGCCTGCAATCGTGTGGCCTCCTTCTCCAATGAGAGAATTACGGGCGCAAGCGTCACTCTTGCCGAGTCACTCTTCGCATAGTTGGCACGATGTTCTGCCAACACATTTATTACCGAATCACGTGCATGCAGGGCCTTTTCCAACTCTTTGCCTGCATTTCCCGATTGAGCACACGCTCCAATAGCAACAGCCAATGAAGCAATAAGTATTACAACTCTTTTCATCGCCACATTCTTATAAACAAGAACTGAATAAATCCAAATATCTCAAGACGCCCCATGAGCATCAATATTGTATCCTGAATCTTCAAAACGGTAGGAATCCCCGCATAGTTGTTAAACGAGCCAACTTCGCCAAATCCTGGCCCCACGTTTCCTACGCACGCCACCGACGAAGTGAACGCTGTCAAAAGGTCCAATCCGAAAAGCGTACTCGTCAGTGTACCCAACAAGATCAGAATGAAGTAGGTTGTCAAAAAGAGAGTCACCGTATTCACCTGTCTGTCATCCTGCACAATGCCGTCCAATCGAATTCGAATGACCGAATTGGGATGTTGCTGTCCGCGCAAACGAGCCTTCAGCACCTTGGCATAGAGCAATATTCTATCAACCTTGACTCCGCCGGCTGTCGATCCTGCACATCCGCAGATTATAGATATTATCACAAGGAGAACTACGGCAAACGAAGGCCACAGATTGGTATCTGCCGTTGCAAATCCACTTGTTGAAATAAGCGAAACTACCTGGAAGGCTGATTGTTGCAGCGAGGAAAGCAGGCTTGTATATGTTCCTGAGAAGTAGAGACTTGCACCGACAGCGAGTGTCACACCCACGATTATTCCGACATAGACACGCACCACTTCCGAACGGAATATGTTGTTGGATTTGCGTGCAAAGGTCGAGTAGATAAGTCCGAAATGCAGACTCGAAATAAACATTACGGCAATCAATATCCACTCTATAAGCGCACTATCAAAGTAGCCTATACTTGCATTCTTGGTCGAGAAACCTCCTGTAGCACACACTGACATCGCGTGATTTACAGCATCGAACCATCGCATACCGGCAAGCTTCAAAAGTAGGGTAGCCACAATCGTCAAACCAATATATACTGCCAACAAAATACGCACCACCATTTGCGTACGGTAACGGTAGTTATCTTTCGCAAGTGATGACAGTTCTATGCCGGACAATGCCATTTTATTGGTGCCGAGCGACGGCAATATCAACAGCGCAAACATCACCACTCCTACACCGCCGATCCAACTGGTCGCCGAACGCCAAAACAACAACCCTTGAGGCAAAGCCTCGACATTGGTCAATATTGACGCTCCCGTAGTCGTAAATCCCGAAACACTCTCGAACCACGCATTTACCAGCGAAAATTCTCCGCCCCAAATAAGGTACGGAAACATACCCACTACGCACGACAATATCCACGAACCGACAACTATCATAAATCCCTCTTTCGTGGTTATATTGTCTGCCTTAGGAACAAATATCATCGGGAAAAGGCCCAAAAGAAGCGTCAGCAATGCCGATAGCAAAAGCGGATAGAACCCCGTATCGTTCGACACGAAGGAGATGCCTGCCGATGCCGCCATCAGAGCCGACAGACAGAGCATCACAGTTCCCACATATCTCAAAATAACACTATATCGCATCTCCGCCCTGCTTTTGGTTCGACTTCGATATATTGATCAGATTTTCAATATTATCATTCAACGCCTTTATCTCGTCGGTCATGTTCGCCTTCGGTTTGAACGGTATCTTGAACGAGAGATAGTCCGCCAAGGAGCGATTTATACGGAGTATAGGCTTAACGCCATAGATGTAGACAAAATAGTAGAACATCAGCAATACGGCTATCATCACCAACAACGAAATCAGCACAGGAGCAACCGAACGATAGGCATTCTTCGAGAGTTGAGCTGCACGTGGTGTCAGTTCGTCGTGCGACAAGGTTATGTATCGCTCGATTTGCGCCACAAGGCGATTATATGCTGGCTCGTACTCATTGACATACCAACTTTTGGCATCCACCCGTCTGATCTCCACCTTCAGAGAATCTACCACAACCTCCTCGGTAGAGCGATACTCTTCTGCCAATCTTCGTAATTCGGCACTATAGAGCGACAACGTATCAAGGCACCATTGGACCGTCGCCGACGCTTTGTCGCGAACAGAAGCGATATGCTGATCCAACTCGGACAATGCCCTACCACACGATGCGCGCGCCCCTTCATCATCAAAAATTGCCACATCTATCATAGCTCTGTTGTGGTCGTGTGCCGAGCGCAACAACTCTCGCGTAATGCCGACATCACGCGCATTTGTCGTGAGAATCGCGTCGGTATCGTAGCTCAGATTACTCAATTCAAAAAGTGATATGACACCCGACACGGAGAGTAGTGCAACAATGCCCAAAAATGCGAATGCCGTTTTCTTTCCAAGACCTTTCATATACAGATAAAATGAAATTTACTACCTCGATAATTCTGTTTCGAATTACAAAGATAGTAAAATTCCGAATAAAAACTATGTTTTTAAGATTTTTTAGACTATTCGTCCCAAAATTTCTGCAGAAGACTCTATTTCCATCAGCTCCACCTTGACTATCTGATTGATGTATCTTTTGTCGTATGGCACCTTGACTTTCAGATAGTTACTCGTAAATCCGGTCATCATTCCGCCACGCATAGTACTCTCGAACAACACCTCCGCCGTAGTGCCGAGATATTGTCGGCAAAAGTCGTAATGACACCTTTTACTCAGCTCTTCCAACCGCTTGGCACGCGCCATCGACACGTCGGGCGCAACCTTATCGGGGAAATTCACCGCAGGGGTATTTTCACGCTCGGAGAAGGGGAAGATATGCAAGAACGACGGATTTATCTTTGCAAGAAAGTTATAGCACTCCTCAAATTCCTTTTCTCCTTCACCAGGAAATCCTGTTATTACGTCAATACCGATAAATGCATCGGGCATCGCTGCGCGTACCGCGTTTATTCGCTCCTCGAATTTTTCTACCGTATAGCGACGACGCATCAGACCGAGAACCTTATTCGAGCCACACTGAATAGGGATATGAAAGTGATGTTGAAACTTTGGCGAAGAGGCGCAAAATGCTATAATCTCGTCAGTTAGCAAATTCGGCTCAATCGACGATATGCGATATCGCTCGATGCCCTCAACCGCGTCCAAAGCCCTCAACAAATCGAGAAAACTCTCACCCGTTGTACGACCAAAATCACCCGTATTTACGCCCGTGATAACAATCTCTTTTTGTCCTCCGCGAGCAATCTCCTCCGCCTGCTTCACAGCCTCTGCAATAGGGGTATTTCGACTTGCACCTCGAGCGTTGTGAATAGTGCAATAGGAGCAACAATAATCGCAACCATCCTGAACCTTCAAAAAGGCGCGTGTACGGTCACCGCTCGAGAAGGCAGAAAAGAAGGATGTTATCTCGTCTGTTTCGCACGAAAAGACCTTGGTTTTTCCGCGTTCTGTAAGCTGAAGTACTTGTTTATATGTTTCTCCTTTATTATTGTTACACAGTACAATATCGACGCCTTCAATCTCGGCGATTTCGTACGGTTTAAGTTGCGCATAACAACCCGTAACAGCAATGATCGTATCAGGATTTCGACGATGTATTTTTCTGATCAAATTGCGACATTTCTTGTCAGCCTGCGCCGTTACGGAGCAGGAGTTTATAATGGCGATATCGGCATCTTCATTGGTGCCGACACGCACAAATCCACCCTGCTCAAATTGGCGGGCAATGGTAGAACTTTCGGAAAAGTTCAACTTGCAACCCAAGGTGTGAAAATTCACTCTTCTCATATCAGGTGCAAAGATAGAGAAAATTCAAAATGCAAAATGCAAAATGCAAAATTATTTTAGAAAGCATAGCGAAATTAGTGAATTTAAGCAAGTTAGGGATATGCGCCACTAAATTCATTAAATTCCCTAAAAACAAATAATGGAGATTGCCACGAGCCTATGGCTCTCGCAGTGACGATTTATTATTTTCAAAAAAAACTCTTAACTCTCAACTTTTTTACTATATTTGCGCATACATTTAAGGAAAACAATGGATTTTATCAACGACATACTGCAATACAACTACCTGTCGAATGCACTTATCGCCTGTATGTTGTCGGGTATAACTTGCGGAATTATAGGCACATATATCGTTTCAAGACGAATGGTATTTCTCTGCGGCGGCATCACCCACGCTTCGTTCGGAGGTTTGGGCATCGCATTCTACCTCGGAGCAAACCCGATTGTCGGAGCAACCATCTTCGCTATCCTCTCCGCACTCGGCATCGAGTGGAGTAACTCCCGATCAAAGATTCGTCCCGACTCGGCAATAGGAATGGTGTGGGGTATAGGTATGGCCGTCGGAGCGCTCTTCATAGCTCTTCGCCCGGGATATACATCGGGCGATATGGCAAATTTCCTCTTTGGAAGCATTATTACGGTAACCAATAGTGACATAGTAGCCCTCGCTGCGCTCTCCGTAGCACTTATTTTGGGTGCGTTGCTGTGGCATCGCCAGGTAATGTTTGTCGCCTTCGACCACAACTTTGCAAAGGCATCGGGTGTTCCTGTAACGCTCGTAAACTATGCAATGGCGACCATAACCGCCATAACTATCGTACTCTCGATTCGCACAATGGGTATAGTATTACTCATTTCGCTGCTCACTATGCCTGTAGTCACAGCAAACATCCTTTTTAAGGACTACAAAAAGATTATCCCGACAGCCGTCGCAACAGCCATAATATCAGGCGTTGCCGGCATCGCCCTGAGTTATCACGCCGAAGTTCCTTCGGGTCCGGCAATAATATTTATACTCACTTTGGCATTTTTAACAATAAAATTGTTATCTTTGTGGGTAAAACGAATGAAACAGACAAAATAGAGGTCCTATACACACCCTATGAAGAAGATACATCAGCTTGTCTTAAAATCATATCTCGGTCCGCTTGTGCTGACCTTCTTCATCATCATTTTTATCCTGATGATGAATTTTGTTTGGCGCTATATCGACGAACTTGTCGGTAAAGGATTGGAGCCTTCGGTTATCCTCGAACTTATCATGTACGCCACTATCAATATGATTCCAATGGGTTTGCCATTGGCCATTCTGTTGGCGACAATTATGACAATGGGAAACCTTGGCGAGAACTACGAATTATTGGCTATGAAGTCGGCAGGAATGTCGTTGTTCCGAATTATGAAGCCTCTCTTGTGGGTTATAGGAGTCATATCTTTCGGCTCATTCTTCATAATAAACGACCTCGTGCCATACGCCAACAAGAAGATGTTTGCCACACTCTACGACATCAAACAACAGAACGATGCACTCGAATTCCAAGACGGACTTTTCTTTAACGGCATCGACAATATGACCATTCGCGTAGAAAAGCAGAACCCCGAGACAAAGCTCTTGCGCGGAGTGCTCATCTACGACAACCGCTCGCATAATGGCGATATGACAACCACGATAGCCGACTCGGGCTACATTCGTCTTTCGCCGGACAAACGCTACCTGCTCGTCACATTGTTCCACGGCGAGACATACGAACAATCGCGCAACTATCAATGGTATACAAAGAGTTCGCTGCGTCATCACAAATTCGAGCGACAGGAGGGTAAGATTCCTATGTCGGGATTTGACTTTCAGCGTACCGACGAAAATGTCTTTGGCAACAATAATAGCCAAACGTTGGACATCATAGGTCTGCAAGAGAATATCGATTCGTTGGATGTAGTGGTAACAAATCTGACTGCCACAGCCTACAACCCGTTGTTGCGTGATCAGATTTTTGCACGCGACCCCGATGCCGTAGCACCAATCGACTCAATCGAAACGGATCGCTCCCGAAAAAGGTATTTGACATATCTGCCCGATTCGATTGGCTCGCTCGACACCCGATCCAAGAATAGGGTATACGAGCACGCACTGCGTAGCGCCCGCAGTTCGCGAAACGCATTTTCGTTCGACGAGACAACCTCGAAAGAGGCGATCAATCAGCTATATCGCAACCAAAACGAGTGGCATCGCAAATTCACGCTGCCGATCTCGATATTGATATTCTTCCTTATCGGTGCGCCTCTCGGGGCCATTATTCGAAGAGGAGGTTTGGGTATGCCTATCGTCATCTCGGTAATCTTCTTTGTCATCTACTACATCATCTCAATTTCGGGCGAAAAGTTTGCAAAAGAGGGTACTTGGAGCTCGTTGCTCGGAATGTGGATTTCGGCAATTATCCTCACTCCGTTAGCGCTCTATCTCTCGCATACGGCAAACAACGACTCACCGCTGCTCGATATCGATTGGTATATAGGACGTATCAAGCGACTGCACGATAAACTCATATCCAAGCTACCACAAAGCTGGCAGGAGCGTATCACCGAATACGAAAAGCGCAAGGCGGAAAAGACTGAGTTGAAACGTAAGGCAAAAAAAGCAAAGCAAGCTGCAAAGAGTCAAAAATAGGACACTATGAACGCAAAAGATATTCGCATAATATTTATGGGTACCCCCGAATTTGCAGTGCCGTCGTTGAAGGCACTTGTGGAGGGCGGTTACAATGTTGTGGGCGTGGTAACAATGCCCGACAAACCTGCCGGACGCGGTATGCGCCTACAGGAGAGCGACGTAAAACGCGCAACCAAGGAGTTGGGTATTCAGACCATTCTGCAACCCGAAAAGTTACGCGACGAAGAGTTTTTGACGGCTCTGCGCGCGCTACAGCCCGATTTAGGTATTGTCATCGCTTTTAGGATGTTACCCGAAGTGGTGTGGGCAATGCCTCGTTTCGGCACATTCAATCTGCACGCTTCGCTCTTGCCTGAGTATCGCGGTGCGGCACCAATCAATTGGGCGATAATAAATGGCGACAGGGAGAGTGGCAATACAACATTTCTCCTCAACCACGAGATTGACAAAGGTGCGATAATCGGACAACAACGCACACCTATCGGCGACGAGGAGTGTGTGGGCGAGTTGTATGACCGCCTTATGATGATGGGCGCCGAATTGGTCGTAGAGAGCGTCGAGAAGATTGCCACCGGCAAAATCGAGCCTATCGAGCAGCCGCAGGAGGATACAAATCTGCGTCCTGCACCAAAGATTTTCAAAGATATGTGCGAAGTGAATTGGCGTATGTGTGGCACGAAGTCGGAGGCCAAGCGGTCTTAGGAAGACAATTTTCATTTTCAACTCCTTGGCTCAC
>JAZNHC010000170.1:0-16545 GCA_045576755.1 Alistipes sp.
CGGCATAGAGCGAAATTCCCGTGGCATTGAACTCCTCGCCCTCACCATTCACGCGCGACCGCAACTCCTCCCTCGCGCCGTAGCGTTTTCCGCCAAATTTACCGTAGTGATAGTTGAAATCGGCTCCAACACCGACATACAGACCTTTAGCAACTCGCTGCAAAAAACGCGCATCAACCCGGCATCGCGACGCATGGTAGCGCATCGAAGAGTTCGACATAGCAGCGGTGTACCCTACACCCCAGAAATATGTCGGTTGCGAGAAAAACTCGGCACTATAGACAATACGTTGATTGTCGTTGCGGAAGATATTGTTACCCTTGACACCCACGCGATAGAAGCCCGTGAGCGATGCCGTTGCATAGACCGAGAAGGCAGAAGCCGGAATATTGCGATTTGTCTTATCCAATCGATACCGTCCTGCCGCCATCAACGCCAATCCGGCAGAGGTCGATTGCGAGTAGTAGAGCGCCGGCACGAAGGTCATATCGACCCTCTTTTCGAAACTGTTATCCACGCCACTCTCGAGAATGTAGTTGGCAAATTTGCTCGAGCCCTTGCGCTTTGGTTGCACGGCAGTTGTCCCGATTGGAGTGTATCTATAAGCAACAGTATCCCTGCCTACGACAAGGATACTATCTTTTTGCGCCCACGCTTCTATTGCCAGCAAGGCAAACAGCGCAACTATTACTACTCGTTTAGATCTCAATTAGTGACGATATTTTTCGATTACTCGGTAGAACTCCTGCTTCGCTTTCTCGTCCACCTCGTCGCGGACAACGTATACGAGTTCTCCCTCCTTCGATACAACCAAAAGCATAAACTTGCCGTTGCAATTGCCCAATCCCCAAGCGTTCTTGAAGATATGCTCGCTATCCTCGATAATGGTTGCGCCATTCTTCTCTACGCGCTTGCGACAGATCTTGCGCAAGAAGTTCTTTGGCAAGAAAGTATCCGGAAAGTCCAAAATACCAAAACCATAAATGCCCGGGCCTGCTGCACGACCATTCTCCTCCAACTCCTCAGCAAACTTATTATTCTTATTCATTGCCAAATATGCATCGGGATCTACGTAGAAGATAAGGAGGTTCTTCTCTCCGAAATGTGGCAAGGAGGTTGGATTACCGTACAAATCTTTGATTGTAACGTTTTCAACCTTACGTGGCAAAGTCTGTCCTTGTGCAATAGCGCCTACGAAGAGGGCTGCAATCAATAACAAAATGGTTTTAATCTTCATTGTCTTATCTATATTTTGGGTTGCAAATATAGCACTATTTATCAAATAGCCACTATTTTGACAGCAAAAATCAACGAACTGCCACAATTCATCAACGAATCAGCGCATTAGGCCCGATTTTGGACATATTGTCCTCGCTTTTTACGCGCCAGTTGCTCCTCCAAACCATAGCGTCCGCTACCCGAGATAACAAGTGTTACGTACATACCTATATATAATATTTGTCGCTCAACGCCAAGCCACCCCAACGACGGATAGATAATAAAGATCTCGACAAACATTCCGAGCGACATAATAAATGCGCCAAATCGAGTGCCGTAACCGACAATAATCATAACGGCAAAGAGTGCCTCTGCGAATGTGAAGATGACAAACGTTGCCCAGCTGCTCCCGAAGAGCAGCGCGGGATAACCCGTCAGCACAAAGTTATAGGTCTGGAGCTTATCGATGATATGAAGTGCAATAAGCACTCCCACAAAGAGTCTTAGGAATAGAATGGCCCTATCCATGAAGCGATAGCGTTGCAGTATTTCGAGAAGTTGTTTCATCATAGCAACCTCACTCACGACAAAAACTGCGCCAAGAGTAGTAGCAATGCACAAAAAAATAGGCATATTCCGAAGAATACGCCTATTTAGCAAGTGATTAAGAACTATTTCTTAGCCTCAGCTACCGAAACCTTGCGGAACTCCTTCAAGAGCTTAGTAAGCTCCAAAGCAGCCTTACGTGCGCGAGTACCAGCAGCCTTGTTGTTCTTCTCTACCTGAGCAGCAGCATTTGCCTGAAAAGCAGCTACCTGTGCATTAATCTGATCTACTAAATTTTTCATAACCTTTATAATTTTAGTGTATTGGTTTATGATACAAATGTATATTATTTTTTTCTAACAAAAAAATTTTTTCCGAATAAATCGCCACAAATTTTCATTTTTTGCCCTTTTTTATCACATTATAGGTACATTTTTTGTTCTGCAGAGGGTTAAAACGATGATCTATGCTTAAAAAAACTATTATTCTTCCCTCCTCAAAACTCATTATCGCACTGCTTATCGCAACAGCATCAACATCTTGCAAGCAACAAGCCAAAGGCGAGGAAGAGCCTCTCGCCATCGAGACAGCGGTTGTTGTGGGCAAAAAGTTGCCCTATACGAAGAGCTTTATAGCACCTATTGCGGCAAACTATTCGGCAACCATACAACCGCGCATATCGGGTTTTCTTCTTGCATCATTTTTCAAAAATGGCATGCCCGTAAAACGTGGCGATCTTATATTCAGAATAGACGATGCGCCACAACGCGCAAATCGTTTAGCTGCAGAGGCCTCGCTCTCCTCGGCAAAGGCAAAGGCCGCCGAGAGCAAGCGCAATTACGAACGAGCCATTCCGTTGGCGCGAATAAATGCTATCAGCCAGACTCAGCTCGACCAATATACGGCAGAGAATCTTGCCGCAATCGCTGCAGTCGAATCGGCACAGCAAGCCCTGCGCAATGCCAAACTTGATGAGAGCTACACTCGTATTTATGCCCCTATTAGCGGTATTATCTCCTCGTCGGCAGCCACAGCAGGTGACTATGTAGGTCCGGGCACGCAGTTCGCAACACTCACTACGATACAGAGCATCGATACGGTATCGGTTGATTTGGCTATTCCGATGAGCGAATATCTTGCCGTATCGGAGCGAAAGGCATTCTCCTACAACAACTCGTCACTGCTCTCAGATATTCGGTTGCAAGTGGCTGACGGCAGCGAATACCCCGAAAAAGGATTTTATCAATTCACTCGACAAGCTATTGCGAGCGAGATGGGAACAATCATTTTAGTTGTGGGGTTCCGAAATCCCGACTACGCCCTCAAAGCCGGGCAATTTGCGCGCATCACAGCTTCGCTCGGAGCGGACAAGCTAAGAACTGTCGTTCCTCAAAAGGCGGTAAACAACGTACAAAACATATCGTCTGTATGGGTTATTCGTGCCGATTCGACAGCCGAATATCGCGAAGTAAAGTTAGGTGCCACCTCTGGTGAGTGGTGGATCGTGAAGGAGGGGCTCGACGAGGGTGAAACGGTAGCAACGACGGGAATACAAAAGTTGCGTAACGGAATGAAGGTCGCATTAGCAAAATAGCACAGAGAGATGAAAAACTTTTTTATTCGCAGACCGATATTTGCCATATCGCTATCGGTTGTCATAGTTATCCTTGGATTGCTCTCCATAACGAGTCTCTCAATCGAGCAATACCCCGATATCACACCTCCCGTAGTTGAAGTTACCGCCGCATACGAGGGTGCCGATGCCGAGACCGTAAACAATGCCGTAGCGACACCTATAGCACAGAGCGTTATGGGCGTAAGCGATATGTTATATATGCAGGCGACAAGCGCAAACGATGGTTCGATGACGCTGCAGGTAACATTCGACATAGGTTCAGATGCCGACCTCAATGCCATTTTCACACAGAATAACGTAGCAACAGCTATGGCAAAGCTACCCTACTCGGTCACGGAGCAGGGCGTGGTCACGCGCAAGACACAGACAGGATTTCTGATGGTATATGCGCTATACAGCGATGGGCGATACGACGAAAACTTCCTCTCGAACTACGCCTACATCAACCTCGAAAACGAGTTGCTGAAGATCAACGGCATCGGCAAGGTCGAGATTATGGGTGCAGGCGAATATGCTATGCGCGTATGGTTGCGACCCGACCTGCTTGCTTATTATAATATATCGGTAAGCGACATACTCTCAGCCATCTCTACCGAAGCTGGCATATACCCTGCAGGTCAGTTTGGCGCTGAGCCTACACCTGCAACCACGCAATACACCTACACCGTGACGATGCCACGTCAAATATCCACGCCCGAAGAGTTCGCAGATATAGTACTTCGCACAACCGAAGATGGCACACAGGTACGACTTCGCGATGTAGCAACCGTCGAGTTGGGCAACCAAAACTACGGTGCAAGTTCGCGCTTTGGTGACAAGCCAACCACCATCATAAGCATCTATCAAGAACCCAACTCCAACGCAGTAGCTCTTGGCGAGGCTGTCAAATCGAAGATGAGCGAGCTCGCCGAGCGTATGCCCGATGGCGTAGAGTACGAGGTATTGGTCGATGGCACAAAGAGCATCTCGGCAGGTATTCGCGAGATTTTCGAAACTCTGATTATAGCACTTGTGCTGGTTATTTTAATTATCTTTATCTTTCTGCAGGATTGGCGCGCGACACTCATTCCGCTTATTGCCATTCCCGTCTCGATCATAGGAACATTTATGGTATTCCCGCTTTTGGGTTTTACCATAAACATTGTATCGTTACTCGGCCTGGTGCTTTCGGTTGGTTTGGTTGTCGATGATGCAATAGTTGTTGTCGAGGCGGTCCAAGCCAACATCGAACGCGGGCTCTCGCCAACCTCTGCCACCGAAGAGGCTATGAGCAAGGTGACATCACCTATCATCGCCACCACAATCGTTCTGTTGGCTGTATTTCTTCCAATCTCATTCTCCGGAGGTATTTCGGCGCGACTCTTTCAGCAATTTGCCGTCACTATCTCGGTGTCGGTAATCTTTTCGATGATAAATGCCTTGTCGCTATCGCCTGCACTATGCGCCGTGTTATTGCGTCCACGCAAGGAGCGCACGCACGGATTTTTCGGAGCCTTCAACCGCATATTCGACAAATCGATGACACGCTACGGAGCCACCATAGGCAAGGTCGTCACACGTTGGCGCACCACCATAGCGTTAGTCGCCATTATGGCAGTTGCAATAGTCGCGATGTTGAAAATCTTGCCAAGCGGATTTCTACCCGAGGAGGATCAGGGATTTTTCACTATCTCGGTGACGGCTCCCGACAACATCGCCCTCGCACGCACAGAACAGATTATGGCAAAGGTCGATTCGGTAACCAAGGCTACGCTACCAATTGTCGAGAGCACGGGCGTAGTGTCGGGGTTTAATATGATTTCGGGTGTGGCTGCAACCAACTGCGGAGTGGTATTTGTCAAGCTAACCGACTTCAGCGAGCGCAAGATGTCCGCTATGGAGGCTGTAGCAAAATTAAACAAGGTATTGTACACCGCTATTCCCGAGGCGGAGTGCGGTGCATTTGTCTCGCCATCGATACCAGGCTTGGGAGTCACCTCGGGTGTAACATTCGAGTTGCAGGACCGTGCCGGCAGAGGCACACAATACCTTTCGGAGCAGAGCGACAAACTTCTTGCTGCACTACGTAAGGAGCCACGCATAAGGTCGGCAACAACCGAGTTCCGCAATGGCGTGGCGCAGAAGCACCTCGACATCGACAAGCAGCACGCCCTAATGAGCGGAGTATCGCTATCGTCGCTCTACTCCGAGACTGCCACACTTCTCGGAGGTCAGATGATCAACAACTTCAACCTCTTTGGTCGTCTCTACCAAAGCTACCTGCAGGCCGCACCTGAATATCGCGCAGATGCCACCTCGCTCGATAGTTACTTTCTCCAAAATGGCAATGGCGAGAGCGTGCCACTATCGACCTTTGTCACCGTGCGCGATACTACGGGCGTGCAGTACGTTTCGCAGTTCAACCTCTATCGTTCGATTGGTATCAATGTATCGCCCGAGGAGGGTGCTTCGACAGGCGATGTTATAGCCGATATCGAGCGAGTTGCCGAGAGAGTTCTGCCCGACGACACTGCCATAGCGTGGAGCGGAGTGTCGTTCCAGGAGCGCAAGGAGAGCGGACGAGGAGGCTGGGTCTTTGTGATAGCCTTCGTCTTTGTTTTCTTTACACTTTCGGCTCTCTATGAGAGTTGGAGTCTGCCGATATCCATTGTAGCAGGCGTTCCACTCGCTGTACTTGGTGCGCTATGTACAGTGGGATTGGCTCACCTTGTAGCACCTCAATTCATCAACGATATCTACATGCAGATTTCGCTGGCTATGCTCATAGGCTTGGCAGCCAAAAACTCTATTTTGGTGGTGGAGTATGCCGACAAGTTGTTTCACGAGGAGCAACAATCACTCCTCGATGCAACAACCAACGCTGCAAAGATGCGTGTAAGACCAATACTTATGACCGCCTTCGCATCCATACTCGGAATGTTGCCGTTAGTATTTGCGTCGGGAGTCTACTCCACCGCAAGAAATATTATGGGCGTATCGTTAGTGGGAGGATTGCTTTTTGCTACGGTATTTGGCATACTGCTCTACCCTGCTTTATACTATCTTGTGGGCAAGGTGGCTCGATTTGAACAGAAACGAAAGGAGGAAAAATATGCGTAGTATACCTTATTATATTATAATAGCGGTCACAACACTATTTTGTGGCTGTAACCCGCGCCTTGCAACACCACAACTTGCCACGCACAAGGAGTACATCTTTGGCAAGGGTTTTTCGGGTGACTCCATACAACTCGGCACGGAGTGGTGGCGAATGTTTGGCGACACCGCACTCAACAACCTTATGACAAGAGCATTGGCGCAGAACAGGAATATAGAGATTGCCGCATCGCGCATCGAGCAGGCACGACACAACCTTATCGTGACGCGCTCTACATATTGGCCATCGGTTGCTGGCGCCATATCTGCCGAAGGCAAATACGAAAGTACATCCGACAACATTACGCAGACCTACAAGATCCTTCCGCAGGCAAGCTGGGAAGTTTCGCTCTTTGGCTCGTTGCACCACGCAACGCAAGGGGCAAAGGCTGCTATTGAGTACGAAGTTTGGCAATATCGTGGTGTACGTCTTGCTCTCGAAGCCGAGGTCGCCACAACCTACTTTACATTGTTGCAATACAGACAAGATCTGAAGATTGCACGTCGCAGTAGCGAGCTTCGTCGCGAGATGGTTACGCTGATTGATTCGCTCTACAACTACGGCTTTGCCTCGGGCGTAAATTTGGAGCAGGCACATAGCCTCCTCTACACTGCCGAGGCCGACATTCCGCTCTACGAACGAGCCATAGCGCAGACTCTACTCTCACTCGCCACACTCACGGGTGACACTCCCGAGCGATTTATAGATGTTGGCATTGGCCGCAACTCCGCCATCACGAATGACTATCAGCCATACGACATTGCTATAGGCGTTCCGTCGGATATTCTGCATCGCCGCCCCGATGTCATGTCAGCATACTACACAATGCTGCAGAGTGCAGCAAATGTCGGATTAAGCCGTTCTGCACGATTGCCGTCGGTCACACTGACACTCTTCGGAGGTACAGCAACCGACAAGGTCAGCGCGCTCTTTTCGAGCAAAGGGTGGGTGGCGGATGTGATGGCGTCGCTTGCACAACCGATTTTCAATTTTGGAGGGTTGCGTCGTCGCGAGTTGGCGGCTCGCGAGGCGTACAGGCAATCTCTTTTGGCATACGAGCAGAGCTATATCGAGGCATTGAATGATGTGGAAAGCGCACTGGTGGCTATCACCTCTTCGCGCGAGGAGTTGCTACGCTATGCAGGATTGGTTAAATCCTATCGCAACATAGCCATAATGACCTACTCGCTCTATCGTAACGGATTGTCGGGATATCTCGACGTGATCGACGCGGAACGTTCGCTCTACTCCTCGCAGATGCAGTTCGAAAACCTCGTCGCACAACAGTACATCAACTACATCAACCTCTGCAAGGCACTTGGCGGAGGATACTGATTTGGAAAACTGAAAGCGGAAAACTCATACCATATTAAAAGTGACCACTTTTAATATGGTATGTCGCGAAAGTTATACTTTCCGACGATGGTGCCATTCTCCAGCTCGACAAGACCATAGTTTGCTCGAAGAATGGTCTTCATTGTCTTGGCATCCATATTATAGTAGTTCTCGGGAGAGTTTTCGGAGATGTGTTCAGGGGTTAGGTAAACAACTCGGCCTCCATTAGCCTCGGCGTAGCGTTCCACAGCCTCGAATCGTTCCTTGACAGCTGCATCAACACCCTCCGCATCCCTCATACAGAGCATAAAGAGTTTTTCCTGTGCAGCAAGTAGTTCTGCCGTCTTGTCGCCCTCGGCATTGCTGATGTAGAACTCCAAGATCATAGGCTCGACGTCGGCTACATCACTCACAACACGTGTCTCGACCCACTCCCACTTCTCGCTATTGTGCCATGCTTTGTCTTCGAGCGAAAATTCGCGCAGGCGGCCTGTTCGGAGGTTGCGATAGACAAGCACCACCTCCTCCGCCTTCTGATCAACACGCGCGCGTTCCATCTCTTGTGCAATATTAACACCGACCTTATACGGAAGCATATCGATTGTAGGGAGGTGGAAATAGCTGTAAGTACCTACGCTCATTGCCATTGTAAAGAATAAGCACATAAGGAAGAACTCCAACTTCGAAAAGGCAAATATGCGGTCCGGGCGATAGCGATACCAGAAGCAAATAGCCATAGGTAGCAGCACCACATTTTTCGCAAATGTCTGCCACGGAGTAAGCTTCACCAACTCGCCAAAGCACCCACAATCTTCAACGGGGATAATCGTTGCGCTCAAGAGTGTGAGAATGGTAAAGAAGGTCATCGACAAGACCGAGAATATCGACACTAATCGTATACGCACCTTGAAGAGCAACATACAACCCATCATCAGCTCTGCTCCGCAAAGCCAAATGGAGAATACGACAACGAGCCACTCGGGAGCGGTCATATTGTATGCAGCCAGATAGTTGTTGATGCTGAGTATTGTACCCCATGGGTCTATCGCCTTGAAGAATCCCGATACGATAAAGGTTATCGCAAAGAGTATTCTACAGAAGTGCGACAAGTAGCGAAACCACCTCTTATTTCGCAGCGCTTGAGCCATTGTCCGTATTATTTAAGAGTGGGGATATGGTCTGTTCGATACGTGCAAATATCTCCTCGGGCGATGCCATAGCACCCTCCGAATTACTGCAATCCACAACGAGGAGTTCGCTATCTCGCTCTGCCGACTCGATATAGACCTCGCGAACGCGCTGTTGCAACGACAACGACTGCTCGTGAATATCGGTTGCGCCATTGAGGTATGAACGATCATCACCCTCGCGCTGCTCGGTCAGGCGCTTCTCGGTAAATGCAAACGGCACATCGAGGAATAACGACACATCGGGGCGAGGGATACGGTTCACCTCGTACTCGAGGTTCAAGATCCAATCGTTCAACTTCAGTCGCGCCTCTTTGTCGGCAATCTTGGCACATTGGTAGCCAATGTTCGAGTAGACATATCTATCTACAATCACCACCTTACCCTCCTGTTGCCAACGCCTGATCTGCGGTGCCATATCGGCGCGGTCACCCGCATATAGCAACGCCACGATATATGGGTCTACCTGCTCCACCGAACCAAGTTCGCCACGCAGAAAGCGTGCAATCAGATCTCCGTATATGGGCGCATCGAAGCGTGGAAAATGGACATATTCACTCTCAATGCCACGCTCGGCAAAGATTTCGCGCAGTTTCTTAATTTGGGTCGATTTTCCCGCTCCGTCAAGTCCTTCAAGAACAATAAACATATATCTCTTCTATTTAAGCATTGCAACGGCGCGCTTAACACCGCCTACAAGTTTGTCAATATCTTCTTTGTTGGTGTAGAGTGCTATCGAAGCACGCACAACGCCGTTGGTACCATAACGTGTCATAACAGGTTCGGCACAGTGGTGTCCGGTACGTACTGCCACCCCCATCTTATCGAGAATCATACCAATATCGTAGTGGTCGCATCCCTCGACATTAAACGAAATTATAGGAGCCTTGTTCTCCGTAGTGCCGTAAATTCTCAAGCCCTCAACCTGCAAAAGTTGCTCGGTGGCATAGTGTAACATCTCGCGTTCGTGTCTGGCAACCCCGTCTGCAGGGAGTCCCTGCAAGAATCTTATCGCTTCCGCCAAACCTACAGCACCGATGTAGTTCGATGTGCCCGCCTCGAATTTCAGAGGTAGAGGTGCGTATGTGGTCTTTGCGAATGTCACCTTATCGACCATATCGCCACCACCCATATACGGCGGCATCTTATCCAGCAGCTCGCGCTTTCCATACAACACACCTATACCGGTAGGACCATATAATTTATGTCCCGAGAAGGCGTAAAAATCGCAATCAAGCGTCCTTACATCCACCCCACCGTGAACAACGCCCTGACATCCATCTACCACAACCACTGCACCTACGGCGTGCGCCTTTGCAATGATAAGTGGAAGATTAGGGCAAGTTCCGAGGGTATTCGACGCCTGGGTCACCGCAACGACCTTTGTTCTATCATCGATCAGCGCATCGAGTTTATCGAGTTCCAACTCACCTATCTCATCCACGGGGATAACTCGCAACTCGGCACCTTTACGTTCCGCCGCCAACTGCCACGGAACAATATTGGAGTGGTGTTCGATGTGGCTGACAACAACATTGTCACCCTCACACAAAAACTTCTCGCAATAACTCGATGCCACCAAGTTGAGCGACATTGTAGCACCCGAGGTAAATACAATCTCCTCGCGATGTTCCGCTCCGATATATTGGCGCACAGACTCGCGCGCGGCTTCGTACTGTGCCGTCATCTCCTCCGACAACAGGTGCACACCACGATGGATATTGGCGTTATCGTTGTAGAGCAATTCCGACATCTTATCTACCACACATCGCGGTTTCTGCGCCGTAGCTGCGCTATCGAGGTATATCAACTTTTTGCCATACACCTCGCGTTCCAATATCGGGAACTCCTCCCTTATCTTTTCGACATCAAACATTTCACTACTCTTTGTTTAGCTTATCTTGGAGTGCCTCGGTGAGCATTTCGCGCAATGCCTCAATCTCGCACTTCGCCACAACATCGCCCACAAACCCCTCCAGCATCAATCGCTCGGCACTCTCCTTCGCAATTCCGCGCTGACGCATATAATAGATGGCCTGCTCGTCGAGCTGTCCCACAGTTGAGCCGTGCGAACACTTGACATCATCGGCATATATCTCCAACTGCGGCTCCGACACCACGCGACCACCGCCAAGCTCAATATTGCGATTGAGCTGCTTCGCATCGGTGCGTTGTGCATCTTGTGCAACATAGACCAAACCTTTGAACTCCGCCACACCTCTGCCCAGAGCAACGCTCTTCACCGTAGAGTTGCTCTTACAGTCAGGCACCATATGACGCGTAACAAGCGACAATACCGCATGGTCAAAACCGCCCGCCACCACAGTTGCATTTATGGTGGAGGATGAATGTGGACCATTCAACAAAGCCTCGTACGATACGTGTGCACCGCGCAACATAACGGTAGTTACATTGCACTCGCTACCTTCACCCTGCTCTATTGTCACTCCTACATACTTCTCCGACGCGTAGACCTCGGTAAGCGACACCTGCGCATGAGGGGCAAGACGCAGAGTCAAGGCGCACTCTTTTGCATCGTCGTGCCACACCACCAACGATATGCGCTGCGATGCTACGACCTCGATCTCGCCCTTTCGCGGATTGACAATAACAAGTGGCAACGACAAGTCGCACTTATCGTCTATGAGTCCGACTTTAACCTCGCGCAACAGACCATCCGCTATCAACTTTCTAACAGCCATCGTCTACTCCTTATAGTCGTTAATAAGCCAATCGTAACCCTCCTTCTCGAGTTTGAGAGCCAACGACTTGTCGCCCGAATAGATAATCTTACCCTTGTAAAGCACGTGCACAAAATCGGGCACAATATAGTCCAACAGACGCTGATAGTGGGTAATAACCACCGTAGCATTCTGCGGAGTGTGCAACTTTGTAACACCCGTAGCGACAATACGCAATGCATCGATATCCAATCCCGAATCAGTCTCGTCGAGGATAGCCAACTTCGGATCGAGCATAGCCATCTGGAATATCTCGTTTTTCTTCTTCTCACCACCCGAGAATCCTTCATTCACGGCACGCGATGTCATCTTTGCATCGAGCTCCACGACCTTCGCCTTCTCGCGCATCATCTTCAAGAACTCGGCAGCAGTCAATGGCTCCTCGCCACGCGACTTGCGTTGTTCGTTTACGGCAATCTTCATAAAGTTTGCCATCGTAACACCCGGAATCTCCACCGGATATTGAAAGCCAAGGAACAAGCCCTTGCGCGCACGCTCCTCGATAGACATATCGCGCAAGTCCTCGCCTTCGAACGAGAGTTCATCTGCCTCAACCGCAAACTTATCGCTACCGGCAATAACCGAAGCGAGTGTACTCTTACCCGAACCGTTTGGACCCATTATAGCGTGTACCTCACCCGCTTTAACCTCGAAGTCTATACCTCGAAGAATCTCCTTGCCATCAACCGATGCGTGCAAATTCTTAATCTTTAACATATAATTCTCAATTCTTAATTCTCAATTCTTATTCACTTCAAAATCGGAGGTGATGAGATTATTTTTGTGCGAAGCCAGGTAGCGAAAGCGGAGCATACTTGGGCGTATGTGAGCATTTCGCTATCCGCCGATTCGTGCAAAAAGAACTCATCAGAACGATTTTCTATCCTACGCTGCCCTCAAGACTGATGGCAAGCAACTTTTGCGCCTCGACAGCAAACTCCATTGGCAACTTCGCCAAAACCTCGCGAGCGTAGCCACCAACAATCAAGCCTACTGCATCCTCGGTAGAGAGTCCGCGCTGATTGCAGTAGAAGAGTTGCTCTTCGGATATCTTGGATGTTGTCGCCTCGTGCTCGAGCTGGGCTGAGGAGTTGCGACAATCCACCGTTGGGAATGTATGTGCGCCACACCTATCGCCAATCAACAACGAGTCACACTGCGAGTAATTGCGTGCATTCTCCGCCTTTGGCATCACCTTGACAAGTCCACGATAGGCATTCTGTGACTGACCTGCCGAGACACCCTTCGACACAATACGGCTACGGGTGTTGCGACCTACGTGAATCATCTTCGTACCCGTATCTGCCTGCTGATAGTTGTTGGTCATCGCCACCGAATAGAACTCACCCACCGAATTGTCGCCCATAAGCACGCAACTCGGATATTTCCACGTTATTGCCGAGCCCGTTTCGACCTGTGTCCAGAAGAGATGGGCATTCTCCTTGCAAAGACCTCGCTTGGTCACAAAGTTGTAGATACCGCCCTTGCCCTCCTTATCGCCGGGGTACCAATTCTGCACCGTCGAGTACTTAACCTCGGCATCGCGCTCTACGACTATCTCCACTACTGCCGCGTGGAGCTGATTCTCGTCTCGCTGCGGTGCCGTGCAACCTTCCAAATAGCTAACATACGCCCCCTCATCGGCAACAATCAGCGTACGCTCGAACTGTCCCGTACCCTGCGCATTGATGCGGAAATAGGTCGAAAGTTCAACAGGACAACGCACCCCCTTTGGGATGTAGCAGAACGAGCCGTCCGAAAAGACTGCCGTGTTCAGAGCTGCGTAGAAGTTATCGGCATACGGCACTACCGAGCCGAGATACTTTTGCACCAACTCGGGATATTCGCGTATCGCCTCCGAGATTGGGCAGAAGATAATGCCCTTCTCCGCCAACTCCTTCTGAAAGGTGGTCTTTACCGACACCGAGTCCAACACCGCATCGACAGCCACGCCCGCCAACACTTTCTGCTCGTCGAGTGGAATACCGAGTTTATCGAATGTCGCCTTCAGCTCGGGATCGACCTCATCCATCGAAGCGAGTTGCTTCTTCTTTTTCGGAGCAGCGAAGTAGATTATATCGTTGAAATCGATCTCGGGAATATCGAGGTGCCCCCAGGTCGGGTGTTTCAGCGTAAGCCAATGGCGATAGGCCTTCAGGCGCAGTTCGAGCATCCATTCGGGCTCCTCCTTCTTCTGCGAGATTAGGCGTATAACCCCTTCGTTCAGACCCTTCGGAATGAACTCGGTTTCGATATCGGAGGTGAAGCCGTACTTGTAGTCGGACTCCTCTATTGTGGTTTTAATATCTATATTTTTCTCTTTCATTTCGTTCAAAAAAAACTTTGTATCAAAGATACAATCGTGCAAAAATAATGAAAAAAACGGAACTGACGATGCGGAGCGAGCGAAAAAAGCAAATTTATTTGCATTTTTCCGAGCCGCAAGGAAGAAAAGCCCACGCAGTGGGATTAAAACGGAAAGCGGAAAACGGAAAACTAATGAGATTTTAGTGGCTTTTAACCATTGGCCATTAGCCATTAGCTGATTTTTTGCATTTTTCGAGATATGTTGCTATATTTGTGATGCACTCCTCGGATTGCACCTCGCTAAAAGAGGTATATTGCAAGCCGATGACACCTCCAACTGCATATGATTTTGAAGGTTATTGGAGTACATTCTCCCACAACGCTTCGGGACGTAAAATTTATGTGCCACGCGCATCGGTAGAGGCGTATAAACAGGCGGACTACTGGAAAGACTACGCTTCGGACATTGTTGGTTACGACTTTTAATAAACGAGTAGTGAGTAGTTAAAACATAATTTTTAATTCTTAATTTTCAATTTATCACTATCTTTGCCCAAACAAAGTAAGTAAAAGGATTATGAGATTTTTGGAATTGGTAGAGGCTCGTTACTCGGCTCGCTCGTACAGTGATCGCAAGGTGGAGCAGGAGAAGATTGACTATATACTTGAGTGTGCGCGACTTGCGCCATCGGCAGTAAATTTTCAGCCGTGGAAATTCATCGTCGTAGAGGGCGAGGAGAAACGCAAGGCTCTGCACGCTTGCTACGCTCAGGAGTGGTTTCAGCAGGCTCCGCTATACATTGTGGTATGTGGCGACCATTCGCAGTCGTGGACCCGCAAGCGCGACGGTCACGACCACGCCGACATCGATGCAGCAATAGCCACCGAGCACATCTGCCTTGCAGCAGCAGAGGTTGGTCTCGGATCATGTTGGGTATGCAACTTCCGTCCACAGGTAGTAAATGAGGTACTCGGACTCGAAGGCGACATATACCCCGTAGCAATAGTTCCGCTCGGCTATGCCACCGACACCCCAACCCTCAAAAAGCGAAAGCCACTCAATGAGATTGTCGAGAGAGTATAAACGAAAAAGGCGTGTTCAAACACGCCTTTTTCATTGAATCCCTGCTCACTATTTCAAGGTCACAAATGCCTGAATTGCATAGTGGTCGGAGATACACTTTACATCGCGATTTCCGTATGGCGATCTCTTCTTATTAGGATTCTTCTCGAGCTCGGCAGCCCACTTAGCGTCGGCAGCAGCAACCTCCTCGGCTGTAGGAGTGCGGAGATAGTGATAGGTTAATACACCCCAACGGCTAACCTTCAACTTCTTTGACACAAAGAGGTGATCGATACGCTGAGTGGTATAGCGACGAGGATTGAAGCCATTGAAAGTTCCGGTAGGCTCGAAACGATACTTTGCTGCATCGTACGAATCCTTCAAAACCTTACTTGTTGCAAGCACCTTGTAGCTCTCGCTGTGCTGTGTAACGTTGTAGTCACCCGAAATAATTACCGGCACGTTCTTGCACACCTTCTTAACGTGGGCTACGATCTGCTTCGATGCCTCGATGCGAGCCTGTTTGCCACGGTGATCGAAGTGAACGTTCAAGAAGTAGAATTTCTTTCCGCTGACCTTATGACGGAACAATCCCCACGAGCAGATGCGGTTATACCTTGCATCCCAGCCCTTCGACGGAACATTCGGAGTTGGCGAAAGCCAGAAGGTTCCACCATCCAACTTCTCCAACACATCCTTACGATAGAATACAGGGCAGAACTCGCCGCGATCATCACCGTGATCACGACCTACGCCGATATAGTCATAGTCTGGCAACATTGCCAACATATCATCCAACTGCTGTTTGCGAACCTCCTGTGCGCCAAACACATCGAATGCCTCGAGGTTAATCAAATCGCAAACATACTGCTTACGATCATCCCAGCCATTATATTTAGAGTAGTCACCCTTTGTAGGACGCTCCTGGTCTTGTTTCAAAGGCTTGCCATTACGAATATTGAACGAGGCAACATTCAACTCTTGTGCGGTTGCCGAAATGGCAAACAACACTGCTATAATTGTACAAATACGTTTCATAATTTATCCTCTCCTATTATTTCAAAGTGATGAAAGACTGAATTGCATAGTGGTCGGAGATACACTTCAAATCGCGATTCTCCCCTTTAATCTCCTTTGGAGCCGCAGTATCCATCTCCTGCAGTTCACCCTTCATATCGCGGAAATAGTGATAGGTCAATGTACCATAACGGCTGACCTTGATGTCGTGTGTTACGAATATGTGGTCGATACGCTCTGTGGTGTAACGCTCCGGATTGAATGCACTAAATGTTCCCGTAGGAGCAAAACGATATTTTGCAACATCGTATGTATCATTCAAAATGCCACTTTCAGAGAACACACGGTAATATTTGCTA
>JAZNHC010000171.1:0-9528 GCA_045576755.1 Alistipes sp.
TGCAGGTGTAGGCTCAATGCTTACAGACGACTTCTTGCTCATCTTCTCGCGGACGGTGTCGAGCTCGCTTCCACTTGGACGATTCTTTCCGAACTCCTTCTCCAATACGGCATAGGTATCGGCATCAATCGGCGTATTAGGCGACGAGTCTATCTCAATGCCCTTGCGATGCAGGAAGTCGGTAATGGTGTTAAGACCAACATTAAACTCTTTGGCAGCGCGTATAAGGCGTATCTTCTTTTCGTTTCCCATTATCTATCTTTTTACTTATTCAACAATAATTTTCACATTGCCTTCAACCCTTGGTCATCGGCATTCGAGGCAGCGGACTACTCCTCCTCGAACTCGGCATTCAAGATCTCGAGGATCTTCTCAGCCTGCTCAATTTCGAGATCAGCACGCTTAGCCAATGTCTCGGCATTCATCTCGAGTACGCTCTTAGCTGTGTCGCAGCCCATATTGTGGAGCGTATCGATAATCCAACCGTCAATCTCGTCTGCAAACTCGGTGAGAGCCACATCCTCCTCGTCCAACTCACGGAATACGTCAATATCGAAGCCTGTGAGCAACTTTGCAAGACGGATGTTAAGACCTCCCTTACCAATAGCAAGCGAAACCTGATCAGGCTGGAGATATACCTGTGCGGTACTCTTCTCCTCGTCGATAGTGATTGACGAGACCTTTGCAGGTGCCAATGCACGCTGAATAAGCAACGAAGTATTTGCGGTGTACTGAATAACGTCGATATTCTCGTTACGCAACTCCTTAACGATAGTGTAGATACGAGCGCCCTTCACACCCACGCAAGCTCCTACAGGGTCTACACGGTCATCATACGACTCTACGGCAACCTTGGCACGCTCACCAGGGATACGGGCAATCATCTTGATTGTGATCAATCCATCCGAAATCACAGGTAGCTCCTGCGCGAACAACTTCTCGAGGAAGAGATTAGCCGTACGCGAAAGGATGATACGTGGTTTGTTGTTCACCATCTCCACACTCTTGATGATAGCCTTTATGGTGTCGCCCTTGCGGTAGAAGTCGTTAGGAATCTGCTCGCTCTTAGGCATTACCAACTCGTTCTCGTCCTCGTCGAGGATAAGCATATCGCGCTTCCATACCTGATATACCTCGCCTGCGATCAGCTCGCCTACCTTTGCCGAATACTCCTCGCATACACCTGCATTCTCCAGATCGAAGATGCGCGATGCAAGGTTCTGACGCAACGACAACACAGCACGGCGACCAAATGCCGAGAATGGGATCTCGTCGGTATACTCATCGCCCACCTCGTACGAATCGTCGATCTTCAACACCTCAGACAACGCAATCTGCGAGGTCTCGTCGGTGAAGTCCTCGTCAGCCACAACCTCACGGTTTCGCCAAATCTCGAGGTCACCCTTATCATCGTTGATGATGATGTCGAAGTTTTCGTCAGTACCATACTGCTTCTGCAAAGCGTGGCGGAAAACATCCTCCAATACGCCAATCATTGTTGCTTTGTCGATGTTCTTCAGCTCCTTGAACTCGGCAAAATTACTGATAAGATTAAGATTGTTCATTGTGTTTATATATTTATTTGTTTTGTTTGTTGTCTGTTCTGTTTTCCGTTCTCTGTCGCTTGTCAAGGCGCAGAGTTTTCTGGGGGGTTATAGGGGCGGGCGTTCCGCCCTTACTAGGGGCGCTCACTTCGTTCGCTTACTGGGGAGCGCTTTATATTTTTTAGTTTTCCGCTTTATTTATAGTCAAGATACTCTTTGGTCCACTTTATCTCGTCGTAGGTATAGGAGTGTGTTGTGCGCTGAATCTGCTTCTTCTTTTTACCCTCCACAACTACTGCCTCATCGTAGGATACGGTTATCGCCTCGTCGGTCACCTCATCGAGTGTTGCAAGGATCTTTACGCCACTCTTCAAAAGCACCTCGACGCTCTCGCCCACAAGTTTTTTGTATTGGCGCACTAACTTCAACGGCTCGCCAATGCCTGCCGATGCTACAGTCAACGAGTAATCCTCGACATCTCTGTCGAAGGCATCGCCTACGGCACGATTGATCATAGCGCAGGCATCAATCGAAACCGACGTATCGCTATCTACTGTCAGATCGATAGTATTATCGGGGGTGATGGTACAATCTACCACGAACATATCAGTTCCGTTCAAAGCCTCCTCGACAACCGCTTGTATCTCCTTAATATCCATATAGTTAATCACTATTTACTTTTACAAAAATAAGGGGACTCACTGTCCCCTTACCTCTTTCTTGGTGCAAATATACACCTATATTTAATAATATCCAAAAAATTTCGCGAAAATTTGCAAAATTTCCTCAATCCTACCACTTCTATTTGAATGAATGGGTGTGCTTAACTGCACCTGTCATATCGATAACATCGATCTGAATACCCTCCTTCGAAACATTCGCTTTCAGTGCAGTGTTGTGAGCATTCACAAGAACAGGGAATGTTGCATCGGTGGTCTCTGGCGTGGTATTGTACGAATAGCGGTGGGTATGTCCTGCCAACATAACGGTAATATTCGCCTTGTTAAGAATAGGAAGGAAGCACTCTGCCGAATAGCGTGGACCGTGCCACATATTCTTTCCGCCAATCGGAGGCATATGCATCAGCACAACACGATACTTTGCGCTCTTGCACTCCTCGGTCTCGACAACCTTTTTGAGCCACTCTGCCTCCTCGCGACGATACTGGTCATAGACGGCCGTCTCGTAGTACTCGAGGTCGCTATCCGGCTTATCCTCACCACCATCGAGGATGATAAAGAATACGTCACCGTGTTTCAATGTGAAGTAGGTCTTGCCGGTTGTAGTAGGGAAATAGTCCAGGAATGTGGTGGCGAAAAGACCGCGAGTCTCGTGATTTCCGCGCACAAGATAGAACGGCACCTGCTTAGCAAAACGCTCTACTGCAGCATTGACAAAGCCATTGAAAAGATGCTCCTGATTAGGCACGTGGCTAACCATATCGCCATTGAAGAAGACCATATCGGTCTTTTTGTCGTCGAAGGTATTGAGCAACGACTCCATCTTATCCTGCTTGGCGTGGATATCGTTCATCACAATAAATTGGATATTCTCCTTGTTCGGATTGTGAGTTGTAAAGCCCTTCTTGTACTTGCCGCCATAGATACGCGCAGTGACGATATCACCGTATGTCACACGGTGACGCTTCATACCCAAAACCTCCTTCGAAGATGCCGAGTAGTGATAGGTCTTTCCTGGCTCTAAACCTGTGATACGAACCTGATGTACAGTGCCAAACACGCGCTTGCCGAGGTATGTCTGATAGTACTTAGGACGTTCCACGTTGTAGAAGTTGGTACCATCCTTCGGTGCCACCTCTACCCACGACAACGCCTCCTTATCGGTAACCCATACCACAGTCGCTTCGGTATCGGTAACTGCCTGAAGATATGGACCGTAGATAATCTTTATTGCCTGTGCCGAATAGAATCCGCACAACAAAACTGCTGCCAAAAACAATCTCTTCATAGTCTGTAATTTTTATTGGTTTCTGTATAATATTATCGTTGCTTTCATCGCTCCGTGCGCTCCCATAACAAGTGCCTGCTCGATATCGGCAGTCTTAGACGGACCCGAGACAAATGCTCCATACGACACTCCCTCGAGCGATATCTTCGCCAAGGCATCGTGCATCGTATTGACCACATTATCTCCGTCGAGCAAAATCACAAGGTGCCTACAAGCAAAGAGATGTGCCTTTCTGCGCCCTTTGACAGGCACCCACACTGCGCCATTCTCCGCCACAGCAATCTCGCCTCGCACGACTGCCACGTAGTCTCCACCGAGTTCATGCACATCAGTCACCGTATCGGGATTTAATGCCCTATGCTGCAATTCGGATAGCGGTGATACAACCCTCTCCTCGCCAAGCAACTGCACAAGGGTCATATCAAGTGACTCTGTTGCCGAAACAACCTCACCACCGACGCTGCGTACCACCTCAGTAAAGTGAGCCACCCTATCCTCAAAACGGATGGGAGCAATATCGAATTGCGGCTTTTCGCACTTCGGCACCTCCACCTCGCGGAGTCGCTTGAGTATGTTATCTCTTGCACTCATTTCTATCTCTCCTCTCCGATTTTACCCTCACGCCACAACACACGAAAACTCTTTGATGCGAAGTGAGGCATCTCGCGTCCCGAAGCGTACCAAGGATTTACATTATTGTTGTAGATAAAGCGTGGAATATATGGCACAACCGACAACGCCGTATTAAACAAGCGCGGATTACGCATCAGTATATTCATAGCCTTAACCATCATCTTCTTCTTGGCATCAGCCACTCCAAGAGGCGACATCTGCTGTCGCCACTTATATATCTGCTCCGCCAAATCAACCTTTGCAGGACATACCCCCGAACATGAATGACACAACGAGCAACCCGAAACATTACCACCATACGCCTCGGGCGAACGCAACATTCCGAGATTTATGCCGAGCGGTCCGGGTATAAAGTAGGAGTAGGAGTATCCTCCCGTACGACGATAGACAGGGCAAGTATTCATACACGCTCCGCAACGCATACACTTCAGCATATTGCGGTGTTCCTTGTCCGCCAACGACTGCGTACGACCATTATCAACAATTATTAGATGTATCTCTTTACCCTGCTCGGGTTTTCGATATAACGACGTGTATGTCGTTATGGGTTGTCCCGTAGCCGAACGAGCCAAGAGTCGCGTAAAGATGCCGAGTGAGGTCATATCGGGGATAATCTTCTCCAGGCCCATAATGGCGATATGCGTATCGGTAAACGAAGTACCCATATCGGCATTTCCCTCGTTGGTGCAGACTGCAAAGGCTCCCTCCGAAGCGATAGCGAAGTTCACACCCGTCATCGCCACATCGGCCGAAAGGAACTTTTCGCGCAGATGTCGTCGAGCTTCGTGGGTAAGATATGTTGGATCGGAATTTCCCTTTTCAGTTGCCAGCTCGCGTTCGAACAGCTCGCCCACCTCCTCGCGCTTGATATGTATGGCAGGCAGGACTATATGGCTCGGAGGGCAGTGCATCAACTGCACAATTCGTTCGCCCAAATCGCTCTCGACAACCTCCACGCCACGCTCCTCGAGGTATGGCGCCAAGCCACACTCCTCGGCCAACATCGACTTCGACTTGACAAGGTGTTTTGCGCCCCGCGCGGCTATAATCTGCGCGACAATAGCATTCATCTCATCGCCCGACTCTGCCCAATGGATCTTTATGCCGTTTGCGGTAGCATTGCGTTCAAACTCTTCGAGGTAGTCTGCTAAATGAGCCAACGTATGCTCCTTTATTGCCGAAGCAGCACCTCGCAAAGCCTCCCACTCGGGCAATGAGTATGCCTGCTTATCGCGTTTCTCGCGCACCGCATAGAGAGCCCGATCGTGCCACGAAGCACGATCCCCATTTTTCAAAAAGGCTCTCGCCTTCACCGAGTGACTACTCATTCTTTCGCGGTTAAGATTTCGACAATATGTTTTGTGCGGATAGGCAACCTTTCGCGCTCTATAACGCCACCCATGTGCATCAGACACGACGAGTCAGCCCCCGTAATATACTCTGCTCCCGTAGCTATGTGACGTTGCACCTTATCGTGCCCCATACGCGCCGACACAGCACTCTCTTCTATCGAGAACAACCCTCCGAAGCCGCAACACTCATCCCTGCGTTCAGGCTCAACAACCTCTACACCCTCGACCAATGAGAGCAGATTGCGCAACTTCGAGTAGTATGGGATATTCTGTTCGCTTGGCGCACTCAGCCCCATAAGGCGCACACCGTGACAAGAGTTGTGGATAGATACCTTGTGCGGAAAGCGAGCCACCAACGACGCAGGCTTAACCACATCGTGCACAAATTCGCAAATTTCGTATATTCGGTTCGAAAGGCACTCGTGTCCCTCTCTATGTACGCCCATACGCGGGTATGCCTCGCGCACAAACGAAACGCAACTTGCCGAAGGACCTACAACGTAATCATAGCCGGCAAACAGTTCCTCCATACGTTGTGCCAAGGGTTGGGCATCCTTCTCGTATCCTGCATTGCCCATCGGCTGACCACAACAGGTCTGTTCCAACGGGTAATCGACATCCAATCCAAGCGAAGTGAGCAGCTTGTACGATGCCACAGCAACCTCGGGATAGAGCGCATTTACATAGCAGGGGACAAAAAGGGCGACTTTCATCTTTTAGCTCTTTAACGTCCGTATTTCTTGATCACACCACGCTGCGATGAGCGCACAAACTCGATAATGGCATCGCGTTCAGGTGACTGTGGTACAGTATTCTCCGCCTCGTTGCAGGCGTTCGTAAAGTTCAGATCGCTCTGGAAAATCACACGGCAAGTGCTATGAATAATCTCGATCTGCTCGGGTGTAAATCCGCGACGCGAAAGACCCACCTTGTTGATACCTGCGTAGCTTCCTGTCTCGCGCAAAGTGATAAATGGAGGCACATCCTGACGCACAAGCGTTCCGCCTTGAATCATCGAGTGGTCGCCAATCTTACACCACTGGTGCACCGCCGAGTGTCCACCAATAACGACCCAATCGCCAACCTCGACCTCGCCTGCCAACGACACGCGATTTGCAATAACGCAGTGGCTGCCCACCACGTCGTCGTGCGCCACGTGAACGTATGCCATCAGAAGATTGCCGTCGCCCACCACAGTCGTACCTCGCGAAGCGGTACCTCGGCTGATTGTCACACACTCGCGGATATCGTTGTCGTCACCAATCACAGCCGTAGTCTTCTCGCCCGCAAACTTCAGATCCTGCGGAAGGCACGAAATCGAAGCTGCGGTGTGTATCTTATTGCGCTTGCCGATACGCGCACCGTCGTGAATGACAGCACCCGGACCAATCCAACAATCATCACCAATTTCAACATCGCCTGCGATGTAGGCAAACGGCTCTACCGTCACATTATTACCCAACTTTGCGTCGGGATGCACATAAGCCAAAGGACTAATCATATCTTTTACTTTTTTTGCTTTTAGCCATTAGCCATCAGCCATTGGCTATAAAAATTGTTATTTCTACTCTATTTATTCTTGATAATCTGTGCTACAATCGACGCTTCGCAAGCGAGAGTATCACCCACGAAGACCTTGCACTCCACATCTGCCAAATTGCGACGTGGCGGCTCGGACAAGACGCACTCGATCTGCATAGTGTCGCCCGGCACAATCTTGTGGCGGAAACGAACATTATCGATACGGAGGAAATAGGTCGAATAGTCGCTCGGATTTTCGACCTTGCTCAACACATATATACCGCTACACTGCGCCATTGCCTCCACAATAAGCACTCCCGGCATAACCGGCTCGGTTGGGAAGTGCCCCTGGAAGAATGGCTCGTTGATCGTAACCTGCTTGATACCGGCAATCGAGAGATCGTCCATATGGAAGATTCTATCCACCAACAAGAATGGAAAACGATGCGGCAACATCTTCTGAATATCCATAATATCGAACAACGGAGCCTTCTTGCGATCATATTTGAAGCGCGGCTTGACACCTTCGCGACGAATAGAGTTATGAATCTGCTTCATAAACTCCGTATTGGCCAAGTGTCCGGGGCGGGTAGCCATAACACTGCCCTTGATGCGACGTCCAAGCAGAGCGAAGTCGCCGAGCAAGTCGAGCAGTTTATGTCGAGCCATCTCGTTTGTCGAACGGAGTTCGAGGTTATTCAGATATCCACCCGTAACTCGAATATCCTTCTTGTCGAATAGGGTCGAAAGACGTTGCAACTGCTCATCCGTAACCGGATTTTCGACTATGACGATGGCATTATCCACATCGCCACCCTTCACCAAGCCCGCAGCCGCCAACGCCTCGATCTCGTGCAAAAAGACGAATGTGCGGTTCGGAGCTATTTTTTCGGCATAATTGTCCTCGGGACCAAAGGTTGCGTATTGGTTACCTATAATCTTCGAGTTGAAGTCGATATGCACCGATGCCGAAAACTCCTCGTTCGGATATATTGCCAACATCACACCCTTCTCGGGGATAGCGTAAACCTGTTTTTCGGTCACCTCGTAATATTTTCGCTCTGCCGACTGTTCAGCCACTCCCACACGCAAAATCTCGGTTGCATACTCGCGTGCCGAGCCGTCGAGAATAGGCGTTTCGGGGGCATTGATATCGACCAACGCGTTATCTACACCAAGGGTCCACAATGCAGACATAAGGTGCTCGATAGTGCTTACACGCGCCTCACCAATTCCGATGGTTGTTCCGCGCGAAGTATCAATCACATACTCGCACAATGCAGGGACCGAAGGGGCTCCTGCAAGATCGATACGACGAAATACAATACCGTGATTTTCCGGAGCAGGGCTGACGGTCATGGTAACCTGCTTTCCGGTATGGAGTCCTCTACCCGAAAAGGTTATCGGAGCTCCGAGTGTATTCTGTTTTACTGACATAATGTTCATTTTTTTGCCTTATACCGCAAAGTATAGCATATAATTACCACAAAGATAGTATTTTTTTTTGAAAAATGATTAAATTTGCATACTATTTCCGGACACAATGGAGCAAAAGAGCAATAATACAGACAAAAACGTCACCCAGAAACCTCGTCCACGCAGACCAAGGCTGAAGTTGCCGTTCGACAATCGTAAGCAGGATTTTATGAGTTGGATATACGACAACCGCATAGGTCTATGTATCACCACGATTGTCTACCTCTCGATGGCGATAATCTTCGTGGTGTCGAAAATTGGCACATTCACTCGCGAAGCGCCCGAGACGATGTATATCGACTTAGAGGATGTGGCACTCCTCGAAGAGGAACGAGATCGACTTCTGCAAGAGATCAAGGAGAAGAACAACAAAATCGATTGGAGTTCCATACAAAATCTCGACTCGAACGAGAATGCCACAAACGAGAATCTGAATGATGACAAGGGTTTTGACGCAAGCGAGCTCAATGAAGAAGCAAAGCGAATTCAGGAAGAGATGAATCAAAACCGTGAAGCATACGAAAAGGGCTTACTCGGTGACGCTACTTCTCCAAACAATCAGCAAAACCGCAACAACAAAAGCAACAGCCCTAACAACAACAAGAGTGCCAAGCGCAAAGGTAATGTAACGGTGAGCTACAACTTCAAAGATCCGATACGCCACGCTCGTCACTTGATTGTTCCGGCATACCGTTGCGAAGGTGGTGGCGAGGTTGTGATATCGGCGACACTCGATCAGGGCGGCAGTGTGATTGCCGCCACCGTAATAAGCGGAGGCGACGAATGTATGCGCCAAACGGCCATAAGTGCTGCCCGTGGCTCGACATTTGACATAAACGGAAGTGCTCCCATAAAACAGCAGGGAACAATAACGTACATATTCATCCCACAGTAATTAGCAGTAAAGAGATATGAGAAGGCTTTTGGCAACAATGTTCACATTTTTCTTCGTGTTTTCTGCAGTATGTGCCGAAAGCGCGGATTCTGTTGTCGTAAAGCCAAAGAGCCGTTACCCCGTAATCGGAATGTGGAAG
>JAZNHC010000172.1:0-4970 GCA_045576755.1 Alistipes sp.
CGTAAAGTGTAAGATTCTCAAGCACCTCAAGGACGACAAGGTCTTGGTGTTTAAGAAGAAGCGCAGAACTGGTTATCAGAAGTGCAACGGTCATCGCCAGTACCTGTCGCAGATTTTGATTGAGGACATTGTTGCATAACCCTAAAAACTGTTAGAGAAGTATGGCACACAAAAAAGGTGTAGGTAGTTCGAAGAACGGCCGTGAGTCGGAGAGCAAACGACTCGGTTTGAAGCTTTTCGGTGGTCAGTTTGCTAAGGCAGGCAACATCATCGTTCGTCAGCGTGGTACAGTTCACAACCCAGGCGAGAACGTGGGTATGGGTAAGGATCACACCCTCTTCGCATTGGTTGACGGTACAGTAGTCTTCACAAAGAAGGCTGACAACCGCTCTTATGTAAGCGTTAAGCCTTTGGCATAAGTTTAAAAGAGCATCAGTTCAAAAATAGTAAAGGCGAGGTTATCCTCGCCTTTACTATTTTTATTGCACACTCGTCTAATCCCTATATTCGTATAGCTGGTTGCGGAGGCGAGGGGTGAAGCCCGCTTCGCGGATAGCACGGCAGATGCCTTCGCGGTCAAATCGATTGTGTGCTCCTGCTGACGAGACCACATTCTCCTCAATCATGATCGAACCCATATCGTTTGCTCCGCTGTGGAGTGCTATCTGCGCCGTCTGCTTGCCTACGGTGAGCCACGAAGCCTGAATATTGCGTATGTTGTTCAGCACCAAACGCGCAACGGCTATCAGTCGCAAATACTCCGTAGGCGAGAAGCGTGTCGAGTATCCCATCTTCTCGAGTTGTGTGCCCTCCGAGCGGAATATCCACGGAATAAAGGCGGTGAAGCCATAGTTTCCTTCGGGACATTCAGCTTGCAAATCGCGTAGACGGATGAGGTGCTCGATGCGCTCTTCAATGCTCTCTGTATGGCCATACATCATTGTTGCGGTGGTCGGGATATTCATCTCGTGAGCCTCGTGCATTACGCGCAACCACTCCTCGGCACTTGGCTTGGCAGGGGAGATCACCTTGCGTACGCGCTCCACCAAAATCTCGGCTCCGGCACCCGGAAGTGAGGAGAGTCCGGCACGTCGCAGTCGTTCCAACACCTCTTGCGTGGATATTTTGCTTATGCGCGCAATATGTGCAACCTCGGGGGCTCCGAGAGCGTTTAGACGCAGCGATGGAAATCGCTCCTTGAGGGCGCAGAATAGCTCCTCGTAGTACTCGATGCCGAGGGCGGGGTGCATGCCTCCCTGCAACAAAAGCTGATCGCCACCGAGGGCAAACATCTCCTCGGTCTTGCGGATATATTCGTCGAGCGAGGTTATGTAGTGACGCTCTACCTGGTGGGGCTTGCAGTGGAAGTTGCAGAAGCGACATCCCGACACGCAGACGTTTGTGGTGTTGATATTGCGGTCAATCTGCCACGTCACAACCTCGGGGTCAGCAACCTTGGTGGCACGCAAACGGTCAGCCTGTTCGGCCAATAGATGCAATGGGGCTTCACGCCATAGGCGCAACGCCTCTTCGTGCGAGATTCTCTCTCCGGCAAACGCTTTGTCGTATATCTTTTGCAGTCCCATAGCGCAAAGTTAGCAAACTTTTTCGTAAAAGACAAAGCACTCAAATCATCGGAAATTTGAGTGCTTTACAATCTTCTTGTCGTCTGTTAGCGCGTAGAATTGTACTTGCGGTCAAAGTCGCTTTGGTTCATACACAGCAAAATTATAAACTCGACAAACGAGACAACAGCTGGTACGTATGACCAACAAAATACCAGATAGAGGAGTCCGAGTCCCGATTGTCTGAGATAGAACTTGTGTGCGCCACACCATCCAAGGAACAACGCGAGCAATATTGCCGTTGTCTTATCCCTTCTGTCGTCTTCCACGAATTGAATAGGTGGCTCGGGTACGCTCTCCTTTGGTGGCTGAACAGGCTTTGGTACGTTGTGTATGATTGTATGTCCGCAATATGCACACTTCAGGGTGCTGTCATTGACAGGCTTGAACTTGTCGCCTCCGCAATTGGGACACTTTATTCCTTGCTCCATAGCTATAGTGTTTTAACGGTTGTTATATATTTGTTGAGTCTGTTTAGCTTATTGGTAATCTCGGTTTGCACGGTGGACGCATCCTCAGCCGAGGCAATCTGCTCGCACAAGAGAGAGATCTCCATAATATTCTCCTTCACATTCTGTGCAATGTCGGGTGTGCGTGCGAGTTTCTCGCTCGGCAATGAGCTCACCTTATCCGAAATCATCTTGAGAAGGCGTACGGTGTTATCCTTCCACTCCGATTCGTCACTCTCCAAGGTGTTGCAGATATCCATAATGGTAAGTGCCACGGTCTGCTTCAGGTTCTCGCGCTTCTCCACCTGCGCGGTCTGCTCCTCGGAGATACCCTCTGCGGTGGTTGTGCTGACTGCAGCGATACCACAGATCACGATGTAGAGCAATGTGACAATGAGCAAGCCTATAAGAAATGTCTTAAACTGCTCGTTCTGAGGCTCGTAGATGGCTAACGAGAAGATTAGAGTCCAGAGAAATACCGCTATGGCGTAGATGTTTGTGAAGGTCGAAACCGTAGCGTTTGTTATGGTTAGCAGCTTTTTGCTCGACCAAATAGGTATGTTCATCAACAGCAAAATCTCTGCTATGCAGGCTACTGCCGTGTTGAGGTAGAATAGATTGCTGGTCTGCTGATCGAAAAGCAGGTAGTACAGGCCGGCTGTACAAGCCACGGCAAGGACCACAACTATCGGAAATATAAACTTCTTCATCTCTTTTTTCGAATTAAGGTTATACACTCTTCTTTTACAATGTCGGAGCCGGTGGCGGTGGAGTCGGAGCAAAGAATTGCGCCAACTCAGGGGTGTTCATTGCAAATGTCCACGCCGAGCCTCCAACCTTGTAGACATAGGTATTGGCGGTCACCTCGCCGCGTGCGATCATACCCTGAATTACATCCAAAGCGTATGGACCTACGGTTTGACCATTGTTTGCGATGTAGAACGACACAGGCTGTGGCGGTTGTGGTGGAAGTGGGGCAGCCTGCATTGTGTTGCCCATCACCTGACCCATCATCTGTCCCATACCGTTGCCCATTCCGAAGCCCATACCAACACCCATAAAGTTGCCGGCACCTTCGTTTCCTGCTGCGGTCTGCGCAATGTCAAACTGCTTTTGCTGCGCGTAGCTGATGCCGAGCTTGCTCAAACGAGCCTGCTCTGCTATACCATCCATTACAGCCTGGTAGCCCTTGTCCTTCTCGTCGAAATCGATGCTCTCGACATTGAAGTTGAGCAACTCGATACCATACTCCTCGAATACCTCGCTCAAACTCTTGATGATGGTGCGCGAGAGTTCGCGGTAGCTCACTCCAAGCTCGTTGATATTGACGTTGTTCTCCTTCATATACTTGCTGATGCTGACCTTTACGGTCTCGACAACGTCGATGCGAAGTTGCTCGTCAATCTGATCGGACGAGAAGTTGGTCAATGTGCCGATCAACTTTTTGATAAACATTGCGCTGTCGATGATGCGAATGCCATACTGACCTCTTGCCGAAATCTTGATAGGAATCTGGAAATATGGGTCGATGATGCGAAGACCTCCTGTTCCCCAGAACATATCTCGCTTGTTGAGCTTGCTTACGAACCACACCTCAGCCGTAAAGGTTGTTTTACCTCCGCTTGGAAGGTTTACCAACTTGCCGAGGATAGGCAAATTTGATGTCGATAAGACGTGACGTCCGGCGCCAAAAGTGTCGCAGAGCGTGCCATTCTTGAAGAAGAGTGCCTCTTGACTCTCGTTCACGGTCAATACACTACCAAGTGTAATCTCCTGCGAAGGGAACTTGTAGACAATATCTTCACGGCTTGTTTGCTCCCAACTAAGGGTGTTAATTATAGCCATACTTCAGAAATATTATATTTTTAACAATTATTTCGGTTTGGGTAGCTCCTGTCCGTTTTGTGGTGGCTACGAGCTGTGCAATGTGCGCGTGTGTGCTGCGCATTCTCTCGCAAAGATAGTAAAAAAAAGAGAAACAGAACTCTATTTGTGAAAAAAAGAGTGTCCATTTAGCAAAAGGAGTACGCCCAAAAGTATTGGACACACTCCTTATGTAGTTCAAAAACCGATAGTAGGCCGAGTTATAGGCATCTCACAAACTCGAAGTCCAAGAGTCTGCGTCGCAGGTCGGCACTCTTGACGCGGATACGCACCTTGTCGCCAAGGGTGAATATCTTACCTGTCGAGTGACCGTATACTTCGTATCGCTCCTCGTCGAATTGATAGAAATCGCCCTCGATATCGCGCATAAGCATCATTCCCTCGACTATCGAATTCTCCAGCTCGACATATATTCCCCACTCGTTCATTCCCGAGATGTGTCCGTCGAACTCCTCGCCAATCTTATCTGCCATAAACTCCACCATCTTGTACTTTATCGATGCGCGTTCCGCTTCGGCAGCTATAACCTCGCGCTCTGAGCAGTGTACACAGAGCGACTCGTGCATATCCTTGTTGGCAGAGCGTTTGCCGTCGAGGTATCGTTGTAGCAGGCGATGCACCATCATATCGGGGTAGCGACGGATCGGCGATGTGAAGTGGGTGTAGTATGGGAATGCCAAGCCATAGTGGCCGATATTCTCGGTGGTGTAGACCGCCTTTGCCATCGAACGTATGGCGAGTGTCGAAACGACATTCTCCTCGGGTCTGCCCTTTATCGAGGCGAGTAATTTGTTCAGCTCCTTCGCAGCGGCATTTCCCTTGTCGAGTGGCGACTTGAAGATGTGGCCGAAGCGAAGTATGAAGGAGCGGAAACGCTCGAACTTATCGCTATTTGGTGTGTCGTGAACGCGGAATACCATTGTGCGCTCCTTGCCGTGTGTGCGAGCGCAGAACTCCGCCACGCGACGATTTGCCAGCAACATAAACTCCTCGATAAGCTGGTTTGCCTCCT
>JAZNHC010000173.1:0-4341 GCA_045576755.1 Alistipes sp.
GTACATGTATTTATGGATTTAGACTTCCGAGGAGGCTTAACAGGAAGCTACACGCCTCGTATTCGTTCGGGTTATGTGCAGATGCTCGGCTTAACCATTGGTCGTGACGTAACAACCTTTTGCGACCTGACAGCCGCACCTACAACAATCGATTTTCAGGGTCCTAACGCCTACAATTTCCGCTTTGCCACAATGATTCGCTACGAGCACTCGTTCCTTAAAGACCACTTGAAAGTGGGTGCTGCAGCCGAAATGCCTGGCGTATCGGGTACCTATGGAGAAACGCTTATGGCTATTCCGCAGCGTGTGCCCGACTTTCCGATTTACCTCCAATATTCGTGGGGTAAAAACCGCGAAAGCCACATCCGCGCATCTGCCGTTTTTCGCGACATGTACCTATATAACGATGCCAAGCATGGCGAAGACGACCTCTTCGGCTGGGGAGTTCAGTTCAGTGGCAATATCCACGTAACCAAATACTTGGAACTCTTTATGAACGGAATTTATGGCGAGGGTATCACTCGATACCTCAACGATCTGATGGGTTCAGGACTCGACTTTACGCCACGTCCCGACGATCCTACACGTGTTCAGACAACCCCGATGTTCGGATGGCAGGCAGCAGCACAGATCAACCTCTTGCCTAACCTCTTCGTTTCGGGCGGTTATTCAGCCGTTACTGTTCGCAAGAAGAATGGCATCTACAACGACGATATGTACAAACAAGGACAGTATATCTTCGGAAATGTATTTTGGAATGTGACACCTCGCTTTGTTCTTGCAGCCGAATATCTCTACGGTCATCGCAAGAATATGGATGGCGCAAAGGCTCACTCGAACCGCATAAATGTCTTAGCAAAATATAGCTTCTAAAAGCATAGCCCCGAGCCAAAGAGCTCGGGGCTATCTCTTATCTACTTAACTTTCGCTCAGTGTTTACAAAATTTGCTGCAGACTCTCGATAGTTACATTCGAAAAATCCTTTGCACACATCGTAGCTCCGGCATTTGCCAGCGTCTCATCGGTGGATGTAGTCGTGATACCTAAACACTTGCAACCCGCTGCAACACCTGCCAAAATACCGTTCACGGCATCTTCAACCACAATACACTCCTCGGGTTTCAGCCCCATACGCTCGATTGCCGTAGCGAATATTTCTGGATGCGGTTTCCCGTGTGTAACATCACTGCCACTTATCGACACATTGATCAAATCCTCGATACCCAAACCCTCGATTATAAACTCGACATTTTCGCGACAACCCGATGATCCGATAGCGCACTTTACGCCCTTCTCTTTTGCTTCGCGCAGCAACTCCATAATACCTGCAATAGGCTTGATCTTTCCGCGATACATATCGCGATAGACCTCCTCCTTGCCACGGTTGAGTTCGTCCAACGAGTACTTCTTGCACTGCTCCTCTCCCAACAATGTTCGGAAGACATCATCGCTGTGCATACCGTTGATTTTCAACGACACAGGCTCAATCAAAGTCAAGCCTTTGCGACGAGCATACTCATCAAACGATAGGAAATGGTACTCCAGATTATCCACCAGAGTACCATCCATATCGAAAACAAGTCCTTTCAATTGTGCCATACGCACTATTTTGTGTGGTCGAAAGTGAAGGACTCCCAAGGAAGCTCAGCATCCTTGCCATTCTCGAGAACATCGTTCGAGTGGCACAACATTGGGAAGTCGGCCAACGAAACCAAGCCGAGCTCGGCCTTACGATAGATAGCCTTTGCAACACGACGAGCCACAACCAACGACTCGAGGGTTACACCAGCCAAGATATCCATTGCCTCCTCGTATGTCTTACCCTCACCGAGCAAGATACCGATCTTACGTGTACGACCACCGTAAACAGTTACGTAGAGGTCTCCGATACCGATATTGAGTGCATCCAACGAGCCATTCTGCAAATTCATCAAACGGGTCATCTCGCGTACTGCCTGGAAGAAGGCGCCAGCCTGCGAGTTGTAGTGCAAGCCTGCATCCTCACCGTGATGACGATTAACCAAACCGATAGTCATTGCTACCGACAAAGCATATGCGTTCTTCAATGCCACAGCACTCTCCAAGCCGATTACATCGTTCGTGAGTGAGATGTGATAGTACGAAGTGGTCATCGCCTCCTTCAACATCTTCAACTCAGCAGTATTAACACCGCAGAAAGCGACCTCAGTCTGATCGTGGAATACCAACTCGTACGAAGTACAAGGGCCACCCACAGCGTTTACGTGACGATCAATACCCTTTGCGAGCAGGTTCTTGCGCCAATAATCAGGGTAAGAGATCAAGGTACCGTCCTCAAGATTGATCAAACCCTTTGTCACCGAGAGTACAGGCACCGAAGGATCCAAGTTAGCGAGGATCTCATCGCCAAACCAATCCACACCGAACGACGACACACCGCCAATCACGAAGTCGCAACCCTTGACAGCCTCTTTCCACTCGGTAACTTTGTAGTATTTAACACCTGCAGGGAAGTCGCGATCAAACTTAGGGTGACGATTTGTTGCGATGCATGCGTCGATAATCTCGTTATCGAGCGGCGAACCTACCAAACGCACCTCGTGTCCATTCTCTGCTGCTGGAAATGCGAGAGCAGAACCCATCATTCCCGATCCGATAATTGTAATAACCTTTGCCATAATTGTTATAATTTAAATGTTTTGAAATTAGAATAATTCTCCTTCTCGTTCGGGCTGCGTCAAACCCAAGTGTTTGTACGCCAGCTCCGTAGCCTCGCGACCACGTGGTGTACGTTTCAAGAATCCCTCCTTTATGAGGAATGGCTCGTAGACCTCTTCGATAGTGCCGGCATCCTCGCTCACAGCCGTAGCTATGGTATTCAGACCCACAGGCCCTCCATTAAACTTTGCAATGATAGTCGAGAGTATCTTGTTATCCATCATATCCAAACCTCTCGAGTCGATATTGAGAGCCTCCAAAGCCATTCTCGTAATCTCCAGATCGATGCAACCCTCGCCCTTAACCATCGCAAAGTCGCGCACACGACGCAACAACGAATTGACGATACGCGGCGTACCTCGCGAGCGCAGTGCAATCTCGAGCGCAGCGTCGTCATCAATCGACACTCCCAAAATGGATGCCGAACGTTTAACAATGCGGCTCAACACCGTCGAATCGTAATATTCGAGGTGACACTGAATACCAAATCGGGCACGCAAACGCGACGTCAGAAGACCGCTTCGCGTGGTAGCTCCAATAAGGGTAAACGGAGCAAGCTCGATCTGAATCGAACGCGCCGATGGTCCCTTATCGAGAACGATATCGATCTTAAAATCCTCCATCGCAGAGTAAAGATACTCCTCGACAATAGGGGATAGACGATGAATTTCATCAATAAAGAGCACGTCACCGGCCGAGAGGTTGGTCAATAATCCGGCAAGGTCGCCAGGCTTATCAAGCACCGGTCCGGAGGTGACCTTCAGTTGCGCCCCCATCTCGTTGGCGATAATATTTGCGAGGGTGGTCTTACCAAGTCCGGGAGGCCCGTGCAGTAGGGTATGATCGAGCGAGTCGCCACGCATCAGCGCAGCCTTAATGAATACGCGCAGATTTTCGACAATCTTCTCCTGACCGGAGAAACTTGCCAACTCTTGCGGACGTATTCTGCCCTCGAACTCGCTATCGCTCTCGATTTTTCTCTCCATCATATTAGCCATTGGCTATTTAATTTTGCATTTCACTTTGTGACCCCGAGCGGATTCGAACCGCTATCGTAAGAACCGGAATCTTAAATTCTATCCATTGAACTACGGAGCCATACAACTTGCAAAGATAACAAAATAAATTTATAATATGAAATATTACCGCCGAGAATTATCGCACAAGTGCCATCTTCTTGAATATGCAAAATTTTATTCACATATTCTTGCTTTTCTGCAAAAACATGCTTAAATTTGCGCGGTAATATACACACATATAGCAACTGCAACATTATTCGAAATGTTGAATTTTAATTCAATTTGCGTAATACGGGCAGAGGCAACAAACACAAAAAAAGAAAATAAACTTATTATTAACCATTAAAAAACAAATTATTAACCATTAAAAGACAAACAATGAAAAATTTGACAAGAATTTTCGTGGCGGTTACAGCGTTGTTCGCGTTCGCGTGTACAACCGATGTAACTGAGGACCTCGGCGTTCAGTTGGGCGGCGATGGTCAGACTGTCATCTCGCTCTCGTTGGAGGAAACAAAGACTCAGCTCGGCGAGAAGGCAGGTGAGGTCTATCCGCTCGTGTGGAGCGATGGCGACAAGATTTCGGTGAACGGAGTCGAGTCGAACGCAGCAATCATCGACGATG
>JAZNHC010000174.1:0-14239 GCA_045576755.1 Alistipes sp.
GGTAGCCGACGACGAGAATACAATGTTGTGACGATCATACTCGCGCATCAGGTCGATGATATTCATAAACGAGAGGAGGTTGTTGCGGTAGTATTTTATAGGGTCTGCCACCGACTCGCCCACAGCCTTGAATGCTGCAAAGTGAATCACCGAGTCAAACTCATACTTCTCGAACACTTCGCGGAAAGCCTCCTTGTCGCAGCAATCAACATTTATGAACGGCACATCCACGCCTGTAATCTTGCGAACACCCTCCACGCCTGACATATCGGAGTTAGAGAGGTTGTCGGCAACAACAACGCTCAAACCTGCGTTGATAAGCTCCACTGCGGTGTGCGAGCCGATATATCCAGCTCCACCCGATACCAAAACTGTTTTCTGTTTCATTCTTGTAGTTATTTTGTGTTTTTTGCGTCTAATCTACCAAAGCAACAAAACAAGCCGCTATTCTATGCAAAGTTAATAGAAATTTTATATATTTGCAGTATGTTTTCTAAAAATTTTTAGGTGTATGAGCAACATTATTACCGCCGAACAGATCACCAAACGATTTTCGGCACACACCGCACTTGACAATGTCACGGTTGAGATACCGCGTGGCTCGGTCTATGGTCTGCTCGGCCCAAACGGTGCAGGCAAAACCACACTTATCCGCACAATAACCCGCATAACTCTGCCCGACGAGGGGCGCATCCTCTTTGATGGCAAACCAATAACGCAGCAGGATATCTTTCGCATCGGCTACCTCCCCGAGGAGCGAGGCTTGTATCGTAAGATGAAGGTGGGCGAACAGGCCCTCTTTCTCGCCAAGTTGAAGGGTCTGTCGCACCACGATGCCTTGCTCGGACTGAAGGAGTGGTTCACCCGCTTCGGCATCGAGGATTGGTGGAACAAGAAGGTCGAGGATCTGTCGAAGGGTATGGCGCAGAAGATACAGTTTATAGTGACCGTGCTTCACCGCCCCGAACTTCTCATATTCGATGAGCCATTCTCGGGTTTTGACCCTATCAATGCCAATCTGCTCAAGGAGGAGATTTTGCGACTGCGTGACGAGGGTGCTACGGTAATCTTCTCTACACACAACATGTCGTCTGTGGAGGAGATTTGCGACCACATAACCCTTATCAACAAGTCGCACAACATACTCTCAGGCAAGGTCGATGATATTCGTCGCGCCCACGGAGGAAACATCTTCTCAGTGCAGTACAAGGGTGATAGCCAGCAACTTGCCGAGCGTATTGGAGGCGTTTGCGAGATACTCGAAAACGAGGCCTCTGCAACGGGCTTCTCTTCGCTCAAGATACATATCGGGCGCAACGAGGATGTTCGCTCGGTTGTTGCCCTTATCAACGATACGGTAGAGATGCGACAGTTCACCGAGACAATTCCTTCGATGAACGATATCTTTATCCGCGCGGTGAATGGCGCACTATAGTGGGCTCTGAGGGTTTTAGGGAGTTTAGAGAAATTAGTGAATTTAGGGAAATTAAACTTTGTCTCTCCCCTTACTATCTTTTGCTCTTGGGGTATGTGAAAGCAAGGTACAAAAAGAGTCCATCGGAACAAAGTGCAATAACTTAACAAAAAAGCTCTACCCAAATGGAAAAATCGGAGGCGATGAGACTATTTTTGGGCGTTGCACCGGGGCGGAAAGCGGAGCATACTTGGGGTATGTGAGCATTTACGACACAAGCAAGGTACAAAAAGAGTCCATCGGAACGATTTACAGCACAAAATGCAATAACTTAACAAACAATAAACTATGAGAAATATAGGCTTGATATTGATGCGCGAATTTCGCGAACGAGTATACAAGAAGTCGTTTATCATAACGACGATTTTAATGCCGTTGTTAATGATTTTATTGGGTGCGGCACCGACTCTGATTATGGAGTTTGTGGATAGCGAAACAAAGAAGATTATGGTCATTGACGAGAGCGGCATTGTCGCTCCGAAACTTGTGTCCGACGAGGAGTTGGTCTTCGAAATAACGGAAAACGACCTGCAGCAGGCATTGATTGCCACATCGCAGAACGAGGAGAGCTTCGGAGTGCTGCACATAGGCAAAGATATTGTGGCAAACCCTAACGATGCCCGACTCTATACCACCTCGTCTTCGTCGCTTATTCTCGAAGAGAATATTGCCGACCAGATAGAGGGTGTTATCGAGGCAGAGCGACTCAAAGCCTACAACATCGAAAATATCGACGAGATACTCGAAAAGGTTGAGGCGTCGGTACATCTCACCACCTTCCGCACCGACGAGGAAAAAGAGTCGGCAGCAACCTCGGCAATCGCCTCTTCGTTAGTGGGAATGATACTCGGATTTTTGCTCTATTTCATTCTTGCCATCTATGGCTCTATGGTTATGCAGAGCGTTATCGAGGAGAAGAACTCGCGCAACTTGGAGGTTATGGTTTCCACGGTAAAGCCGTTCCAGATGTTGATGGGCAAGATTCTCGGCATAGCCCTTGTAGCGGCGGTGCAGGTGCTTGTATGGGGCGTGTTGATAGTGCTTTTCAGCTCCGTCATTATGCCGGCTCTTATGCCTGAAAATATCCTCGAGAGCGTACAACAGGTACAGGCAGGAGCCGATGTTACTGCTCTTGCGACACAGCAGGATCTTTCGCCCGAGATGCTTACAGCAATGGCATCTTTGCTCGACACGGGACATCTCGCAATGATTATCGGCACGGTGTTACTCTATCTCGTTGGAGGATTTTTACTCTTCGCATCACTCTATGCTGCCATTGGAGCAAGTGTAGATCAGGCTCAGGATGCACAACAGCTCACAACCATTGTTACGCTGCCTATTATTGTGGCATTCGTGGTGACAATGATGGTTATGAAGGACCCTAACTCACCAATCGTATTTTGGTGTTCGATGATTCCGTTCACCTCGCCTATAGTTATGGTGGCGCGTATTCCGAGTGGCATACCAACATGGGAGATTGTGACCTCGTTAGTGCTTCTCTATGCGACATTCACCGTTTGTGTTTGGGGTGCTGCCAAGATCTACAAGATCGGTATCTTTATGCACGGCACCAAGCCAAAACTCCGCGATTTGTGGCGTTGGTTGAAATACTAAAAGGGTGGACGGCAAACTGAAAGGAAAAAATTTTTCCGTTTTCCGTTTTATTACTAACTTTGCAAGTTAGAACTACCAAAAAGAAATATTATGTCAAAGGATTTTAAGAGATATCTTATCACTTCGGCGTTGCCTTACGCAAATGGTCCGGTGCATATCGGTCACCTTGCAGGCGTATATATCCCGTCCGACATCTACACTCGCTATCTCCGTTTACGAGGTCGCGATGTGATTTCGGTATGCGGAAGCGACGAGCACGGAGTGCCTATCACTATCAAGGCTAAGAAGGAGGGCATCACCCCACAACAGGTGGTGGACCGCTACCACGCCATAATCAAGGATTCGTTCGAGAAGCTCGGTATATCGTTCGATATCTACTCGCGAACATCGTCGCCCGTACACGCAGAGACCGCATCAGCGTTCTTCCGCAAGTTGTACGACGAGGGCAAGTTCGTAGAGCAGACAACCGAGCAATTCTACGACGAGGAGGCAAAATCATTCCTTGCAGACCGCTATATTACAGGTACTTGCCCCAAGTGTGGTGCAGAGGGAGCCTATGGCGATCAGTGCGAGGTATGCGGTTCGACTCTCTCGCCCGACGAATTGGTAAATCCTCGTTCAACTCTCTCGGGAGCAACCCCCGTAAAGCGCGAAACAAAGCATTGGTACCTGCCTCTCGATCAGTACGAGCAGATGCTACGTGAGTGGATATTGGAGGGACATAAGGAGTGGAAATCCAATGTCTACGGACAGTGCAAGAGTTGGCTCGACGGAGGCTTGATGCCTCGCGCCGTAAGCCGCGACCTCGATTGGGGTATCCCTGTTCCAGTGGAGGGTGCCGAGGGTAAAGTATTATACGTCTGGTTCGATGCGCCAATCGGCTATATATCTGCTACCAAGGAACTTACACCTGATTGGGAAAAATATTGGAAGAGCGAGGAGACCAAGCTTGTTCACTTCATCGGCAAGGACAACATCGTATTCCACTGCATCGTGTTCCCTTCGATGTTGAAGGCGCACGGCGAGTACATTTTGCCCGAGAACGTACCAAGCAACGAGTTCCTAAACCTCGAGGGAAACAAAATTTCGACCTCGAAGAATTGGGCAGTATGGTTGCACGAGTACCTCGTAGATTTCCCTGGCAAGGAGGATGTCTTACGCTATGCTCTCTGCGCAACTGCGCCCGAGACAAAGGACAACGACTTCACCTGGAAGGACTATCAGGCACGCAACAATAACGAGCTCGTAGCCGTACTCGGAAACTTTGTAAATCGCGCATTGGTACTCACCAAGAAGTACTATGACGGCGAGGTGCCTGCATGTGGCGAACTCGCTGATTATGACCGCGATACAATCGCCGAATTGTCGTCGATCAAGGCTTCATTGGAGTCTAATATCGAGAATTATCGTTTCCGCGAGGCGTTGAAGGACGCAATGAACTTTGCCCGCATCGGTAACAAGTATCTTGCCGACTCGGAGCCTTGGAAGCTCATCAAAACCGATGCCGAGCGCGTCAAGACAATCCTCAATATCGCGCTACAGATCACTGCAAATATCTCTATCGCCATCGAGCCATTTATGCCATTCTCGGCAGCCAAGATCCTCGGAATGTTGGCGTGCGACAAGTTTGGCTGGGAGCGTCTTGGAGCTATGGATTTGCTCGCTGCAGGCCACCATATTGGCGAGCCATCGCTCTTGTTCGAGAAGATTGAGGATGACGTTATTCAGAAGCAGCTCGACCGCCTCGAAGAGATTGCCAAGCAGAACAAAGCAGCCGAAGTTAAGGCCGAGCCACAGAAGGAGGAGTGCACATTCGACGACTTCCAAAAGATGGATATTCGTGTTTCGACCATTTTGGAGGCAGAAAAGTTGCCAAAAACCAAGAAATTACTCAAACTTACCATCGACACCGGCATTGACAAGCGCACTATCGTGTCGGGAATTGCCGAGCATTTCTCGCCAGAGGAGTTGGTAGGAAAGCAGGTTTTGGTACTTGTAAACTTGGCTCCACGCGACTTCAAGGGTATCACCTCGCAAGGTATGATTCTTATGGCGGAGGATGCAACGGGGGCATTGCGTTTGTTGCAGCCAAACGAGGCAACAAATAATGGTGCAATTGTTGGATAAAGTTGTGAAGTGTTCCACGAGGAACAATCAATATGTGGGAGTAACGCGTTTGTAATGAGCGCGTTAGCCCACATAACAGTATAGATGCAATGGAAAAAGATTGGGACGAACTAAGTTTCGATTTTAATTCAACGGGCGGAGAAAATCTCCGTCGATATTTCAAGGACGGTAAGTGGTCAATGCCGGAGTACACGACCAGCGAGTATATTCCAATCCACATGTGTTCCTCTTGCTTGAACTATGGCCTGCAGGCATTCGAGGGCATCAAGGCATTTCGTGGAGTTGATGGAAAGGTGCGAATATTCCGCCCTTACGCCCACGCAGCACGCATGGCTTCAGGAGCGCGAAAGCTCTGTCTACCAATGGTTTCCGCAGACGAGTTTGTGGAGGCTTGCGTAGATATCGTACGTCGAAATCTCAAATTTTTACCACCTTACGAGTCGCAAGCGGCTCTCTATATCCGCCCCGTATTGTTCGGTACACGTCCGCGATTAACCGTTCGACCTTCGGGCGAAGCAGGATTTTGCGTCTTCGCTACACCCGTAGGACCATACTTCAAGGACGGAATTAAACCCATTGACGCAATCGTAAACCGCAACCAAGACCGCTCCGCCCCACTTGGCACGGGCGACGTAAAGGTTGGTGGCAACTACGCTTCGAGTATGCTTTCATACGAAGAGGCTCACGAAATGGGTTACAGTGCCGTTTTATATACCGAATCAGTGGAACACAAATACATTGAAGAGTGCGGAGCTGCAAACTTTATCGCAATCAAGGGCGACAAGTATATCACCCCGAAATCACCGTCGATATTACCATCTATCACGAACGACTCGTTAATGCAACTCGCAGAGGATAAAGGCTTTACGGTTGAGCAAAGACCGATCGACGTGGCGGAATTAGCTTCGTTTGACGAGTGCGGAGCCTGCGGCACCGGCGCAATTATCACCCCTTTGGGCAATATTTACGACCCTGACACGGGCGAGAAAATCCACTACGGCGACGAGGTGGGACCAACTCTTTTAGAGCTGTACAAGTCGTTGCAAGATGTGCAATATGGCAGAGTTCCCGACATTCACAATTGGTGCGTCATAGTCGATTAGCAACCAAACAAAAAGGATTGTTCCACGTGGAACAATCCTTTTTCTATTAGCCGATAGCCAAATTCTCGGAGCGCGTCATCTGTTCCACGTGGAACATTATCTACCGAATTTGACCAACAAGACATTTACATCTGCGGGCGAAACACCCGGAATACGCGAAGCTTGACCGATGGTTGTCGGACGTATTCTGTTTAATTTTTGACGAGCCTCTATTGTTAATGACTGCATAGAATTGTAGTCAAAGCCTTCGGGTATAGCGATATTTTCCAATCTGTGCAGCTTTTCTGCCACTTGACGTTCGCGTTCAATATAGCCGCTGTACTTGATTTCTATCTCCGCCTCTTCGATATCTTGGGCTGAGATGCCATTTTCGCGAACAAATTTACCGAGCTTTGGCAAGGCTTCGACCAAGCCGGCAAGTGTTAAATCGTTGCGAAGAGCAAGGTCAAAAATCTTTTTACCCTGCGAAATTTCGGGTAAACCGAGCGATTTTAAGTAGTTCTGAATTTCGCATATTTTCGCGCTCTGCTGACGAGTGTACGAAATAAGTGAATCTACGCGCGAAATTTTTTTGTTGAATTTTTCGTATCGCGACTCAGAAATCAAACCCAATTTATAGCCAAGCGGGGTGAGTCGGCGATCTGCATTATCTTGGCGGAGTAGAATTCGATACTCCGCTCGTGAGGTAAACATTCGATATGGCTCATCGACCCCTTTGACCACAAGGTCATCTATCAACACTCCGATATAGGCCTCGTCGCGCTGCAAGACAATCGGCTCTTTTCCTTCGCAGCGGAGTGATGCGTTGATGCCCGCCATCAGACCCTGCGCCGCTGCCTCCTCATAACCCGTAGTGCCATTTACTTGACCTGCAAAGTACAGATTATCAATGAGTTTGCTCTCTAACGAGTGCTTCAGTTGTGTCGGAGGGAAGTAGTCGTACTCGATGGCATAACCGGTACGGTAGGCATGCACCTTCTCCAAGCCCCTAATCTGGTGAAGAGCAGAGAGTTGCACATCGTAAGGCAACGACGACGAGAAGCCATTAAGATAATATTCGTTGGTTGTGCGACCCTCAGGTTCAAGGAAGAGTTGATGTTGCTCCTTATCAGCGAAGGTGCGCAACTTATCCTCAATACTTGGGCAGTAACGAGGACCAATACCTTTGATTGTGCCGTTGAAAAGTGGTGAATCCTCAAAACCCGTACGCAGAGTATCGTGCACATCTTGCGAAGTGTAGACGAGGTAGCAAGGCATCTGCTCGCGTACTGCCTCTGTCTCATCCGAGAAGGAGAACTTAGACGGATTCTCATCGCCGGGTTGCTGCTCCAAGATCGAGAAATCTATGGTTCGGGCATCCAGACGTGCCGGTGTTCCGGTTTTCATTCTACCAACCTCAACCCCTTGACGCACAAGGCTTTCCGTAACACCATAGGAGGCAGCATCGCCTGCGCGACCACCTCCGGCATTGTTGCGACCACAGTGCATCAAGCCCGAAAGGAAGGTTCCCGCAGTCAGCACAATGGTCTTAGCCTCGAACTCCACGCCCATTTGCGTTTTAACGCCCTTTGCGCGAGGTTTCTCACCTTTGCCATCAAAGAGTATTTCTGTGACCGAATCTTGCCAAATAAAGAGGTTTTCGCGGTTTTCAAGGCGGTGTCGCCACTCTGCCGAGAACGCCGCTTTGTCACACTGGGCTCGTGGGCTCCACATTGCAGCTCCCTTCGAGCGATTTAACATTCTGAATTGTATGGTTGTGAGGTCGGTAACGATGCCTGTTTCGCCTCCGAGCGCATCTATTTCGCGGACTATCTGTCCCTTTGCCACACCACCTATTGCAGGGTTGCACGACATCGAGGCAAACTTGGTCATATCCATCGTTACGAGCAGCGTGCGACACCCTCTGCGAGCCGCCGCTGAAGCAGCCTCACAACCTGCGTGTCCTGCACCAATAACGATTATATCAAACTTCTGTACCATAAATTTAGCCCATCGTGGGTGCAAAATTAAAAATTAAAAATTAAAAATTAAAAGTTTTTGGGAGAGGTGTATGACAATAAATGACAAACGGGCTTTCAGCCCTTAATGGCATACAATGTCAACGCAGTCTGTAGGAATGCTTAATGGAAAAATCTGCCATTCAATGCCATAAAGAATTTAATGTGAATAGGGAGAATAGCATCGCTACGCTCCCTATTTTCTCTAAAAAGCGCCACTTTTGGCATCATTACCTCAATTTTTAATCTGCTCTAACAGAGCCAAATATTTATCCTCCTTGCGGTGCATCTGCTTCTCGGCGCGAGGTGATTTGTCCTTCTGTCCGCAGAGGTGCAAGACACCGTGGACTATCACCCTCAACATCTCCTGGCGCGCTGTTGCGCCATACAATCGGGCATTATCTCTCACCGTTTCGATATCGATAAATATATCGCCTGCGATATAACCCTCTTTAAGGTTGCTATCGTCGAAGGTTATGATATCGGTAAAATAATCGTGACCGAGGAACTCGATATTCATTGCGCGATGGCGCTCTGCCGAGCAAAAAACGTACGAAATTTCGCCTATCGTGAAGTTGCCCTCCTGCTGTGCCACCTCGCGCAACCATCGGCGAATAAGCCGCTTTTGGGGCAGACGGTAGTTGCAATCGTCTGTGTAGAATTGAATATCCATATTCTGCTATTTACTGAAACACTCTGCAGCCGACATAGTGACATCGGGTGTTGGGGCATAGATACCGAAAACAATCTTGTATTCAACCTCCATTGATGTGATATTTACCGCCGCTCCGATGGTTCCTATACGACCTCCGGTCTTGACTACAGCATCCTTGGTCACAGTGACCTCCGAGAGGTTGCCATAAGAGGTAATATATTCGCCGTGAGCAACAAAAACATCATATTTGTTTGTCACCTTATTGCGTGTAATCTGTATGATTTTGCCCTCATATACGCTATATACAGCCGCACCCTCGGTGCCCGTAATTTCCGCCATATTGCCCTTATAGCTCTTCACCTTACCCTTCTCTACCGGCAGATTTAAGCCAGTAAGCTTATCCGAGAACGAACCTCCCGTTTTGTTTCCCTTGACGAGTTTGCGGAGCTCGTTTATCTCCTTGTTAAGCTCCTTCTCGTGGGTCATCTTCGCCTGCAAAATACTCTTGTGCTTATTCGACAGCTTGTTGATCTCGCGCTTCGCCTCCTTGACGTTCGCCTGTAACTTTGCGCGCTGCCTATCGAGCTGACGCTTTATCTCCGAGAGCTCTGCGCGTCGCTGCCCGAGGATATTTCGCTCGGCTTGAACGTCGCTTCGTGCCGCAGCAACCTCGGTTATCTGGTTGTAGCGATAGAGTGTTGCCACACGCAACAAAGCTATACGCTGAGCCATTTCGGTAAAGGACTTTGCCGAGAAGATATATGTCAGGTTGTTCTGATAGCGGTAGTTGCGGTAGGCAGCTCGCACAATGTCGCCAATATTCTGTTCGAGGTCGGCAAGCTGTCCGCTAAGTTGCGACAGGCGCGCCTCCGATGCCTCTACCTCCACCGTAAGCTCCTTAATCTGCTCCTCTGTCTCTTTGACCAAAGCATTTCGCTCCTCGATTTGTCGCGTCAGAGAGACAATCTGCTGCTCTACCGACGCTTTGTTTTGCTTGAGTCGCGCCAACTGTCTCTCTTCGTTGGCAATACTCTTTTCAAGTTGAGCAATCTTTCTCCTTTGCTGCTCTATTCGTTCGTTCTGCGCCATTGCAGGGAGAACAAACACAAACAACATCAGGGTTAGTATGTATAGTCTCTTCAACATATTTTGCTATTTTAGTGAGCCCAATCTCTTCTTTATCTCGGCGATCTCTTCGGGAGAAGGATCTCGCTCTAACGCCTTGAGCCAATAGGTCTTTGCCATAAACTCCTCGCCCAATGCGTAGAGAATATCTCCGTAGTGCAGAGCAAAGGTCGCCCCGTTGCTGCGATCCTGCGAGAGAGCTTGTTGCATAACCTTCTTTGCCTCAACGTATCGACCCAACTTGTAGAGAATCCACGCCTTCGTGTCGAGGTATGTCGCCGAAACACTATGTTCCAATGCGCGATTTATCATCTCCAGCGCCCTCTCCAACTCGCGATTTTCGAGACTCATAAAGTAGGCATAATTGTTCAATACTCCATGATTTTCGGGGTTGTAACTCAATGCCTTATCGTAAGCCTGGTAGCAACGCTTCATGTCTTTGCGCTCGTGCTCCACATTGCCGATAATCTCCCAAGCCGAACTGAGCAGATCGTTGTCGTCGGTAGCCTGTAGTGCCTTACCAAAAAACTCCATCGCCTCCTCATACTTCTTCTCCGTCGCAGCAAAGAGTCCTTGTGTTATCAACAATCCATAATTGTTGGGGAAGAACTTGGTTGCAAGAGCCGTATAGTGACGCACCGAATCTGTATGATTGAGATAGCTCTCCATATCGATAACCCTTGTAAACTGCTCTAACGTAGGCGACTTCTTGTCGATAAGCTTCTTGCTGAGTTCCAGGGCCTGATCAATCTCGCCCGAAGCTATAAGGTGGCGAATATAGAGATCGGCAACCTCTGCACTTGCGGGGTTGAGTATGTAAAGACGCTTGATAAGGGTGTCATACAACACGTAGTGCTTGCGATACGACTCTGTATCTTTGATAAGATCTTTCCACGTATCGACCTTTGCAGACAACTTGATATGTTCGCTCTCGAAAAGCGGAATCAGAGTCGCCAACTCGCCCGACCTATTGCCTCTATCCGTGTGGAATTCGTAGAGAGCCAACCACGAATCGATATTCAACGAGTCTGTCGCAATGGCATTTTGATAAGAGACTAAAGCCAACGAATCTTGACCGCACGCAGCGTGCGCCTTTGCAAGCAGGATGTGGCTTTCGGCAACATAGGGTTCCTCCTCTACCACCTTCCGGGCATCAGATATCGCCATCAAAGTTTGTTTGGTTTCGAGAAATAGGTGCTGACGGAAATCATTTATCCATTGCAAACGGCCAAAGCGCACAATAGCACTATCCAACACCGATATAGCACCGTTAAAATCCTTGTTTCGGTTGTGCAATATTGCAAGAATGCGAAAATGGTTGGAGTTGGTGGTTGTGCGTACAATCTTTTTGAACACCGCCATCGCCTTTTCGTAGTTGTTCTGGCGCACCAATGCATTGCCGTAAGTCTCCAAGTAGAAGAAGTTGGTTGTGTCGGAGAGATATGCCTGCTCAGCAAATTTCGCAGCATACGAAGGGTTACTGTGTATGCGCGCAAGCAAATTGAGCGACGGTGCGTGGTTTGTATCCTGCTCGTATATCTCCGATATCTTCAACACCGTCTTCAGCGTATCCTGGTGTATAATCAGCGACTTGATAGCCTCGGCATATAGCTCCGAAACGCTCTTCGTGCTTTTGGATTGACGCGAAGCGATATGCTGCGGCACAAAACCACAACAAAACAGTGCGACTAATAATATGACAACTACCTTCTTCACAACCTGTTCTTGCTATTAGAGTACGCTATCGAATTGGTGGAGGAAACGAACATCGTTCTCGAAGTAGAGGCGCAAATCCTTCACACCAAACTTCAACATTGCAATTCGCTCAACTCCCATACCAAAGGCGAAGCCCGAGTACTCCTTCGAGTCTATGCCGTTAGCCTCCAATACGTTAGGATCGACCATACCGCAACCCATAATCTCCAACCAGCCCGTACCCTTACATACAGGACAGCCCTTGCCGCCACAGAGGTTGCACGATACATCCAACTCTGCCGAAGGCTCGGTGAATGGGAAGTAGGATGGGCGCATTCGTATCTGCGTCTTTTCTCCGAAGAGCTCCTTCGAGAAGTAGAGCAACGACTGCTTCATATCGGCAAACGATACGTTCTTGTCGATATAGAGTCCCTCCACCTGGTGGAAGATGCAGTGTGCGCGGTACGAAATCGCCTCGTTACGGAACACACGTCCTGGACAGATCACACGGATTGGAGGACGCTGCTGCTGCATTGTACGCACCTGAATGGAGGAGGTGTGGGTACGCAACAAGACATCGTCTGCCGAAGGCTCCGAGCCCGCTTTTTCCACGAAGAAAGTATCCTGCATATCGCGTGCTGGGTGCTCCATAGGGAAGTTAAGACGCGAGAAAACGTGGTTGTCGTCCTCAATCTCGGGACCATCCGCTACGGTGTAACCAAGGCGCGAGAAGATGTCGATAATCTCCTGCTTAACCAATGAAATTGGGTGGCGCGAGCCGAGTTGCTCAGCCGAGCCCGGACGCGACATATCATCAATCTGCGGAGCAGCTGCAGCACTCTGCTCGAGAAGCTCTTTCTGCTCGTTAATTTTTGCCAAAATGCTGTTTTTGAGGGCATTGAGCTTCTGTCCAAACTCTCTTTTCTGCTCAGGAGCCACAGTTTTGAACTCCTCCATAAGGGCGGTCATCTCGCCCTTCTTACCCACCATCTTAATACGGAACTCCTCGACCTCTGCCAACGACTTTGGTGCGAACTCCTCAACCGCTTGTGTAAGCGCTGCAATCTTGTTATTCATAACGTTTTATCTTGTTTTGTTCTAATTTTTCGCAACTCTTTGTTGTCCCATAGGGACACAATACGCCACAAAGTTACACAAATAAACGGAACTGACGATGCGGAGCGAGCGAAAAAGTAAATTTATTTGCATTTTTCCGAGCCGCGAGGGAGAAAAACCCGCAGAGCAGGGTTAAAGCGGAAAACGGAAAGCGGAAAACTTTTGTTTTTCGGCTTGTTTTAGTACTTTTGCCTACACAAAAAACGCAAAAAATATGAAACCTGCGATTAAAAAACTGATATATATCCCAACTTTTGGCGAGGAGGTGGCAAACTCCGTTTCGCACGGTGTAATGACCGTTCTGATGCTCTTGGCACTACCCTTCGCGGCTGTTTGGGCGTATGTTCACGACATCAATCAACCAATACTCTCGTCGGCAGGAGTGTCGATCTTTGTCGTTAGCATCTTTTTGATGTTTCTCTGCTCGACGCTGTACCACGCTATGGCCCCCGAGTCGAAGCACAAAGCCGTTTTCCACATCCTCGACCACATAATGATCTACTTCGCCATTGCCGGCTCGTACACCCCTATCGCACTCTCGGTAATTGGCGGCTGGCAGGGTGCATTGATTGTTGTCATTCAGTGGGTTATGGTGCTTTTTGGCATCTTCTATAAGTCGCTGTCGAAGCGTTCCATTCCTTCGATAAGCCTCACCATATACCTGATTATGGGGTGGATGATCGTCATCTTCTTCCCGCTCTTTTGGCGAAGTGCCTCTACCCCACTGCTCGCACTGATTGGTGCCGGCGGAATCTTCTACACCATAGGCGCGTGGTTCTACGCCAAGAAGGGATTTAAGTACCACCACCTCGTATGGCATCTGCTGATAAATTTGGCGGTTATCTGCCACTTTATAGGCATCGTGTTTTTCTTATACTAACATAAAGAAGGGGGCAATAAAATCGCCCCCTTCTCACAAAAAATCCCAAACTAAATCCTTGAAGTGGATTACTCTTTTACAACCGTTATATCGTCGAGTGCAAAGTAGGCCGGATGCATAAACTTGTCGGCACCACCCTCGCCATTCCATTGCACATCAAACTTAACCTTCTTGACCTTTCCGAGAGCGGAGAGGTCCCACTTTTTCCAACCCTCGAACGAAGCCTTGCCATTCTCGTAGAGGAAGAGCGTAACCGACTCGCCCTCAACCTCGTTACCCTCTCCGTCAAGGGTATAACCCTTAGCTTCGATCCAAATGGACTGCTCGGCTGTCAATGGCTCTGCCATATCGTTGCCCTGCACTGACGAGGAGTAGGAGTAGGCGGTATGTGCCACCCACGCACTCTCGATATATCCCTCCGACTCCTTGAATTGAAGCACCGAGCGTGCATCG
>JAZNHC010000175.1:0-23015 GCA_045576755.1 Alistipes sp.
CCTTGTTCTCAACTGTGGACAGGCAGGCGAAAACAGCCCGTACATCCCTGACTTTACAGCTAACACTTGGTATGATGCCAACAACAAATTCAAGAGCATCACTTTGACCCACACAGGTGTGTGTGATGAATGTAAATCAAATTTTTAGAAGAGTAAAAACCATCTGCGTATGCCTGAATTTGTGAAATATGTAAAGAAACCGCCTATGCCCTCGTTCTCCGAGAAGTTGAAGGAGATTGAGCGGATAGTGGCGAAGTGGAAACGACGCAGGCACTACCGTCGCCACGGGTTGAAACTGCGCGATGTGGCTGCGGAGTTGGGGGTTAGCACCTGCTACTTGTCGAACTATGTGAATACGGTCGAGGGGATGAACTTCTCGGCGTGGCTCAATAGTTTGCGCATCGAGGATGCCAAGCGCATAATGCTGAAACACCCCGAAATGCCTATCTTCGAGGTGGGCTACAAGGTCGGACATCCACATCCCGAATCATTCAGAAAGGCATTTACGACAATCACCGGAACTACACCCGAAGAGTGGGTTAAAAACAATATATAACTATTAAAACTGAACTATTATGAAGAAGATTTTTGCAATTTTAGCAACTGTGGCAGCCCTCGTATTTGTTGGTTGCGAAAAAGATGGTGGCGACAATATTGGCGAAAGTAAGTTTGTATTGACCGACTCGCAGTGGATTTTCAGAGGTGGTGACGTTATCCCGAACGAAAATGAGCAGTACAAAGCCGAGATCATTATCGACTTCGGAGTTTCGTACAAAGATGTGGCAACAATAGCTCTTGTCATCACCGAAAGCAACATCGAATCGATGCCTGTCGGAGACAACATCGTTATATCGATGGTGAAGTTCTCGGTCACTGCCGACGAGAATAACAAGCACACGACTGCAACTATCAACGGTATGAATATGACAGTTCAGTGGCAAGACGAGAATAACGCCATCCTCGCAAGCGGAACTGATAGCAGCACAATGGAACTTACCCGGGTTCCGACACCATACAACCTGGATATACCCGAATTTTCAGTTTCGCACTCGCAGTGGATAAAGGAAGGTGGCTCCGATAAAGCTATCTACGACTTCGACATCTACGAAGAGGGTTACGCTACTATAGGTATTTCGGACAACAAGGGCGGTTACAGATTTTCTCAAAAGGCAAAATACACCGAAACCAAGAGTGAGGACGGCACACTTATAGTAAACTTCTTGGACGATAGTGACAACCTACAAGCAAGTTGGAAGATCGAGGAGATACATCCGTTTGAATACAACGTTTACTACGCTGAGTCGATTAAGGATGGTGTGGTAGAGTATGATACGGATTATAGCGTATTCAACCGCTTGGCTACCGAAGTCGAAATATATTTGGCGCTAAAGACGAGATTAGGTTTTATCGGATTCTAAGGCTCGATTAGCAAACACAATACCCTATGTCTCCAACAACAAATGCCGTCCTCGAAAGGGCGGCATTTGCAGATGTTTGAGCTGTTGACGAGGCTTAACTGCCGCTGCGCTCTGTTTTGCCTCTCCGTTCCACGGGGGCGCTTTCAAACTCCACATCGAGAACTATCGCTACGCGATTTGTCTGTTTGTTGTCTATATGTTGTTCCCAATTCAAGCATTGTTCCCACCATATAAACAACAAATGCCACCCCAAGGTGGCATTTGTCGCTGTTACGTTTGAGCTGTTGACGAGGCTTGAACTCGTGACCTCTTCCTTACCAAGGAAGTGCTCTACCACTGAGCTACAACAGCATTTGTTGCTAAAAGCAGGGCAAAAGTAGTCATTTTTTTTTACTCTGCAAACTTTTTCGCAAACAAATTCATTTTTTACTACTTAAATACCGTATTCAGGAACTTTGCCAAACGGTATCCTGCCTTACTTGCCTGCGACTCTGCCAAAGGATATGCCCACTCCATAAAGTCGTCATCGAGCTCGTCGCCCTCTTTGACTTTGTGGATGTGAGGACGAACCAAACGTCCCGACTCCTCTAACCAATCTTCGATCCAGCCCTTAGTGATGCGCTTAATCTGTCCCTTCGATGCATTATCGAGTTTCTGCGAATATTCCTTATAGCTCCAGCCCTTATGGTCGCGAGTGAGTACCGATGTATCCCACACTTTGTGCAGTGTCACATTCTTGCCAAAGAACTTAATCTTGAACTTTCCGTCGTTGCGGTTGTCGGTAAAACGCAAATGAGCCGGACAGTGCATATCGGCAACCATATGGACAATGCTCTTGATTGCAAACATAACAACCGAATCGCTCAACTTCTCGCGTTCCTGCAACATCGCCTCCAACTCAAATAACCCCGTAACGGTATCTCTGCCTTTGCGGTGCTTGTTGCGAATCTCCTGCGACGTTTTGCACTGCTCATCCACAATCGAGGCGTGCCAGCCGTCGGTGGCCTTGGCGTGGTGAGGATCATTATTGCGGACCTCATCCATCCACACCGCATACTCGGCAAGTGGTGTTCCCTTGGTGTATCTCTCAATATTCGCCTTCGCTTCGGCAGTCAAATGACGCTCGGCAAGCTCTGCTATTGAGCGATGCCCGAGTTGCCCCCAAGCCATGGCATTAAACACAGCTACCGATGTAAGAATGAGTGATAATACGAGTGTTCTTCCCTTCATAACTCTGCTATTTTTCGCAAAGATAGAACAATTTTTGCATTTTCAAAAAAACAAACTATCCGAACAACCTCTAACTTCTCTTGTATTCGCCCGGAGTCATGCCGGTAATTCGCTTGAAATACTGTCCCATAAACGACGGGTTAGGGAAGTTGAGTTCGTAGGATATCTGCTGGATACTCATATTGGAATATTTCAGCAAATTCTTAATCTCAAGTGCCACAAAGTCGTCTATCCACTGATGCACGGACTTACCCGTATAGTTACGGATTACGCGCGAGAGGTGTTTCGACGAGATATGCATTTTCTCGGCATAGAACTCAACGTTGCGATGTTCGCGATAGTTCTCGGTCACAAGCGACAGCAATTTCTCGAAGTACTCCGAGCTGCGGTCCTTAACACCTAAACCACTTGTCGTCGGCTCTTGACTGATGACGACTTCGCAAATACGATAGATTATTGCGCAGAAAAGGTGTTTCAACGCAAGTTCACTATACTCGGTAAGTTCTTTCGATGTGTATTCGGCATATACCGTACTGAAGAATCGCTGCACTGCCGACACATCGTCACCCCGAATGTCAAGAGTCTTCGCCTGCGTCTTAAATTGCGATAGCATCTGCACAATAAATCGTACATTGATATTCATGCTTGCCAAGAAATCGCTATTGAATGCTATCATATAGAACTCGCTATCGGCAATCGAACGCAACTGAAAAACTGACGCTGACGAGATGAATATCTGATTTGCCTTGAGGGTATAGTCGTTCATATGCGACGAGAATGATATCTCGCCACGCAGACATACCACCATAATCAACGCCTCGATACGGCACGGATACATCAAATCCTGCACCTTCTCGTTATCCACTTCGTTAAAGTGTATCATCGCAGCTCCTCCGATATTGAGAAAATCTAATCCTCGCACCGAGTTCAACATCTGCGAATAGTATGGAAATATACTCTGATTTGCCATAATCTTCAATGTGCTTATTTAGTTTTTACCACTTTTATTGCACACCAATCTAATTGTTTCTTCTTCAGTATCTCATTAGCCTTACACGGGGAAGAAAACCGTGGTTACAATGTACCTCCCACTTCCCACCAGAAGGCTCTGACTCCGAGCTGAGGATTCTCGATATCAAGCACGCGCAACGCATCAAGCAAATTATCGCAATGCTCATCGTCAGTAATGGTAAGTATTGCCCCGTTCATGATTGGCCATACAGCATCGCCAAGGTGAGGCTCTCCCGTTTCGCTTCCGCAACCTGCGACCTCTTCCCAAGAGGTATAACCGCGAACACCAAGCTCGGTCATCTTATGCAATACTTCATCGTAGAGCGCCTGATCACAGGCTATAAATAAAGCTTTCATAATTTCATTATCTTTTATCTCTGTTTGAAACTTTTGTCGTTTTGGTTATTTGCCAACTACTCGATTAGCGGAAGGAATTATGAAATTATTCTTTTCTTAAAATCCCTCCAAACCTCCCTTTGTTAAGGGAGGCTTGTCGCTCGGCAATGCCTCACTCCAATAATGGTTCATTATCTTTTATCTCTGTTTGAAACTTTTGTCGTTTTGGTTATTTGCCAACTACACGATTTCTATGCGTTTAACTTCGCTGCCTCCTTTGCTGCTTTCTTGGCTTTTTTACGCTCATCGCGAAGAGCAAACATCGCAAACAATACAGGGATAAGGAACAAGGTTACAAGTGTCGAGAACGAGAGTCCACAAGCCACGGTCATACCGAGCGAATTCCACATCTCGGCACCCACACCCGAACCAACTGCCATAGGCACCATACCGAGTACGGTAGTGAGGGTTGTCATAAGGATTGGGCGCATACGCGAACGTCCTGCCGCTACCGATGCATCAACAATCGAATAACCACGACCTACGAGCAGACGGTTGTAATCGACGAGCACGATACCATTGTTCACAACGATACCCACCAACATCAGCACACCAAGCAATCCCATCACACCCATTGCAGTATCCGAGATCCACAATCCGAGTATCACTCCCACCAACGCAAACGGCAGCGAGAACATAATCACAAACGGATAGGTCAGGGACTCGAACTGCGATGCCATAATCACGAACACCAAGATCACCATCAACACAAGCAACATAAAGAGGTCGCTAAATGTATCCTGCTGGTCCTCATACGAACCTCCGAGTTCCCAAGTAATACCTGCAGGGAGATCCATTTGATTAAGCTCCTTAACTGTACCGGCAATAATATCGGACATCGCATATCCTGCACCGATAGCACCCGAAATCTTCACATAACGCGAACGGTCCATACGTTGAATTGTAGGAGGAGTGTTAGCCTCGACAACACGACCTACATCGCGTACCTTCACAGCCTGACCTGTCGAGCCGTAGAGAGTGATATTCTCCAAGTCGGCAATTGATTCACGGAAAGGCTTGTCGTAGCGCACGAGGATATCGTACTCCTCACCATCCTCACGATAGTACGATGCCACAGCACCATTCACACGGTTACGAAGGTATGTAGCTGCGGTTGCGACATTCAAGCCATTCATCGCCAACTTATCACGGTCGAATACTACCTGATACTCAGGAGTGTACTCATCACGCGAAATTGTAACCTCGGTACATCCCTCGACGGTCAGCATCTTCTCCTTAATCTCGGCAGCAATACGGTCTGTAGTCTCGAAGTCGTAACCATACAACTCGATATCGACAGACTGCTGACCTCCGGCACCACCCTTCTGTCCCGACTCGATAACCTCGTAGGTACGAATCTCGGTGTACTTGTCGAGATCCTTACGCATAAGGTCGCAAATCTCGGTCAGGCTGCGCTCACGCTCGGTCTTTTTCAAAAGACGGATATTCATCGAGATATAGTGTGTTCCGTTCTCCTGCATCGAGGCGAAGGTATTGTCGGTATCTGCCGTACCCTCACTCATACCGATAGCGATAATCTCCGGATAGTCCTCACGGAACTGCTTGTCGATACGCAACGCCAAATCGCGGGTAATCTCCTGGCGAGTACCGATTGGCAACTTAATCTTCACGGCAATACGGCCATTATCCTGCGTAGGGAAGAACTCGGTCTTAATCTGAGGTCCAATACCCACCATTACAGCTGCAAAGAGAGCCAATGCGCCAAAGAGGAAGGTCTTACGATGATTTACGCACCAACTCAGCGCCTTGCCGTAGATGTTCTCCAACCAGCCCATAGCTGCGTCAACATACTTCTGCATGCGCGACTTCTTCGGATTCTGCTTCATAATCTTCGAGCAGAGTACCGGAGTAAAGGTCAATGCGGCAGCCATCGAAACGGTCAAAGTAATTGTTACCATCCAACCCATTGGCTTGAACAGCACACCTGCCATACCATCAATCATAGTCAAAGGAAGGAACACTGCCAAAGTGGTCAATGTCGAAGCGATAATCGACACACCCACCTCCTTTGTTGCAAAGATAGCCGCCTGCTTAACACGCGCACCACGATCAACATGAGTAGTGATATTCTCCAACACCACAATTGCATTATCCACGACCATACCAATCGAAATCGAGATTGCCGACATGGTGATAATATTGAGTGTAGAGTCGGTAGCCAAGAGATAAATCAGTGACGAAAGCATCGATATTGGAATCGTAAGCACAATGATAAACATCGCACGCCAACGACCAAGCATCAACATCACCACGAACATTACCACGATAAAGGTGATAAGGATAGTATCCATCAACGAAGATGCCGTATCCATGATGTTATCCGACATATCGATATATGGTTCTATGGTAACATCCGAAGGCAAATCCTTACGCAACTCCACAAGCTTATCCTTTACCTTCTTCGAGATCTGCACGGCATTGGCATCGGTCTGCTTCTGAACGATCATCATACCGCTTCGGGTACCGTTGTTGAAGGACTCCTGGGCGCGCTCCTGCTGTGTATCGGTCACGGTTGCCACATCGCGCAAGTAGATGTTTGCGCCGGCGCGGGTACCAACCACGATATCGAGCATCTCCTCGGCACCATTAAACTCTTGATCGACACGCAGTGAATAGGTATTCGAGCCTACATCCATCTGACCACCAGGCATCGAGATATTCTCTTGGGCAACAATCTGAGCAATCTGCTCAATTGTCATACCATACGCCTCCAACTTGTATGGATCGCAATAGATTTGGATTTGTCGTTCAGGAATACCTGTCACAGACACCGAACCCACACCGTTCACACGAGCCAAAGGTGTTGTTACGCGCTCATCGATAATTTTGTACAAACCACTCCACGACTCATTTGCCTTGATAGCCATAAGCATAATAGGCATCTCCTCGGTGGAGAACTTGAAGATAATAGGCTTGTCCACATCGTCAGGAAGGATATTTGTTGCGACATCGAGTTTATCTCGAATATTCGCAGTTGCAACATCCGAGTCTATACCATACTCGAACTCGAGGTTGATAATCGAGATATTCTCCTTCGACTGCGACGAGATATGTTTCAAATCCTCTACACTATTCAGTGTATTTTCGAGCGGACGAGTTACATTCTCCTCGATATCAACGGCACTCGCACCAGGATATGCCGTGATAACCATGATATTGGTAGTCTCGATGTGCGGAAACATATCGATAGGCAGCTTCGCCAACGAGAACACACCCAATATCGAGATAGCGACAAATACCAAGATTGTCGTTATCGGATTATTGACTGCTGATTTATATATATTCATCGTAAAAAATCTCTTTTATTATTTAACGAGTTCCACCTTTGCTCCGTTAGTCAAGCCCATGTGTCCCTTGATGACAACCTGCTCACCAGCCTCAACACCCGAGTATATCTCGTACTCGGTATCCAAATGACGACCAAGCTCAACCTTCGAGTAACGCACTGTACTATCTGCAGGGTTGTAGACGTAGACATAGCGGTCACCCGAGCCCATCAACTTCTGCACGGCACGATCCGGAATAACCACGTTATTCTTCTTGCCGTAAGGGAGGGTTACACGGGCAAACATTCCCGGACGAACGCGCTCGTTGCCATTAGGAACGGTAACCTCAACCTGGAAGGTGTGGGTTGTCTGGTTAATTGTAGGATATACACGTGCTACCTTTCCCTTGAAGACCTCGTCGCCATAAGCATCGAGAGAGATCTCGACAGGCATACCGCGCTTTACTTTCGCGAAGAGAGGCTCCGACACGTTGATCATAATCTTGACCGGACGAATCTGCTCGATTACCAATACCGGCTGACCTGCATACATATCGCCATTGTCGTAGTTGCGGGCAGTAACGATACCTGTAATAGGCGAGATAAGAGTAGTATTCTCGACGAGGTTGTTGTAGGCGGTATTAGCCACCTCGTACTGCAAGCGACGTGCGTCGTACTCCGACTGCGACGCGCCACCACATTTGAACAACGTCTCGGTACGTTCGAACTCTATCTTTGCATTATCCATCTGTACCTTTGCCTGCACCAACGAAGCGTTGTCAAGCAAAACCAAGACATCACCCTTCTTCACATGGTCACCGATATCGAAACGAATCTCCTTGATACGCAGTGGCTGCTGTGGCGCGATATTATTCACCACCTTAGCCTCGACAGTTCCCGTGAAGGTCATCTGCTGCGCAATCTCGCGACTTGACACCTCCTGTACCTCAATTTTAGGAAGAGCCTCAACGACCACCTCTTGTGGCTCTGCGCCCTTCTTCGAGCCGCACGACACCATCGCTACGGCCGCTACTACAAATGCCGATTTCCAAAAAAACTTCTTCATAATTACTCTTTATATCTATTTTTTATCTCTATTTTTTCTCCTGATTTGTCTGCTCTGCATTCTGCTCGTTGTTGGCAGTTACCTCCTCGCCATAACGTTTATCGTACATCTGCTCAAAACGGTCTATGTAGTCGTGACTGCTCTTAACCTCGTAATTACCAAGGATCTTATCGAGAGCAATCTTCGATACAAGGAAGTTGTAAATAGCGCTGTTGCGGTTCAACTCCGCCTGAGTGAGAGCCAACTGTGCATTGTCCACTTCGACCTGTGTTCCGCGGCCTACCTGATAACGCTGCTGCGAAATTTCATATCCGCGCTTTGCCTGACCGATGGTGGCTGCCGCTGCCGAGAACTTCTTTACGCAAGTCTGCATATTGTTCAACGACTGCACCACTGCCACTCGCAACTGACGCTCGGCATTCTCGCGTTGCAGCTGCAAGTTCGTAAGGTTCAAAGTTGCCTTGCGTGTAGCCGCACGACGCTGATTACCTGCAAAGATAGGAATATTCAACTGCACACCTGCATACGAGTACGGATTCCACGCCTTCGCCTGGAAGAACTTACCGTCGTTTCCGAGTGCTGTGTATAGGAAGGCTGCATTTATCGAGAGCGTAGGCACATTTGCCAACTTCGTGATTTTCAATGCGCTCTCGAGCATATTCTCCTGAATATCCAACTGCTTCAGAGTTGTATTGTTCGAAAGATCGAGCTGATCGAGAGTGAGAGCATAGTTCATCTGCGCCTCATAGTCCATCAATGTACCGGCAACGTCGATCTCCTTGCCGAGGTCGATACCGAGCAACGCCTTCAACTGCCACAAGGCAAGCACTACACCATTTTCTGCCTCGATAACATTAGGAATGGCATTCTGCACCGACACCTCTGACGAAATCTTGTCATACTCCGACACCGAACCCACATCGTAACGCCCCTTGATAATTTCGTAGTTCTTTTTAGCATTTTCGTAGACGCTCTCGTATACGACAAGTGACTCCTTAGCCAATAGCACCGTAAAGTAGGCACGCGACACCTGCTCAATCATATCAATCTGCGACGAGCGAGCCTTCTCGACTGCCAACATAACATCCGCAATCGAAACTTTCAGACTCTCCCAAAGTTGAGCATTTACGATAGGCATCGACGCCGACACTCCGCCATTGAACGAGTTGTCGCTACCGACCTTCATTGTCCGAGTACCACCACCCATCTCTGGTGGCAAATCCATACTCATTGTCTGCTTTGCCAAGACACGCTGATACTGTGCCGTAGCATCAAATCGCGGATAGAGCGAAGCATAGGTCTCCTGCTTTGCATAGCGTTTAATCTCAATCTCCTGATCTGCCACCTTGATAGTAGGATTCTCGCTTAAAGCGATTTCGAGAGCCTGCTCAAGGGTTAGCACCAATTTCGACTGCTCGGCATTTTGCGCCACAGCGGTCAGCGTCAAGGTAATAAAACCCAAAAATAAACCAAGTTTTTTCATCTTACCATTATTTAATGTATTATAACTTATTTTCTTTAGCTTTCCCCTCCAAGTAAGCATCAATCTGTTCTACGCCCTTCACCGTAGCTATACCGCGGAAGAAGTTCATTATCGTATAGCGGAATGCCTCCAATTCGGTCACCCCATTCGGCAACACCAATCGTCCGTGACGACGCATAAGTCCCATCGATGTATAGTAAAACATAGTTATCGAGAGGTCTATATTCACCATTTCCGATATAAGTCCCTCTTTGACAAGACTGTTCAATTTCTCGCGCAGAATCGCCAAACCATAGTCGCGATTTTCGGTCATAACGCGCTCGTACAAATCGGGGTAGAACTTCGACAAGTTCTCCACAATACGCTTGCGAACTGCACTACCCATCATCATCGCATCGAAAGTCTCGAAGAGTGCAGGTATACCCGAGTAGCCACCATTCATTTTTGACTTAATCTCGTTTGCTTCGCTCTGCAGTATATCCTTAATGCTATGGTAGAGCAATTGCTCTTTATCGCCAAACATCTCGTAGAGAGTGCGTTTCGATATACCTAAATCAGATGCCAAATCGTCTATACGCAACGATTTAACGCCCAATTCGGCAATAATCTCTGCGGCACGTTTTACAACCTTTTCCCATTTAGTCATTCTTACACTTTTTTCAACGGTGCAAAGATAGACAGAAAACTCGAAAGAACAAAAAAGTTTTTAAAGTTTTTTCACGTTCATAATGTCACATTTCTCGCACTCACGAGAAAACACCTGAAGCACACTTTGTTACAAATGAATTAACGATTTACGCAGATATTTATTGTTCTATTTGAAAAATTCATCATTTTTTCTTACATTTGCACCGCGTAATGAGAAGAAGTATCAATTATTCTTAAACCAATAAAAAACAGACAATGAAAAACTTAGCAAAACTTTTTGCATTTGTTGCAGCGTTGTTCGCTTTTTCGTGTACGACGGATGCAACAGATGATCTCGGCGTTCAGCTGGGCGGGGATCAGACGGTAATCCCCCTCTCATTGGAGGAGACTCGTACTCAACTCGGCGAAAAAGCCGGTGAAACCTACCCTCTCTATTGGGACGGAGGCGACAAGATTTCGGTAAACGGAGTTGAGTCGGGCGAGGCTGTAATCAGCCCTGACGACCCTACAAAGGCGTCGTTTGCCATTTCGGCAATCACTCCGTACAACATCGCCTACCCTGCTGCCCCTATGGGACAAGTGCTATTCGCTGAGCATCAGGAGTACACCAGCAACACTTCGTTTGCAAATGGTGCTGCCACGATGTACGCATTCAGCGAGGATGGCAGCAACATCCAGTTGAACCACCTCACAGGTGTTCTCAAAATCGGTGTTGTGGGTAAGGCAAAGCTTGCAATGGCGCAGATCTCGACTGTTGATCGCGCACCTATCGCAGGTTTGTTCGATCTCGACTTTCCAACGGGAGAGTTGCGTGCTTGCCCTGGCTCGAAGGAGGTTATCGAGTATTCGTTTGGTGAGGGTGTTCAGCTTTCAACCGACCCTACCTACATCCACGTTGCAGTTCCTGCAGGCGTTTATGACGAGTTGTACGTTACTTTGTACGACGTTGAGGGTGGCGTGATGTATGCAACTGTTAAGGCGGGTGACGAGAAACCTTTGTCGGTAGGCAAGGTGCGTGAGTTCTCGAGCAACATCGAGTTTGCAGCTACCGATCAGGTATTCGTAGTAAAGGACTTGGCGACTTTGAAGGAGTTTGCTGCACAGGCTGCCACTTTGGAGAAGGATGTTCTCTTCGTTAATGATATCGATGCATCGAGCGAGCCTTGGACCTCTATCGAGGGCTACACAAAGACCGTTCGCGGTAATGGTTATGCTATCAAGGGTTTGAACGCACCACTCTTCGGTGCAACCAATGCAAGCATCAAGGGTTTGCACCTTCGCGATGTAAATATTCAGGAGACAGTTCTCCCTATCGTTGGTGCATTTGCACGTAACATCACCGCAACCGACACCGAGGCTCCAATCATTGAGCACTGCTCGGCACAAGGTAGAATCTCGGTAAATTGTACCGAATACGAACCACTTGAGGGATCGCACGTCACCATTAACGTATCGGGTCTTGTAGGTTACGGTTTGGGCGTTTCGTTCTACAACTGCAAGAACGAGGTCGAGATCGAAGTATTGCAGTTGGCAAAGACAGGCAACACCACAAACGCCGTAGCATGTGTCGGTGGTATCTGTAGCTTCGCCTACACACACAAGCGCACTGACGCATCAGTCGTCACTTATGAGTTCGCAAATTGCGAGAACGCAGCCGACATCAACGTTACCGAGAAGTCGTATACCGGTCAGATGACCGTTGAGGGCTCCGGCACATTCTCGCCATTGGCAGTATGGGTTGGTGGTATCAGTTGCTCCGACTACTCATCGGGTGGTCAGGCAAATACCAATGTTGCTATTGCAAACCTTGTAAACCGAGGCAACATCACTGTATCGACCTACTCGGGCGACTGTTTTATTGGCGGTGTTATCGGTAACTCATATTCGTCGAACCGCGAGAATTGGACAAACTATGGTACTATCACTTTGAAAGAGTCGTTTACCTCTCGTACATTCTTGGCAGGTGTTGCCGGCTGTATCCAGGGCTCTACCTTTACCAAAGGTACAAACTACGGTGAGGTAAAGGCCGAGACATCGAAGAGCCGCAACGTTAATGCCGCAGGTGTAATCGCTCTCGACAAGGGTACAATAAACGACTGCGAGAACCACGGCACATTGTACATTGCTCACGAAACTGCTCTGCGTACCGAGCCTTATGGTGCATATAAGGAGTATGCTGTTGGTGGTGTCATTGGTACCACATCGTCAACGAAGGCTATTACCGGTTGTACAAACTACGGCGAGGTGAATGTTTCGGGCAACATTGCAAACTGCAACCCTGCAGATACATTCGGATACTTCGGAGTCGGAGGTCTTGTAGGTGTATTGAACTCACCTGTCCGCGACTGCCACAACGAAGGTGCAGTAAATGTTAGCGCAACCGTTTTGTGCGTGCCTGCAGCAGGCGAAGTTGCCGGTAATGCCGAAGTTGCAGACTTTGCAGTCGGAGGTCTTGTTGGTTCTAACCGCGTAAACAGCAACAACGGTATCGTGGCAACCAACAAGGGTAACGTCACAGTTATCGAGGGCTCTTTCGATGGTCCTTTGTATGTCGGAGGCTTGGTAGGCTATGCACAAGAGCGCTTGAACGGAAATGGCTCCATTGGTCACACTACCAACCACGGTAATATCACCGTTTGTGAAATTGGCAACACAGTAACTTGTAAGAATGCTTTATTTGCCGCAGGTTGCGTCGCGTACCAACGTACAAACCACGCTACCGACAACGACAACTATGGTACAGTCACCATAAATAAAGGTGTTACAACCAATAAGCGCACTTGCATCGGTGGTGTATTCGGCATTGTCAAGGCTATCACAACCCGCTCCATCAACAATGGTGCTGTCAAAGTATCGGGTGTCCACAACAACAGTATTGCTGTCGGAGGTGTCGTAGGATACCATACCGTCAACTATCTTTCGATATGCGATAATTTCGGAGACATTACCATCGCCGATGGCTTCGAGAGTGCCGGTGACGAGACCACAAGCATTGGCGGTATCGTCGGTTTGTTCTACGGCAAGAATAGTTCTGATAAGTTGTTCGGATTGCAGACATCTAACAATCACGGTTCAATCACTGTCGAGAAAGGCATAGTTGTAAATAACGACATCTATATTGCCGGTATTTCGGGATATACGTTGGGTTCGAATATGATCTCCTTGATAAATAATGGCCACATCACTATCAACGGAACATACAACAAGCGTTTTGGTGTTGCAGGATGTGCCGGATATGGTGTAATAAATGTAGACCCGGAGAACTTTGTGACTAACAATGGTAACATCACCATCACACCGAATACTGTTTGTAATACCGATGCATACATCGGAGGCGTTATGTGTATTGCAACACAGGGACACCCCCTCCGTAATGCAACCAACACCGGAGATATCTCCGTTTCAGGTAAGTACGAGTTTACGTCACAACGTCTTTGCATAGCCGGTGTATTGGGTTGGGACAACTTGGCAGGTTTGAACACCCTGATCAATTCGGGTGACATCACCATCAATAGCGACTTTAGGTGTACTCAGACTACAGGTGTTAAGGAGATTGCGGGATGCGTTGGTTTGGCTCAGTCCACTGTAACAAATGCTTTCAACACCGGAAATATCACTATCAAGTCGGGAGCAAAGATTAAGGATGGACACTATATCGGAGGCTGTCTCGCTGACGCTCGTTCGGCAATCTACCACGCACACAACATCGGAAATATCACCGTTGAAGACGTTGCTGCAGAGGGCAACAATAGTTTTGCCGGTGGTGCAGTTGGAAAGATTGGCGCATCAAAGACTATTGAGGATATCGTTTCGTACTGCCATATGAAGGTATTCGGCTACACCAACTGCGGTTTCCTTGTAGGTTCGCATCGTACCAGCACCGTTACACTTCAGAGCGGTGCAGTAGGTGGAACACACTACACCTACGATGAATCCGATGCCGAACTCAAACCTGAAATCATCACAGCAGACAACTTCTTCCATTACATTTACGGAAGTGGTTCACTGACCTCTTGGCCGGACGAGGAGACCCCTACATACGACAATGTTACCTTCTTGACCGAGAAGCCTACCGTTCCACCGGTAGCAGACGAGGGAACAGAGGAAGGAGCTGAATAATAACCACTAAAAGAGTTACGATTATGAAGATGTATTTGAAACCAGAATTTGAGATTTTTGATGTCGTAGCCGAGCGTGGTTATGGCGACAGCGCAGTTCTTCCGGGATTCGGAAGTGAAAGCGACGACTTAGTTTATTAAGCCAACAAAAAAGATTCGACAAAAACCGAACGGGAAATTTCCCGTTCGGTTTTTTGTGTAATTACATTTTTGTTGTAACTTTGTATGGTGAGAAATTGCATATAACTAAAAACTAAAAATATATTGACTATGACCGAAAAACTTTTGAAGATTGCCGGCGAGTTTGTCCTCGAGGGCACTATCAGCGAGATCACTCCGCTGGGACAGGGATTTATCAACGACACATTTATCGTTCACACCGAGGGTGATGCACCAAACTATATCTTGCAGCGCAAGAACAAGGCCATCTTCCCTGATGTACCTGCAATGATGGACAATATTGACCGCGTAACTGCGCATATTCGCGCAAAGGTGGCTGCCGAGGGTGGCGACACTCGTCGCGAGGTTATGACCATCAACCATACCCACGATGGTAAGTTCTACCACCTCGACGAGGATGGCGAGTATTGGGCAGTATGCGAGTTTATCGCCGACACGGTAGCTTACGACTCGGCTAACAGCGAGGCTTTGGCACGTATGGGTGGTATGGGTATCGGCAAGTTCCAATCGCAGTTGGCAGACTTCACCGAGCCTCTCGCCGAGGTTATCAAGGGCTTCCACAACATCAAGCACCGCTTTGTCCAGTGGGACGAGGCTCTTGCACAAGACCTCGCTGGTCGCAAGGCATCGCTTGCGGAGGAGATTTCGTGGATTGAGTCGCGTCGCGAGGAGATGCTCGCATTCTGGGCAAAGGTTGAGAGTGGAGAGATTCCTATGCGCGTAACTCACAACGACACCAAGATCAACAACATTCTCTTCGACAAGCAGGGCAATGTACTCTGCGTAATCGACCTCGATACCGTGATGTCGGCACCTGCATTGAACGACTTTGGAGATGCCATCCGCACCTACGCCAACACAGGTGCCGAGGATGCTGCCGATCTCTCGACAGTATCGCTCTCGCTGCCGATGTTCGCCGCTTATGCCGACGGATACCTCTCGCAGCAGGCCACAACACTCACTCAGGCAGAGCTGGATCACCTCGCATTCTCGGCTCGTTACATCACCTTCGAGCAGGTTTTGCGTTTCCTTATGGACTACATCAACGGTGATACCTATTATAAGATTATGTCGCCTAACCACAACCTCGTTCGCACACACGCACAGTATGCTCTCTTGCAGAGCATCGAGGCACAGTACGAGGCTATGTGCGAGGTAATCAAGACAACAACTGCTAAATATCGCGCTTAGTATGAAGATTGCAAAGATAGATTTGACAGGACGTACCCTCGAAGAGGTATTCGAGGGTATCGCTCCCGAGAAGATCGCCTGCTGCAATTGGGCAGAGGAGTTCCCTTATGCACCGAATGTAACATTCAAGATGTTCCACACGGGCGAGAAGTTATATCTTCGTTTCGATGTCGAGGAGCAGTACACTGCTGCCCGTATCACCGAGGATAATGGTGATGTTTGGACCGATTCGTGCTGCGAGTTCTTCTTCTCGCTGGATGGCAAGGCGTACTACAATATCGAGTGCACCTGCATTGGTCGTATGTTGTGCGGCTACTACACCGAAAAGGGGGCACCAGCACTCCGCGCCGGAGCAGAGATCCTCTCGCAGGTCGAGCGTATCACTTCGCTCGGCTCAGAGCCTTTCGAGGAGCGCGTCGGAGATAATAAATGGTCGCTTATGTTGGTTGTTCCACCAACCATCTTCCACCAAGACAATATCGAGAGCTGGAACGGCTTGAAGTTAAAGATAAATCTCTACAAGATTGGCGACAACCTCTCGAAGCCTCACTACCTCTCGTGGCAGCCAATTGCACTTCCGCAACCTTGCTTCCACTGTCCTGAATTCTTCAAGGAGGTAGAGTTAGAGTAAAAAAATAGTGGCGATTGCCACTATTTTTTTTATCCTATTTGGAGTAGTTGGAGTTGAGGTACTCCTGCACCGTAAACTCCGTCTGGCAAGGCTCTATCCCCTCGGCAACAAATTCATTGGTGTGTTGCATCTTCTCGCCACCCAGCACGCACTTACGAAGGAAGTTGAGTATCTCATCCTGGTTGTCGTACATAGGTGATAGAGCAAGGATGTGATCGCGGTAGTGTGCCGAGTGGAAGTAGTACGAGGCACCCTTCTTATGGAGCTGATCGGCAATAAAGTCCGAGCCATAGAATCCAATGCCTAAAATTGTAGCCTGACGATATGGCACATTGCGATCTGCATTGCCGTGGAAAAGCAGAATAGGGCACGGTACATCGCGCCACTTTGGTTTGCCGAGTACCGAGTATATCGCTCCGGCAAAGGCTATAACTCCGGCAAAGTTACTATCTGCTGAAAGCATATTGGCACGACGCGAGCGATTGGCAATATAGTTCTCTGCCTGCAACACCGCAATAGCACCTGCACTCGAGCCACTCGCCACAATACGGGAGGTGTCTATGCCCATTTTCACCGCTTGGCGGATGATATAATCCGTTGCTCGCAGCACATCCTCGGCAGCCATATTCACCGCTTTATACATCATTCGCGCACCCTCCAATGCACCCACCTCCTTATTGCTGTCTATGGTATATGCCATTCCGAGTCGATAATCTATCGACACCACGTCAAATCCATTAGCAAGCAACATATTAAAGTAAGGTATATACCTCTCGTCCGCTCTATTGCCGTGCGAAAATCCACCTCCGAATGCGAATATTACGCAAGGGTGAAGGCCCTCGCCTTCAGCGCGGTAGTGGTCGAGATAGAGTGGCTCTGCACCCTCGACAAAACAGTGTGTCGTAGGTTTGATTTGTGCAGAGAGTGTCGTCATAGTAAAAACAAAGATTACAAGAAGTAAAATTCTTTTCATTCTATTTATATTTTCCCTTCCAAAGCTGCTGCATACGCTCAGCAATGCGCTGCTCAGTTGGATTTTCGTTGTTCGGATGGTAGAACTGTTTGCCTTTGAGCGATTCGGGTAAGAACTCCTGTTCGACAAAGCTGCCCGTGTAGTCATGAGCATATTTATAACCATCGCCATACCCCTCGTCCTTCATCAGCTCGGTAACAGCATTACGCAGATGCAGTGGTACAGGGCGTAAGTTGGTGTCCTTATTAACAAATGCGAGAGCCTCGTTTATGGCCATATATGCCGAATTACTCTTCTGTGATGTAGCTAAATAGATTGTCGTTTCGGCAAGGGTGATACGCGCCTCTGGCATACCTATCTTATGTACCGTATCGAAGCAGGCGTTCGCCAAAAGCAAAGCATTCGGATTCGCCAAACCTATATCCTCCGATGCCAAAATCACAAGTCGTCGAGCTATAAATCGCGGCTCTTCTCCTCCAGCCAACATTCGTGCCAAATAGTATATGGCGGCATTCGGGTCACTACCGCGCACACTCTTTATAAATGCCGAGATCACATCGTAGTGTTGCTCGCCATTTTTGTCGTAGAGCGCAATATTTTGCTGCAAAACCTCGGTTACAAGGTCGTCTGTAATGGTAAGATCACCCTCGCGCGATGATGTTATGATATCCAAGATATTCAGTAACTTGCGAGCATCGCCACCGGCAAAACGGAACAGCGCAGCCGACTCCTCGACTTTAATATTTCGTTTTTTCAGCTCTTCGTCAGCAGTCAATGCACGGTCAAGCAATTTCTGCAGATCTTCGTCCTGCATCGGACGCAGGGTGTATACCTGGCAACGGCTCAGAAGCGGCGATATAACCTCGAAGGAGGGGTTCTCGGTGGTAGCTCCGATAAGGGTAATAATACCCTGCTCTACTGCTCCTAACAGTGAGTCCTGCTGCGACTTGTTGAAACGATGAATTTCATCGATAAAGAGCAGCGGAGTCTTTGTCGAGAAGAACTTTTGACTCTTTGCCGACTCGATAACCTCGCGCACCTCCTTCACGCCCGACGTTACAGCTGACAGTGTATAGAAAGGTCTTTCGAGCGTATTTGCCACAATGCGTGCAAGTGTAGTCTTACCTACTCCCGGAGGTCCCCAGAGTATAAACGACGGTACATTTCCCGCCTCGATAAAGCGACGGAAAACACCTCCCTCACCGACCAGATGTTGTTGGCCGATATAGTCCTCAAGTGTCTGTGGTCTTAATCTCTCTGCAAGTGGAGCGGACATAAATATATTTTGCTTTTAGCCATTAGCCTTTGGCTTTTTTCTGATTTTTAATAGAGATTATTTATTTTTTGTACTTCCGCGCACCCCTAACATCTGTAATAACCTATTTCATCCACAAAGAAGGAGCTGGCATTTTATCCGGATCAATATTGTAAATTATAATAATTTTTAATCCTTAATTTTATTGTACTCTTCGATAGCTTTGCCGAGGATTCGTATCGCTTTTTTGAGTTCCGATTTTTCGAGGATGTAGGCGATGCGGACCTCGTTCTTGCCAAGGCCCGACTCCGAGTAGAAACCCGAGGCGGGTGCCAACATCACCGTTGCGCCCTCATACTCGAACTCGCGCAGACACCACTCACAGAACTTGTCACTATCGTCGATAGGCAGTCGCGCAATGGTATAGAAGGCTCCCATCGGAATTGGCGAGTATACGCCCTCGATCTTGTTCAACTCATCCACCAGGCAGTTGCGACGCTCGATATACTCCTCGTAGGTGTGAATAGCATACTCGCGCGGTGCATCCAGCGACGCCTCAGCGGCTATCTGTCCGAGAAGTGGTGGCGACAAACGAGCCTGACAGAACTTCATTACTGCAGCACGCAGAGTCTTATTCTTTGTGATAAGTGCTCCGATACGTATTCCACACTCGGAGTATCGCTTTGATACCGAATCGATCAACACCACATGGTCCTCGATACCCTCCAAGTGACAAGCCGAGATATATGGTGAGCCCGTGTAGATAAATTCGCGATATACCTCATCCGAGAAGAGGAAAAGATCATACTTCTTCACAAGGTCTCGAATTCGATTCATCTCCTTGCGGGTATAGAGGTAGCCTGTAGGGTTGTTCGGGTTGCAGATGAGGATGCCGCGTGTGCGCTCGTTAATCAGCGCCTCGAACTGCTCTATCGAAGGGAGTGCAAAACCATTTTCGATAGTCGAGGTTATAGGACGAATTACCGCACCTGCCGAGACTGCAAATGCCATATAGTTAGCATACGCCGGCTCTGGCACGATAATCTCGTCGCCCGGATTGAGACACGACATAAAGGCAAACAACACCGCCTCCGAACCTCCCGAAGTGACAATTATATCCTCGGGCGAAAGCTTGATCTGATATTGGTCGTAGTAGCCGACCAACTTCTCGCGCAACGAAAGAAAGCCATCACTTGGGCTATACTCCAATATTTCGCGATCTATATTGCGAATGGCATCGAGAGCCACCTGCGGGGTCTTTATATCCGGCTGACCGATATTGAGATGATAAACTTTTGTACCTCGTCGTTTTGCCTCTTCTGCAAGCGGTGCAAGGCGACGAATAGGCGAAGCCGGCATCAATACGGCGCGTTCTGAAATCTTTGGCATAGTATATACAAATTTGTCCACGCAAATATATAAAATTTTAGCTAATATCGAACCATATCTTCACGAATTTTCATATCTTTGCAAAAGAGACCTAAAATCAAGACTATGAAAGCACGAATACTCACTCTGATTTTTGCACTATTCTGCATCTCCCTGCAAGCACAATCCGTCTATCCCGAGGCGGGCGAGAATTGGGTGCGCGCAAAACCGTCGGACCACGGCTTCAACAATCAGAAAATAAGAGATTTACGAAGATATATCATAGACTCGTTGCAGACTACGGGAATGATGATTATCGTAGGTGGTGAGTGTATATTTCAGTTTGGAAACATTGAGCGCGTGAGCTACATTGCATCATGTCGAAAAAGCGTGCTTTCGATACTCTATGGCAAGTATGTCAAAAACGGCACGATAGATCTGAACAAGACCCTCGGCGAGTTGGGCATCACCGATCACGGAGGGCTTCTACCTATCGAGCAGAAAGCCAAGATTCTACACCTTATCCAGGCGCGTTCAGGTGTATATCACCAGGCATCAAATTCGGGCAGCTCGCTCGACAATCCTAACCTCGTACCCGAGCGCGGTTCGAAGAAGCCCGGCAGTTACTTTCTCTACAACAATTGGGACTTCAACGTCGCTGGCACAGTATTCGAAAAATTGACAGGCAAGAGCGTCTACACGGCATTGGAGGAAGATTTGGCAATACCGCTTGGCTTTCAGGATTGGGACATATCAAGACAGCGATACGGAGGTAAGTTGAATATCTCGATGCACCGCGCCTGCCACATCTACATCTCCACACGCGATATGGCGCGTATAGGCTACCTGATGTTGCGCAAAGGCAAGTGGGAGGATAAGCAGATTATACCGAAAGATTGGCACAAGAGGATGATTGCCGTATCGACACCTGCCGAAGAGGTCAATCCGCATCGTCGCACCAAGAGCAAGTTTGCATACGGCTATATGTGGTGGCTCTACCAAACCAGCGAGCCCGAACTGAAGGGAGCCTACGCGGCACACGGAGCTATGGGGCAGTATATCACCGTTATACCCGAATTGGATATGGTGATAGCGCACAAGACCGATGCTATATATGGCCGCAAAACCAAGGGCTCGCGATATCAGAAATTGGTACGCAAAATCATAGCTGCCAAAGAGTAGGAAAAGAACTTTTCGGAGCGAGAAAATCAACTTTCACATAAGGCATAGATCATCAAAGCGCAGATTTATGCAAAGAATTTCATACGTTTGATAACTTTTATGTAAAAGTTACCAAAAAATTGTTATCTTTGTATCACTATAACAAACACCAAGTAATTATGAGTGACAAGAGGTCCCTATATTGTGTAATTATGGCGGGTGGCGTAGGTACTCGCTTTTGGCCGGAAAGCCGTCAGAGCAAACCAAAGCAGTTTCTCGATATTTGCGACACGGGAAAATCCTTCCTGCGTATGACATACGAGCGTTTTGCGCACCTTGTGCCTACCGAAAATTTCCTTGTGGTGACAAATGCACGATACAAGGATTTGGTATTGGAGCATATCCCCGAAATTGGCGAGCAACAGATCTTGTGCGAGCCTGTAGGTCGCAACACCGCGCCCTGCATCTGCTATGCAGCATACCACCTGCGTAACATCGACACCAATGCAATGATGATTGTCACACCTGCCGACCACCTTATTCTGAACGAGGCAGAGTTTCACTCTATCGTGGAGGATACCATCAACTTTGCTTCCGACCACAACGCTCTGATGACTATCGGCATCACGCCGAGTCGTCCCGAGACAGGTTACGGATATATCCAGAAGAGCGACAACGCCACCATCTCGCGTGTAAAGTGCTTTACCGAGAAACCTAATTTGGAGTTGGCTCAGGTATTTGTACAGTCGGGCGAGTTTTTCTGGAATTCGGGAATATTCGTTTGGAAAGTTAAAGACATTATCGACGCTGTGGCAGAGCATCTGCCCGAGCACCACGCTCTCTTCGAGGAGATTGCCGACAAACTTGGCACAGCCGAGGAGAAGAAGGCCATCGAGCGCGTATTTGCTGAGTGCCGAGCCATATCCATCGACTACGGTGTAATGGAGAAGGCGGAGAATGTATATGTTCGATGCGGTGACTTCGGATGGAGCGATGTCGGCACCTGGGGCTCGCTGTACCAACTCTCGCGCAAGGACAAGTACGCCAACGTCAAACCACAAGAGGGCTGCTACACCTACAACACCCGTTCTTCGATGGTGTCGTTACCTAAAGGCAAGGTTGCAGTAATCAATGGCCTGCGCGACTACATCGTAGTAGACACCGACGATGTATTGCTCATCTGTCCGCGTGCCGAGGAGCAGAACATCAAAAAATACATTGACGAGGTGAAATACAACACCGGCGACAAACACATATAAAATATAGAGGTGAATACAGATATCGAGAAATTATATGGCGCGTATGCCGATTCTATCGGAGTGACAACCGACTCGCGAAAGATCGAGTCGGGTGCGCTCTTTTTTGCCCTGCACGGAGCGTCGTTCGACGGCAACAACTATGCAGTACAGGCGTTGCAGCAGGGGGCATCGGCGGCGGTAATTGACCGCGAGGAGATATTGCTCAACAATCCGGACTACGCCGAAAGGCTATTGTTGGTCGATGACACTTTGACGGCTCTGCAAGCCTTGGCTCAGGAACATCGTCGTCGATTAGCAATACCTATCATCGCTATTGCAGGTAGCAACGGCAAGACCACAAC
>JAZNHC010000176.1:0-7781 GCA_045576755.1 Alistipes sp.
AAGACCTCTTTGATATCCTCCAACGAGCGCACCTCGCACTCGATAGGAATATTCTTGCCCTTCGCCTTCAGATACTCCTTTGCACCCGTTACCGCCTTGGCAACGCCGCCTGCAAAGTCGATGTGGTTGTCCTTCAAGAGGATCATATCGAACAATCCGATACGGTGATTCTCGCCACCGCCCATCTTCACAGCCATCTTCTCCAACACGCGCATACCCGGGGTGGTCTTGCGGGTGTCGAGCACCTTGGTATGCAGATCTGCAATACGATCAGCATATACGGCGGTCTGCGTTGCAACGCCACTCATACGCTGCATTATGTTGAGCAGAATACGCTCGGCACGCAACAACGACTGCAGGTTTCCCTCCACATAGAAAGCCACATCGCCAACCTTAACACGATCTCCGTCGTTGAGAATCTGCTCGAACTTAACCTCCGAATCAAGGCGCTCGGTCACCATCTTTGCAACTTCTATACCTGCGATAATGCCATCCTGCTTGCACAACAAGCGCATACGTCCGCGCTCCTCGGCAGGGATGCAGCACAACGATGTGTGGTCGCCATCGCCAATGTCCTCTTTAATTGCGAGTTCTATCAACTCCTCGACATAAGGTTTGTATTCAGCCTTCATATTCTTGGGATTTTTTATTGTTTTTACTACTCTGTGGCATCAGCACCGCCATTCGACTCCTCCGAGTTCTTGTGTGTGGTAAAGTGAACCTTCGACCCCTTCGATTCCATTGTGAAGAGGATCTCCACCGGTCTGCCAACCTGTCCCCACAAGCGATCAACCTTGTACTTCTGATACTCGATGCCACCAACCTCGGGTACAATGTTCTTCACGTCAAAGACATAGTTGAGAGTGGTCTCGTCCTCCGATACTGTTGTAGTGAAAGGCACAGCCAGAAGATCGATATTCAGCTTAGGCATCATAGGGCTGAACTTTATACCATTGAAGGTGATATTGAACTTTGCCTCCAACATATTCGGAATGCAAACCTCCACCGACGCTTTGTCGTCCGAGTAGGTAACCTCGCCACTCGCCAAATCCGTCACCGTAAGATATCCCGGATAGGTTGCCGACGAAGAACCTCCCGTATTACCTCCGTTCAAGCACGATGTGGCAAAGAGAAGCGCGCCACAAAGTACAAATAGAATTTTTCTCATATTTTATCGTTTTACAATATATTTATCATCACTCTCACGCCACCCGACATTGGTCGTCCTCGCTGTAAAAAGCGGTTGCCCATCGACTCGAAGTAGAATACGTTATACTTGGTATTTGTGGCATTCTTACACCACAAATCAACTGCCCACCTCTCGCCTTCGAAGCGCACCGAAGCATCCAGCAGTGCGTAGAAAGGTTGCGAAACATCGTTTGCCTCATTCCAATATATGCGGCCTGCACCTGTAGCTCCCACGCTCAAAATCATACGATCTATCCAATTCGTGTGGAACGGAACGGTCTGTATCAGGCGCAAAGATAACGAATTTTTCGGTGCATACGGTATAAAATTGCCGGCATAATTTACTCCACCCGAAACAAATTGCCTGAATTTGGCATTCGTATAGCCATACGAACCACTCAGAACCAAAGTACGCGCCAATCGCGCACGTGCCGAGAGTTCGGCTCCAAAGGAGCGTGTACGTCCCGCATTTGTCATCATACGTCCCGTGCTATTCTCGTCAGGGAAGATGGTAAGTTGTTGATCAACACACTCGATATAGAACAACGACGCATCTGCAGTAAAGACTCCGTTGTGCGTGGAAAAGTGACCTCCCACCTCCAAGTTGTAGCTGTGTTCAGGGTTGTAGGCGCACAACTTCTCGACATCCATTTCGCGGTGAAGTCCCATCTCGTTCTGTACGCGTCGCTGTAGCACCTCCGAGAACATCTGCGTATTGAAACCGCCCGCCTTGTAACCCTTCGATGCCGAGAGAAAGAGCATATTATGCCCTGCCGAATCCAGATCCACCGACACCGAGAACGACGGCAGGAACTCCAAGAATCCTCGCTTCAGCAGGTCGCTATCGGATAGACGCAACGGCACAGTAACCGGAGCGTAGTTCGGATCGTTCGGGAAGGCAGAGTATGAGGTATTTGTCGAGGTGTTGTAGAGTATCTTCACCAATTCGTAGTCCAAGCGCAACCCCAATGCCATACGCCAACGGCCAAGATGCACTTCGCTACGATGATATGCGGCCACTCCGCTATTGTGTGTGGTGAAACGGCTGTCGAGCAACATCTCGTCGCCGCCACTGCCATCGATATCACCCCAACGATATTCGCCATCGTAGCCACTATTGGCGTTGATATTATCGAGAATAAGCGAGCCGATGCCCGTAGGTCCGAATGTTACGGGAGCCTGCATCTTCTCCCTCTTGAAGAAGCCGTTTACGCCCACCAGCCAGCGGTATACTCCATTCTCCTTCGAACGCAACAGAAGATCCTCGGCTATGTGGTGTTGCTGCTTGCGCTGCTCAAGCGTAAAGTAGTATTCGGGCAGGAAGTCGTTATCGATATGCATCTTATCGTTCATATATTGATACGACGTGATGCTCGCCAATGAGTAGTCGCCAAAGTCGTAACGAATACTCAATCCATCACTTACAGCCACTCTATCGTATGTACAAGGCTCGTTATAGCATATCTTTCCGACCAACTCCTCGCGATGCTTGAGCGGATTGGACGAGCCGATATATTCGTAGGGATAGCCACCTTGCCCCACAACCGAAACCGCGAGGGTATTGTCGATGCTCAACGCCCCCTCACGATATTGGAACTTGGTGCGGAAACTGCCACTGTTCTCCCTATCGCACAGCGAGTTATCGTAAGAGTTGCGCCAATATCCGTCGCAGTGGGCAAACTGCGCTGCAGCCGAGAAACCGAACTTTTCACCAAAGCGATGATAGGTAGAAGCCGCCACACGGAAGGAGTTGCGCGAACCATAGTCGGCACGCAGTCGCACACCCTGATAGGTAAGTGGCGAAAGAGTGTAAACGTTTATCATACCACCCATAGTGTTTCTGCCGTAGAGCGTGGCTTGCGGACCTCGTATAAACTCGATGCGCTCCACATCCTGTAACTCCGTGTCGTAGAGATTTTTATCTGCCAAAGGGACATTATCGACATTCATTCCCACAACGGGTTGGTCGATACGCGTACCCATACCACGAACATATATTGAAGAGGTTGTACGAGAGCCATAATCGGGCATAAAGAGGTTAGGGATCTCGGTCATCACATCCTTCACAGCCGACACACCCCGCATTTCGAGCGCACGACCCCCCAACACCGACGCAGCAACTGCTTGACGACGCAGTTCGGAACCCTGCTTGATGGCGGTAACCTGCACCTTATCCAAAGCTATAAGGGTATCTATTTCGGGCTCGTTATCGGAGGCTGTCAGCTCCCCCACAACAAACACCAAAACCCCCAAGAGAAGGTATTTGCACATACGTTCCACCATATCGTCATAAATATTATGCAAATATACTCATAATTTTGAATTCTCATTTTTGTTCTCTGCAGAATTTTGTATTTTTGCAGTATGAAAAGAGAAATGGCGATAATAATTCTCTCGCTATTTATGGCGCATAGCGCCATAACACCCCTGCGCGCACAACAGTCGGTGCACAATTTCGATCAGAAGATGCGCGAATGCGGACTCGTCGATATTCAGCATCTTTGCCCCTCCATTCGTGTCGAGTTGAAATACTCCACCACCGACAACTTCGTAGGGAAGGATATGTATGGTTCGTTGGAGCGCGCCTACCTGGTTCGCGAGTTTGCCGACAAGGTTGTCAAGGCACAGGCTGTACTACGCAAAAGATATCCGAAATATTCGTTGCTCATATACGATGCCGCACGCCCCATTAGCGTACAACGCAAGATGCGCAAGATGGTGGAGGGTACCAAGTGGGAGAGTTTTGTTGCCGACGGCACCAAAGGTGGTCGCCACAACTACGGTGTGGCTGTCGATCTGACCATTGTGGATGAGAATGGCAAACCCCTCGATATGGGCGCCGAATTCGACGAACTTACCGGGAGGTCTTCCGTAAAAGGTACACCCGACAATAGCGACCCTGCAACACGCACTATCGAGGTCTATCGTAAGTATGTGCACGGTATGCAGTCGCGAGGAGTAATCAGCTTGAAGGCTGCCGAAAACCGCATACTGCTGCTCGAGGTTATGCTCGAAGCGGGACTTGTACCATATCGTCGCGAGTGGTGGCACTTCGAACTAATCGAGCCGATGAGCACCATCCGCACCAAATATCGTCTGCTCGACTTCTAATTACCACGTATATAATCTACAAAATATGGGTCTGCATACGCCTTGACCGCCTCGTGACCGATACCTTCGAAGGTGTGGAACACTATAGACTCGCGCCAACGTGCATCTTCGCTAACAGCCTTGCAGAAATTCTCGAAACGCACCAAACGATTCTTGCCCTGCTTCATTGCAAAAGGAGTTTTATCAAGGCTCTTTTCGAGTGTATCCAACTCTCCGCACGCGTGCAGACAACGACGCGAACGCAGGTTCTCCAACATCTGCTCCTCGCTCACGGCGCGACAGTAGCGGGGTCTGTTTTTCAGTCCGTAGTGCCAAGTAGCCTCCGCATCCATACGCAGGAAGGTCGAAGGTGCCATTGCCGCATACTTGATGGCTATTCCATCGCCTGCAACACCCTTTCCTGCAGCCACATAGCGGCCTACAAACTGTCCGCCGGCCGAGAAACCGACCAACGCAATCTTCTTCAGATTAGGGAAGAGTCGTCTGTCGGAAAGACGCGAGAAAAGTGTGTCGATAACATCGAACGAACTCAACTCTGTACCGGCAGCATCACCCCCTCCGCGCCAATCGTCGTCGGGCACTCCGGGGATGGAAAGGTCGAGAGGCCACGAGTCGTTCCAAATGGCTCTGCCATCCTTTGCAATATTGAATGTCTGCATCATCTCGGTACGAGGATACATTGGCGAAAGAACATACGCCTCGCCCAACGCACGTTGCAAGGATAGATACTCATTGAGTACCTGCACTCCACCGTGCCAACCCTGAATCATAATAACTGCCAACTCACCAGCGAAACCTTCGGTCAGGGGCTGCGGTGCAGTGTAATAAACGGGAATATCCATACCCTCCAAAGGGTAGATCGAGGCTTCGCACTCCTGCTTCGGGGTGCAACCAATGGTTAGCGTGAATATTATGGTAATAATGCTCAATCGAAAAGATGAAATGAAGGTCTGCATAGTCTAAATGCTTTTTATGTGATAATTTTCACCATAAAGGTACAAATATTTTTGGTATAAATATCTATGTGTTGTAAAAAAATCACTCCGGATGCTTTATAAATTGAAATTTATTATGGTGATGATATTAAAAAACATAAAAAAGGGAGGCGATGTGCCTCCCTCAATGTGCTTAATATATTAACCTACTCAAATTCATAACCCTCGATGTAACTTGCATAGGTTTTCCAATATGCTGCCGCCTTATATGCACTTACCGAATTGCGTGGTACATAAATTTTAAGATTAGAAGCCGTATTTTCGAACATACTACCATTTCCTGTTGGCGGAGTTGTCGGTTTACAATATACACTTGTCAGCGAGGGGCAATCAGCGAATGCAGCATATCCAATCGAAGTAACGCTATCAGGAATTGTTACACTTGTCAGGCTACTGCAATAACTGAATGCACTCCTTCCAATCGAAGTAACGCTATTCGGAATTGTGTATTCTGTTAATCCTGCAGGAGCAAAAAAGTTTAGCACGCCATCAATAACCAAACAACGATTATCCGCAGAAGCAAACTTTCCATAGAAGGCTTTTAGACTACTGCAACCAGAGAATGCAATATTTCCAATCGAAGTAACGCTATTCGGAATGGTTATACTCTGCAAAAATGTACAATTACAAAATGACAAGACTCTAATGTGAGTTATTGTTGGAGGCAAAACAATTTTCCACAATGCAGCGCAATCTTGAAATGCGCTTTCAGGAATTTCTGTTATTCCTGTAAAGTATTTCAGTTCGGTAAAGGCAATAATGTTGGTATTTCCTTGGAAAACAGTTCCGATTGTTTCTACCGCTGCCGCCTCGGCATAAGAGAGTTCGCCATCATTGTTAGTATCCCAATTCTTACAGCAGAATGCCTTTACTTGCAAGTCCTCAAATTGGATATTCTCCTTGTCGTGCTTTGGCAAAGTAATCATTGTACCGTCCGACAAGTTAAAATAGACAAATTTATCATCTTCGGTCACGCTTTGGAAGAAGGTGCTGCCATCTTGTCCATCCTCGCCTGTTGCCTTGCCGAGTTGTTGCCAGGTTGCACCATTATCGTATGATACATACCAATAGTCGTTCTCGATTTTGAGTTGCGGAGTTACGCCATTAGTTCCATTTACGCCATTTGCTTGTATCTTATCACCCTTTTCGTCAAGCAACCACTCGCCATCAAGAGTCCAATAGTAGAAGCCGTCAGGGTCCTTCATTACGCCAATCTGCGGAGTGTAACCATCCGTGCCATTCACTCCGTCCTTACCATCTTTGCCGTGATAAATTGTAATGGTGTCGCTATAAGCAAATGAGATAGTGTAACCGATAACCACGCCATCTTCTCTAATAGGAGCAACATTTGTTACATAGTCACGCTTTTCGAGAGCATCAACAAGAGTCTGCAACGCCTCGATGTTTGTGTTCATCTGCTTGCACAACTCTTCGAGGGCAGAGATACGCTGTTCGTGGTCACGAATGGACTCTTCCATCTCTCCGAACTTGTCCCAAATGTCGGAGTCATCAAATTGGCACGATGTAAGTGCCAATGTCGTTGCAAGAGCGACTGAAAGTAGAAATCGTTTCATAATTATTAGTTTGGTTATGCAAATATAATAAAATAATTTGATACAAAGATAACAGATAACAGAGTACAGAGATCTGGTGCTAAAGAATAACGGCGAGATCCGCAAAAGCGGAAAACTTTTGTTTTTCGTTTGGAGCGAGAAAGCGGACCGCCGCGATTAAGTCGAGAGCAGAGACTGCTTGCAGGCTATGCCAAGACGGAGCGGTGAAGCCCGAAGGGCAACCGACGCACGAAGCAAGAGCAGAGGGTGCTTGCACACTATGCCTTGCAAGAAGGAGGAAAAGCCCTCGAAGAGGGATTAAAACGGAAAGCGGAAAACTTTTCCAACAACAACTTCTACTAACGACCTCCGCAGGTTTGAGCAGACCAAGAGAGGCTGTTGCAATCATAGATTGTTGGGTTTGGCAGAAAATGACTGAAAATTTATTTTCAAAGTCGCTTATCCGACAAAGACAATTATTTGCGACAGCAAACAACAGCCGAACGCAGATAAGTCTGCCGAGGCGCAACAAGCTGAAAGGAGAGAAACTCGCAAATAGACAAAAAAATAAGAGGGCGTTTCACAACGACCTCTTACCTCGAAACTCATTGCAAGCAATAAATAAGAATGAATACCTATTTCTTCTACTAACGACCGCAGGAGCAGGACAAAGGCTCCGAGCGTGAGTGGGCGAAGGAAACTACAAAGTAGTTTGACGATGTTGGCGAATGGCTGTCGGGCTTGCACGAATAGCTACTCGCCAATGTCGTTATAGGCTCGCAGAGCCCTTTGCCCACAAGCGAGCAGAGACTTGCTGCGTAAGCAGGTTGAAAGGAGAAGGGCTCGCAACATAAATAAAAAATAGGCGAGAGTCTCTCGACTGTCGCCTACCTCAGGACTCATTGCGAGCCCTTCTACTAACCCAAACTTAAAT
>JAZNHC010000177.1:0-3815 GCA_045576755.1 Alistipes sp.
CAGCGGAGCATACTAAAACGTATGTGAGCATTTTGCTATCCGCAGGCTTGTGCAAAAAGAACTCACCAGATCTCTACCTACACAAAAAATCGTCAATGATGAGATTATTTTTGTGCAAGGCAAGGGAGCAAAAGCGGAGCATACTTAATGGTATGTGAGCATTTTGCTATCCGCAGGCTCGTGCAAAAAGAGCTCATCAGAACGATTTTTTTACTTTGGGGAAAGGACAATATACGGCACAATCATCTCCTCCATCGATATACCTCCGTGCTGGAAAGTATCGCGGTAGTAGCGGATATGACGATTGGCATCGTTGTTATAGACAAGGAAGTCGTTGTTGTAGGCAAAAATGTAGCTTGAAGTGAGATTGGACGACGGTAGCTGCACATCCTCGGGGCGGGTAACCTCGAAGACCTCCTTACGGTTGTAGGCGAGGTTGCGACCTGTCTTGTAGCGGAGGTTGGCAGATGTTTCGCGGTCACCGGTCACCTTGACAGGGTTGTCTACGCGCACGGTACCGTGGTCGGAGGTGATGACAACGGTATGTCCTCGCTCGGAGAGCAGTTTTAAGAGTGTAAACAACTCGGAATGCTCGAACCACGAACGAGTAAGCGAACGGAATGAAGCGTCATCCTCGGTGAGTTGGCGGATAATCTCGGTCTCGGTACGGGCGTGCGAGAGGATGTCGAGGAAGTTGTAGACTATAACCGAGAAGTCGGCATCGTAAATTCGCTGGATATTGTCGATAAGCTTACGACCCGCCTCGGGACGTACAAGCTTGTCGAAGGTCCACTTGTAGTGCTTGCCGGCTTGGGCCATCTGACGCGCGAGAAACTCCTCCTCGTACTGGTTTTTTCCACCCTCCTCATTGTCGTTCAGCCACTTTTGCGGCATCAGCTTGTCGATTGCCAGCGGCATCAAGCCTGCGAAGATAGCATTTCGGGCATACTGTGTTGCCGTAGGCAGAATGGCGCAGTAGAAGTCGTCGGTGGCGATATCGAAGTAGCCGCGCAACATACCGCTGATGGCACGCCACTGGTCGTAGCGAAAGTTGTCGATAAGGAGTAACGTGGTCTTGGAGTGGCTATCTACAACGGGGAATATTCTGTTACGCATCAGCGTATGCGACATAACAGGCGTAGAGTCATCTCGCGAGTTGATCCAATCTTTGTAGTTGTTGCATACGAAGCGTCCGAAGACACGATTTGCCTCGGCTTTCTGATATTGCAAAATTTCGCGTATCGATTCGTCACCACCCGACAACTCGATATCCCAATTTACGAGTTTGCGATAGATGGCGCTCCACTGCTGGAAGGTCGAAGCATTTTGCAGCGACATCGATATTCGTCCAAACTCGGCACGATAGTCCGCCGTAGTCTGTTCGGTTACGAGTTGCTGCGAGAGAACGTGTTTCTTGATTAGCGGTAACATCTGCGACGGATTGACAGGCTTGACGATATAGTCGGCAATCTTGGAGCCGATAGCCTTGTCCATTATATCCTCCTCCTCGCTCTTGGTGACCATTATCACCGGAGTTGTTGGGCGCACATCCTTGATTAAAGGCAGAGTTTCGAGACCGGTCATTCCGGGCATCATCTCGTCGAGGATGATGACATCATAACCCACCTCCGACACCATATCTATTGCGTCGTAACCATTGTTGCAGGTATCAACCTCGTACCCCTTGGAACGAAGAATCATTATGTGGGGCTTCAAGAGTTCAATCTCGTCATCTACCCAAAGAATCTTTACCATAATCAACTGTTTTTAACGGCAAACACATTGCGAATTGTGGGATATGTAGCTTGCAAATTCTCCTCTAACTCCTCCTTCGAACACCACTTCGCGATGGCAATATCCTCCTCCTTTTGCGGTTTGGTCGGACAACTTGGTGCTACAAGGTGATACCATGAGGTCTGCTTCAACTCCCACACACCATAAACGCCGTATGCGTGGAGTGTATTGCACAAAAATCGAACAATTTTCGCCCCTTCGACACCTGTCTCCTCGGCAACCTCGCGCACAGCACACTCCTCGGCACTCTCACCCTCGTCGATATGGCCCTTTGGCAGATCCCAATGTTTGTAGCAGTAGATCATAAGGGTTTCACCCTTCTCGTTTTCGACCAATCCGCCTGCCGCCTCGACATACTTAAATTCGCCCACAAAGCGTTCTATGTAGTGTTCGATCATCGAGTCAATAACGACAATGATATTGGTGGTTTCGAAAATTTTAAGTACATTCGCCCTTGAAAGCTCGGACGAAGGCATACGATAGTAGTCGTCGAACTCCACCGCGGAGTCGGTGAGAATCAAGACTTTGTGTGCAAAATATATCTCTGTACGCATCTGTATCTTCGTTTTGGGTAATACAAAGATAGGAAATTTAACTTAAATTAAGAATATGAAAAAACTATTTATTGCTATGGCATTGTTACTTTCCGCGCTTACGGGTTGCAATAGAGCACCCGAGCCACTCAACATCGACAACGCACTGACTGCCGAGGAGATTGCTGCGGCACGCCTCACTCCCGAGGTGATGTGGAAGATGAGTCGCATAGGCGAAAGCGCGCTATCGCCCGACGGCACAACAGTTCTCTATACGCTGACCCGCTACAATATGGCAGAGAATAAGGGCATTACGGTAATCGTAAGTCGCAACCTCGAAACAGGCGAAGAGGTGGAGCTTACAGACCTCACCGCCAATGCCGTTTCGCCCGTATGGAGCGCAGACGGAATGGATATCTGGTACGCCACAAACCGCAGTGGCGATATGCAGCTGTGGAAGATGCACGCCGACGGCTCTCAACCAAAGCAGATCTCAAATATCGAGGGCGGCATCGAGGGCTTTGGCATCGCACCCGACGAGAAACACATCTACTACACTCAATATGTTCACGCCAAGAGTATCAATTCGGCTGATATTCACAAGGATATGGATAAGTCGAAGGCTCGCGTCTACGACGATTTGATGGTACGCCATTGGAACTATTGGGATGGCGGAAAGTATCTGCACATCTTCGTTGCCGATCTTCTGGCCAATGGCGTAGGAACAGGAGTCGATATTATTGGTGCAGAGTCGGCCTGGGATGCACCTCTGGCGCCATATTTCGACCACGCAGAGATTGCGTGGAGCCAAGACGGAACAGAACTCGCCTACACCTGCAAGCCGCTATCGGGCAAGGAGTATGCCGTATCTACCGACTCGGACATATTCATCTACAACCTCGAGAGAGGCGAAACACGCAACATCTGCAAGTCGAACGAAGAGTTTCCGATGGTGGGTTACGACAAGTACCCCGTATGGTCGCCAAGCGGAACAAAGATCGCCTTCCGCTCGCAGGAACGTCCTGGCAACGAGGCTGACAAGGAGCGACTTATGGTCTACGACATCGCATCGGGCAAGGTTTCATACCTGACACCCAACTTCGATTATCACGCCACAAATGTTGTATGGTCGGATGACGAGACAATCTACTTTATAGCCCCAATCGAGGCGACACATCAGATTTGCCGCGTCAAGGCGGATGGTTCGAGCGATGTGGAGGTTGTGACTAAAGGTGACCACGACATCAACTCTTTCGAGATCCGAGGCGGACGATGCGTCGGCTCGGTGATGACTATCTCTATGGCTCCCGAACTCTTTGAGTTCGATCTCGCAAATGGAGCGATGACAAAAGTGACAGCCGTAAACGACTTTGTCTACAACAATATTAAGATGGGCGAGGTGCAGAAGCGTTGGGTCAAGACCACCGACGGCAAGAGGATGCTCACCTGGGTAATTCTGCCGCCCGACTTCGACGAGAGCAAACAATA
>JAZNHC010000178.1:0-20246 GCA_045576755.1 Alistipes sp.
ACATGGCTACGATCCGACTTCGCATCATCCCAGCCTAAACGCATTTTTACAGATACAGGAATGTCAATCGATTTTATGACTTTTTCGGCTATATTTTAGCCTTTTGTGATAGGAGAAATTCTATTTCGCCAACATTCGTAGAGTCCTTGATGAGAACCGTTTTTTTGCTGTCGAGCAGATATAGTGCTGGTATAGCATTGATGTTATAAAGGTTGTATCGCTCGATGTAACAACCTCTGTCATACCCATTTATCCACTCCTTAGGCATATAGTCGAGGTGTTTTCTCCACTCGTCGAGATTTTCGTCGGGATAGATCGCCAAGATCTTTAATCTCCCTTGTCGTTGAAGTTGTGAAATTGTTGGCGACTGCTTCAGTGCTTCGGTTATATCGCGGCACATAGCACATCCCGGATTGTTGATGTAGATGATGATAAAGTCGCTTTTCAGCGAGTGCAGATTTCCCCTGCGTCCCGACTTTGTAGTGTATGAAAAGTCATTTGCAGTGTGTCCTATGCGGTTTTGCGAAACGATGCGTAGCTGGTACTCAGGAGCCATCTTCTCGTATCTGTCGTAATGTGGATAGGCGAGTTGAGCCTCCAACACCGCTATATACAACTCGTCGCTACGCAGTGGTGAATTTGGGTCGTGTAGCACCTTCTCCGACAGCATCACAAAGTAGTCGAACATCTTTTTCGACACAGCAGCGCGCTGCATCAGCTTGCGTATTGGCTCCTGATTGAGAGGTCCAACAAAGTTCGACACGTAGGCTGCATATGCTCGCAGCATATCCGTCGTATCGGCTTTGGTTGTGTAGAGCGTATCTGCGAAATCGAAGTTGTCCCAAAAGTGGTTGCGCATATATTCAACGCGTTGATCCTCTGCTATATGCATAGGTGGATAGGTGTAGCTGAATCGGTAACTCTTTGCCTTTGCGCTCTCTTTTTTCTGTGGTGTGCATCCCAAACAAATCACAGCCAATACTATTGCTAACGATATAAATCTCATACCTCTTTGTCTCTCACAAAAATAGTTCCTTTTTGTTTGTGTAGATCATATATACAAAGGTAAGAACAAAATCGCAATAATCTGCATGTTACGCTCGAAAAAAGTGGCTTAATTCTTGCGCTATGCCAAGACGATAACAAATAAATGATAAAAGATGGATACAAAAAACAAGTCAGGTTTTAGCCTTTCAGTGGCGACACTTGCAATTATGAACGTTACCGCTGTAGTTAGTCTGCGCGGATTGGCAGCGGAGTCGGTCTACGGACTCTCCTCGGCATTTTACTACCTCTTTGCGGCCCTTGTGTTCCTTATCCCAACTGCCTTAGTAGCAGCGGAGTTGGCAGCCATGTACTCCGACAAACAGGGCGGAGTTTTTCGTTGGGTAGGCGAGGCAATGGGCGGAAGGATGGGCTTTCTGGCGATATGGATTCAGTGGATTCAATCGACCATTTGGTACCCTACGGTGCTTACCTTTGGTGCGGTGTCGATAGCCTTTATTGGTATGGATCAGACGCACGATATGGCACTTGCGTCGAACAAGGTCTTTACGTTGATTGTGGTGCTTGCGATCTATTGGGTTGCAACCTTTATAGCATTGAAAGGCTTGAGTTGGGTGGGAAAAATTAGTAAGTGGGGTGGTCTTATAGGCACTATTATACCAGCTGCTCTGCTTATCGTTATGGGTATAGCCTACCTTGCAACAGGCGGAACAAACCATATGGATATGAAGGAGGGTTTCTTCCCCGACTTGTCGAAATTCGATAATTTGGTCTTGGCGAGCGGCATCTTCCTCTTTTATGCAGGTATGGAGATGATGGGTGTGCACGTTATGGAGGTTGATAATCCGCGCAAGAACTACCCGAAGGCGATATTGCTTGGTGCGCTGATTACGGTGCTGATTTTCATCTTCGGAACATTCTCGTTGGGCTTTGTCATCCCTGCAAAGGAGGTAAATCTCACCCAATCGTTGTTAGTCGGTTTCGACAGCTATCTCGCCTACTTCAAAATGTCGTGGGCTTCGCCTATTGTGGCTATTGCGTTGATGTTCGGAGTGTTGGCAGGAGTGCTTACCTGGGTGTCGGGACCATCGAAAGGTATCTTTGCCGTGGGTAAGGCGGGTTATTTGCCGCCATTTTTCCAGAAGGAGAACTCGAATGGTGTGCAACGCAATATTCTGCTTATTCAGGGCTGTATTGTCACCCTTTTGGCTCTTCTGTTTGTGGTTATGCCGTCTGTGCAGTCGTTCTACCAGATTTTGTCACAGCTGACCGCCCTTCTATACCTTATTATGTATATGCTGATGTTCGCTTCGGCTATTATTCTGCGCTATCGTCGAGCGCAGAAGGAGCGTCCGTTCCGACTCGGTGGCAATGCTCTTATGTGGCTTATTGCAGGTATAGGTTTTCTCGGGTCGTTGCTCGCCTTTGTGCTGAGCTTTATTCCGCCTGCGCAGATTGCAACGGGAAGCACGACGGTATGGTATTCGGTACTCTTCGGAGGCGCTTTTGTGGTGATTATCCTGCCGTTTATAATATATGCTATGCGCAAGCCCGAATGGCGCAATAAGGCGGCAATATTTGCTCCGTTCGAGTGGGAGCAGAAGTAACTGTATAATAAGAGAGGGTGTCACGCGTGACACCCTCTCTTGCTATCTATTTCGATTAGTATACGAACTCGTCGCTCTCCGTTCCGAAGCCCGGAAGAACCACACTATCGCCGTAGCCGCCTTCAACAGCCACCTCGAATACCTCAAATTCAGGTTTTAAATAGTTTTTCATAGTCGTAAATGGTGTTAAAGGTTAATTATTCTGCCGGTGTTATTGAAGGTGCTTCCGACAAGAACGATGCGCCATCGTAGTTGGTGCTGTCTGTCCAATCGGTTGTATCGCCACTTCCGAAGATGTAGTTGTAGAAGTCGAGCTCGGTGAGTGCAACACTCTTATACTCGGCATCCTCGCTGTCGAAAGATGCGATGAAACCTCCGACCTTGCAGTTCGGAGCAGTTACTGTAGCCGAACGATCCGAACCTGTTACCATACCCGTCTTGAAGCCTGCGGCATTCAATGTGCAGTATGTGGTAGCATTTGGTACAGGGGTAATGGTTCTACCGAAGCTTCCTGCTGCGTAGCCCTCGACCTTGAATGTTCCTGTGCAGATGATATCGCCTGTATTGACGATCTCTCCTACCCATGGTTTGGTCTTGTGATCTGTGGCGAGATGCATATCTCCGACAATTCCTCCAATATAAACCGAGCCATTTGTGCTTTTACCCGAGAACTCGATCTTTCCGCTGTTTACGAATTGAGAGCTGGTGAATATACTTGTATCTCCCGATCCGTCGCGAATCTGACCGACAAGACCTCCAATAGTGAGAGTATACACCTTGTTGTAATCGCTCTCGGCAGGAGCCTCCGCAGAAGCGGCCATCTCGCCGGCAAAAGTGAAGTTTCCGCTATTGCTACACTTGTCAATACCAATGTTTGAATTACCGTCAGCAAAGTATCCAAACATACCACCAATATATGAACCTTTCTCTATTACCGTATTTGCTGATACAGTAACATTAGCGGTATTCTTGCAACTGGTAAGAGTTCCGCCCCAGTTTCCACCGGAACATATACCACCGAAAGAAAATATTCCTCCGATTTTTGCATCGACAGTAACATCTCCTGCGCTTAAACAGTTTTTACGCGCGTAGCCGTTAGCTTGTGCGATAAGTCCCGAAGAATATATTGACGAGTTGTAATTTCCAAGTATGTTGATTGTACCGTGGTTCTCTATCAAAGAACAACTGTCTTGGAATTTACCGGTTATACCACCAACATATACTACAGCTGCACATTTGGTAAGATTCAGCGTGATATCGCCATCCTCATAGTTGTAGATATTTGAGTGTCCATTCTTGCCCTGGATGTAGGAGCATACTCCTCCGACGATTAATTCGTTTGTTGTGTTATACTCACCTGTAATTGTAATTGGTTTGTAATTGTAGATATTGGTCAGCAGGGTATAGCCATCGTCATTGTGGTATGCTACACTACCTCCGACATAGAGACGGCCATTGTGAATACCACCGATTTTGATCTCGCCCTTGTTGGTCATATTCTTAACCTCGCTGGATACCGCCGAGCCGAGAACACCACCAAATACCATTGTGTTGGTACACTTACCCTTCTTGGTGATATTACCATTATTGGTGTAGCCGTCAAAAATAACCGTCTTGCCATATACGCGACCAACAACACCTGCTACGTGGGTGGCACCACCGAATGTAGAGTTCTCGCCAAGCTCAATCTCGCCATTATTTACAAGGTTGGTGTGTGCCGTTGTCGCGTAGCCGAATACACCTCCGATACGACCAGCCTTACCTGTACCACCGATAGTTCCGTCAACAAAAATCTTGCCGTTATTGACAACCTTGTCTACCCCAGCACGCTCAGTAGCGGCAGCGCAGCCTCCCATAAAGAATTCTGAAAATACAACTGCACCCTTCGAGATGGAGATGTTACCATAGTTTGTAGAATTGGAGGCAGGACCTACGTTCGAATCGACACCATTTGCCAAGATTCCGCCTATAAAGAATCTGTATCCCGAGAACGAGCCGCCGAATGTGATATTACCGTGGTTCTCGCTACCTGATGGGCTCACACCGGTTGATGTGATACCTGCGATAGAGAGTGGCTGAACCTTAATTGCATCTTCATCCGTTGTGAGAATTGTGAAATTGCCATTTACGGTTACATCACCATAGTTGTCGCAGTTGGTAATTGGTCCATTTGTCTTGTAGGCGATAGCTCCTGAAATCTGGGTAAGACGCTCACTGCCCGATCCGACATTTACGATATTACCCTCGATCAAAATGTCACCATCGGCATTATTCACGCAGTTCGAGAATGGATGACGACCAAAACCTGTAATACCTCCGACACGATAGTAGTAGTTTCCTGTATTCGGATTCTCCATAGTCGAACCGAGGATCTTGATAGTCGCGTTGTTCGAACAGCCATCGGTTGAGCCACTTTCCGATGTACCATACATACAGCCACCTACGCCTCCGGCCATAACACCGATAATCTTCGCCTCCTTTGTCACCTCGATAGCACCGTAGTTGTGCAAATTCTTGTGATGAGCACCGTTGGAATATCCTACTACACCACCGATACCGACGTGGCGCGAGGTGCCACCGGAGGTAACTGTTCCACGATTCTCGCAGTCCTCAATTTTACTACTCCAAACGCCACCGCAGACACCCGCTATACCCGTAGAGCCGCTCTGTCCGCCTTGTCCGTAAGCAACGCCATCAAACGAGATTGCGCCGTAGTTCTTGAGGTTGGTGTATGAGCTGCCGGCACCGTTTGACGAAGTACTCAGACCCAAGATTCCTGCGACAAAAGGTCTGTGCTTAAATTCGCTGCAATCCTCGTACTTGACAGCACCCCTATTTTCGCAGTTATCAATGCAGGTGTAGATGACAGTTGTACCGTCAGCTGCAAGACCGGGATACGCATGTCCTATAATACCTGCTTCGGCAGGGCACAATGCAGTATGATCGTCCGAAGATGAAATATCCTTGATTGTTACGGAGGCGTAGTTTTTGCAGCCTGATACCGCAACTCCTTTTGCCACACCTACCATTCCTCCCAACATTACTACGCCGTATGCCGAATCGTACTTTTTGTTCAAGGCAATCTCATTATCCATTGTAATAGCACCCGAAACCTCGCAGTTTGTAAGCGATGCAGGCTCTCCCGTACCTTCCGAAACAAGCCTACAAGCAATTGCACCCAAAATGAAACGATCCTTCGAGTAGATGTTTACATCTGTCAGCTTCACATTCTTAATCTGTGCCGACGAGGTCTGGAACAACGGAGCGGTCAAGCCTTTGATCTCGTAGCCCTTGTCGCTACCTCCGTCGAACGGAATAGCAGGGAAGCGGTCAATACCGTGCCAACCCTCCACATTCGACATATCGAGGGTAGCAGCTACGCGTACCGATGTTACCGAGCCGAGCAAACCTACCTCCGACATCTTCGCCAAGCGTACCAAGTCGGCCTCGTTCTCGATAACCAACTCGCCACTTACAGGCTCTGCCGTAGCGTTAGCCAAGAATGTAACCTCGCCAAACTCCTTCACTACACCTACGCTTACAGGGTGGTTGTCGCTGTTGAAGCGAACAACCATCGCATTGTTCTCGGCCTCATTGGTAAAGAGTGTGATGGTGTAGATGCCGTGCTCACCCGCAGGAACAGCCACATAGATTGGAGTAGCAGTATCGCTCAATGCCAAGCCCTCGCCAAACGAAAGGGTGATAGTATTCGAAGCATCCTCGTGGGCGGTCAAGGCTCCGCTCTCGCAATTAACATCGAAGTTACCCGCAATAGCACCTGTCTCGGCAACAACCGTCATCGAGGTAAGGGTTTTCTCGCCCTTGACAGCCAAGCGGAGTACGCCTGTGAGGTGGTTGATCTGAATAGGTGCTGCAACCTCGCCCTCAGCTGGTGCTGCAGCGTAACCATACATCGGAGCTGTTCCGCTCTCGAATGTGCCGGCAGTGTAGTTCTGTGTTGCAGGGAAGGTTACAACCTGCAGACCAGCAGTTACCGGTGCTACACCCTCTGCCGGTGCAGGATAGACAATGTTGTACGGACGCTCAACAGTCTCGGTAAATACGAAATCTGCCATCGCATTGTTCTCACTGTCGATCTGTGCAGCTACCGAGGCTACGCCATTGATAGCGATCTTGTCACCCTCGCTCCAATAGAGCGGATAGAGATCACCCGCCTTCTCACCGAGCTGAGTACGCGACTCCTCCAACGAGAGGGTGATGGTTTGACCCTTGCCCTCGCCAAGCTGAACGCCAAGATCCTCAGTCACATCGGTTGTACACGCAACGGTGAACAACGCTGCGACTGCCATAAATACTCTTGTTAAATTTTTCATTTTGGTTTGCTTTTTATTATTGATTAAAGAAAAATCATTCACAATACCATATAATACGTCGCAAATTTAGCAATTTTATATGAATATTTCAAATTAAACTTTCCAAAAATCAGTGAGTTAGATTTTATGCATTTCTACAGTCACATTACGCAGGATTATGTGTCTCCTCCTTCGACAAGGAACGCGTATCGGGCGACTCATCCGGAAAAAAGAAGAGAGTTAAGCCTGAAAAGGCTTAACTCTCTATTATCTCGCTATTTAGGCGACTACTCCTCCTCGCGGCGGTGCAACTGCTCTACATAGATAGCGTGAGCCATCTTGTCGCGCTTTGCAATCGAAGGCTTAGTGAAGTACTGACGAGCGCGAAGCTCCTTCAAAACACCTGTACGCTCGTACTTACGCTTAAACTTTTTGAGAGCGCGCTCGATATTCTCGCCCTCCTTAACTGGCATGATAATCATAATTATTCTCTGTTTTTTATTATTTGTAATCTTGTTTAATTGTGGCAGATTTTGCGCCAACCTGCCAAGGCGTTTTCTGAATTAGGGTTATTCGAACTTCCGGGGTGTAGTACCAAAAAGAAGATACGGTGCAATGGCTTTCGCCTGCTCCTCGGTGAATATGTCATCCTTCATCATCTCTTCAATACTGTTCCAACCTCCTTTCGATTCTCTCTTTTCATTTATAAGTTTTACCGCCCGTCGAGTCATATATGGATGATGCTCGAATTCAGACGCGGGTGCAAAGTTAATATCTATTTTTGAAATTTTGCAACTATCGCAATAAATTTGTTCAGAAATTTTAGCAAAATTCTCGGATGTAACGCATTTTAACTCCGCAATTTGCTCTTTTCGGGCAAATCCTCCCAGCAATTTGCGGTATTGCATCACCGCTACGACGCTCTTGGCTCCTATACCTCGAACTTTGCGCAGAGTAGCCGAATCTGCACTATTTATCTCGACCAAACCGGCCAATGGATCACGCACACTCAAAATTACGAAGTATGCCAACGAGTCGGCCATCTCATCGCTCACAGCGTAGCAGTCGCGCAACTCATTCATCGAGAAGATGCCACCGCCTCGCTTGCGGTACTCGATAAGTGCCTCGGCTTGGCGTGTCGAAAAGCCTATATGGCGTAGATACTCAACACCTACCGTGTCGATGTGGAATTTCTCGAATGGTCGTGGCGAGAAGCGCGTATGAAGGCTCTTGCTGTGCAGTGTCGTGTCGATATCGCGTACTTTGAAGCGCGATGGTCGCGTTGCATATTTGGTACCTATTTTAATATATGGGCGTACGCGTGCGAACATCGAGTCGGTTACTCCGTAGCACAACGCCAACTCCTCGGCTATGCCAAAGACCTTGCCTGCAGTGCGGTACTTTACGATGCCTACTGCTGTGCGTTTGTCGAAGCCGAGCAGTAGTAACTCTTCGTAGGTTACGGTATTCGGGTCGAAGTTAAACAGCGTGTCGCGTTGCTCGGTTTGTGGCGAGTCGCCTCTCTCGGCAAGTGTAATGCCCTTGCGGGGTTTGATAAAGTAGACGATGAAAGCAATGACAACGATAACCGTCATCACATAGACTATGCCACGTATGTTCTCTCGCGTGAACATCTGCTACTTACTCCATTCTGCTCCTTCTGAGAGCTTCAATGCGCTGTATCGTTTCGATGGCGAGGTTAAAAAGTCGCCTATCCCGTACTCGCTCCATCTCCGATCGACCAATGCGATGGTTTGCTCGTCAGCCGTTACAATATTTGGCCAACGTGACGGAGTATCGTCGTTGCCGTTCGGATATTTTGGGCGTGCATCAATAACGAGCGTCGATCCGAGCAATACGAAATCGCGCTGCGGTTCGGTGTTTGCCGCTCCGAGCCACAAAAGTTCCTCGGCGCTCATCTCCTTGGCTCGCTTGTCGAAGATTACGACAAAGTTGCACTCTGTTGCTCGGGAAATCGCCTCTGTGTTAATTTCCTTGTCGTAGTCGGCAAATAGGAGGAGTGTGCTCCACTCCTCGAGCAGATCTTCGCGCACCTCTACGTCAGAAGGTAGGGTGGTGCAGTCGAATGAGGATTTGCGCTCCGACATCTCCACATTTGTCAAGTCGAGTGCAACCTTACCTCCAAATCCGCAGGTGGCCGTAGCATGGTCAAGTACATCGTAGATTCCCTCGCTGCGGATGAGCGACTTGCGAAGGTCGCAGCATCGCATCAATGTTGCCAATTCGCGCTTCGAACGTACGTTAGTCGAGGCGGGTGTCAAAAGCAGATATTTATTAAACATCATCTGGCCTGCACCCCACAGACCAAGAGCCACCTTCGATGCCTGACGTTCGTAGAGTTGGCGCATCGAGATAATGGTGACGTTGTGTTGCGTTCCAGCCGACGGCATATACATATCCTCAACCTCGGGTTGCATGACAAGACGTATAGGAGCGAGGAAAATTCGCTCGGTTGCCATTGCGATATAGGCATCCTCCTGCGGTGGTATACCCACAATAGTTGCGGGGTATATGGCATTGCGACGATGCGTAATGGCGGTGACGTGGAACTTCGGATAGTAGTCTTTGAGCGAGTAGAAACCTGTGTGATCGCCAAAATCGCCCTCCAAAACCTTCTCCTCCGAGGGATCGACATATCCTTCAATCACAAAGTCGCAATCTTCGGGTACATAGATGTCGTTCGTAACGCACTTCACCAACTTAACGGGTTTGCCTCGCAATAGTCCTGCCAAGAGATACTCGTCGATATTGTCTGGTACGGGTGCCGTAGCAGAGTAGGCGTATACGGGGTCACCACCTATTGCTACCGCAACGGGCATCCTCTCGCCACGAGCCTTGTATGCCTCATAGTGGCGTGCGCCTGTCTTATGGCGGTGCCAATGCATTCCCGTGGTGTGGTCGTCAAACACCTGCATACGATACATACCGACATTGCGAATACCTTTGTCTGGATCTATCGTGTGTACCATCGGCAGGGTTACAAAGCGTCCTCCGTCGTGTGGCCAACATCTAAGAATTGGCAACAACGACAGTTTGGCATCCTCACCGGAGAGAATTACCTGCTGACACTCACCGCGACCACTCTTCTTGCGCGGAAACCACTTGGATGCCTCGCCCAAGAGGGGTAGCAACTGCAATTTGTCGATTAAACTCTCCTTAGGTGATGTGACTGTACCGATAAGAGCGTCAAAGCGTGCCGAGATATCCTCCAATCGCTCCACGCCGAGAGCCATAGCCATTCTGCGTTCCGAGCCATAGAGGTTTGTCAGCACTGGGAACCCCTTATCGGTATTCTCGAATAGGAGAGCCTTGCCACCACCCTCGCTCTTGACTACGCGGTCAGTAATCTCGGATATCTCCAACTCCGACGATACGGGAGTGCCGATGCGAATTAACTCATCGGCACCCTCCAATTTAGTGATAAAGTTTACAATACCCACTTATGATATGTTTTTATTTCTGTTCAGCCTTTGCTGCTGCCAAACGCTCCTCGAACATCTTCTTCTCCTTGCCCATAGCCAAGAGACAGATCAGAGCCGCGATAATACTTGCGGCGAAGAAGCCAATGAAGGTCAAGTCCCAACCGTTGGCACCACTCTCTACAATTCGTCCGAAGGCGATCTTCGAGAGGAATGCATCACCGATAAGGTAGCCCAACAAGCCCATAAAGCCGGCTGCTGTACCTGCCGCATTCTTCGGAACGATTGCGATAGCTTGGATCGAAATCATAGCTACAGGACCATAAACACCAAATCCGGTGATGATGAGAGCTATTGTTACAAGGGTGATGTACTCGAGATTGAGTGATGCTGCGAGAGGCTCAGCCTGCCAATAGATGAATGCACCAATGGCGGTGATGGCCATACAGATTACATTTACAGGAGCACAACGTCCCTGGAAGAATTTTGACGAGAGCCAGCCTGCGATCAGAGTTCCCGGAATAGCAGCCAACATATGGTATGCATACAAGTCCTTGCTTACAGCCTTAGGAATTTCGTGTACCTGCTGCAGATAAATAGGTAACCAGTCGGATACTCCGTAACGTACCAAGTAAACGAGAATATTTGCCAAACCGATAAACCACAACATCTTGTTCTTGAGTACGTAGTCGAAGAAGAGAGTCTTGAAAGGAATCTTGTTCTCCTCGCCCTTCTTAGCCTTTGCGCCCGAGAAGTCGTTGCGATACTTGTCGATTGGTGGTAGACCACACGACTCAGGAGTATCACGTATGAATAACCAGCACATAAGTGCAATGCCGAGTGCTGCTATAGATGGGATGATGAATGTGGCTCTCCACGACTCCTCGGCGCTAACACCGCAAGCAACAAGGATTACACCACCAACACCTGCCAACCACGACATCGACGAGCTACCTACGTTGTGGGCAGTATTCCAAATCGACATCTTGAACGAACGCTCGTTCGTCGAGAACCAATGCGACATAACACGTCCGCAAGGAGGCCAGCCCATACCCGAGAACCAACCGGTCAAGCACATCAGTATGAAGAGGATTGTGGTTGTTACGGCACTATTCTTTGGATATGGAATAAGTCCTGCCACAATCATAACCAATGCTGAAAGCACGAGTCCGATAGTCATAAATTTGCGCGAGTCGGAACGGTCCGAAATACCTCCCATCAGGAACTTACTTACCGCATAAGCGATAGGTACTCCTGCCATCGCATCACCAATACCACTCTCGTCGAGGTAGCCGAGGCTTACCATATCCGCACCTGCGAACGAGAGGTTTTTGCGTACGAGATAGTACGCTGCATAGCCGAAATAGATGCCAAGGAACACCTTCAATCGCATTGATTTGTACTCCTTGTCGATCTTTTCTGCTGGCAATTCCGGCTTATGTGCTGGAGGTGCCATAAAGTCTAAAAATCCCATAATTCTGTTATTTAATGTTATAGTTTTATGTCGTAAATCTGTATGACTCCCACAAGATGGTTGCTGTCATCCACCACAAGCAACGAATTTACCTTGTGCTGTGTCATCGAACGCTCCGCCTCGATAAGTTTGCTATCGGGGTGGATAGTCTTGGGTTTGCGTGTGGCAATGTCCATAGGGCGGATGTCGAAAAATCCCGCCTGACGACGCTCCATCGCGCGACGAATATCACCATCGGTGATAATTCCCAATATCTCGTTCTCGCGTTGCACCACAATCAGCCCCAAGCCTCCACGCGATATGGCGTGAATCATTTCGGCTGCTGTTGCCTCTTCCGAAACAACGGGCAGGTCGTGATTGCGCATCACCTGACCAACTCTCATCAGCAATCTGCGACCAAGACTGCCACCAGGGTGCAGACGAGCGAAATCTTGTGCCGAGAAGTTGCGCACCCTCATCAAGGCGCAAGCCAAGGCATCACCCATGGCAAGTTGTGCTGTTGTGGAGGTCGTAGGTGCAAGGTGAAGAATGCACGCTTCGCGCTCGACAGTTGTGTCGAGATGTATATCCGAGTTCTTGGCAAGTGCCGAATCGCTGTTGCCCGTAATGGCAATCAGACGATTTCCGTTAGTGTGGATGAACGGCACAATCTTCAAAACCTCGTCAGTCTCGCCCGAATAGGATAGGGCAATGATGATATCCTCCTTCGATATCATCCCCAAATCGCCGTGAAACGCCTCGCTCGGATTGAGGTAGAAACTCGGTGTTCCCGTGCTTGCCAATGTCGCAGAAATCTTCTTGGCGATAATGCCCGATTTGCCTATGCCTGTAAGGATGACCTTTCCGTTGCAGTTGAGAATCATCTCAACGGCAGCCACAAACTCCCCATTCAGTTGCTCCTTGATGCGGAGCAGTGCCTCCGACTCGTTTTGCAAAACTTCGCGAGCCGTATCGAGGATACTATTTCTTAGAGTTTCGTTCATCTGTTACAGTAGTGAAAGTATTACCGATTTCAAGTCGTCGAGCTGCAGCATATTTGCTCCGTCGCTTAATGCCTCATCGGGCGAGGGGTGTACCTCGAAGAAGTAGCCCGTAGCCCCGAAGGCTTTCGCTGCGCGCGCCATCGATGGGACAAATTTTCTGTCGCCACCCGAAGTACCGTTAGCTGAGCTTGGGCGTTGTACCGAGTGGGTACAATCCATAATTACGTGTGGTGTAACTTCGAGCATATCCGCTATATTGCGGAAATCCACAACAAGATTGTTGTAGCCGAACGAATTTCCTCGCTCGGTGAGCCATACCTCCTTGGCACCCGCATCCATAGCCTTCTCGTACGGATAGCGCATATCGGCACCCGAGAGGAATTGCCCCTTCTTGATATTTATTGTCTTGCCGCTCTTTGCTGCCGCTACTATAAGGTCAGTTTGGCGACAGAGGAAGGCTGGAATTTGCAAAATATCGACCACCTCGCTCACGGGTTCAGCCTGCCACGCCTCGTGAATGTCGGTGAGTAGTTTCAAACCCCACTTCGAGCGAACATCCGAGAGCATCTGTAGTCCGCGCTCTAAACCCACGCCACGATAGGAGCGCAGTGAGGTACGGTTTGCCTTGTCGAACGATGCCTTGAAGATGATCTCGGTGCCAAGTTGTCGATTGATCTCGCACAACCTCGATGCTACCGAGTCGAGCAAATCTGCCGACTCGATAACACAAGGTCCTGCAATAAATATCGGTTTCATCTCGCGATGTGACTATTTGAGAGTGTTGATAACTCGCTGATTAACCTCACGGATACGAGCAACATCAACCTTGATAACCTTACGGTCATAGGTTACGAAGCCATTAACCTCTCCCTCAACATCGGTGGTCTGAGTGTAGATAGCACCCGACATACCCTGCTGAACGAATGGGAGAATCATCTCGGCATACTCGATGTATGTCTTGGTTACATCCTCCATGTCCTTGCGGTTGCCACCATAGCCCCAGTTGAGCATCTCAGGGTTCCAGAGGTGATCCTTTACAGGGAGTCCCAAACCTCCGTACTCGCCGAGCATAAGGATATAGTCTGCGTGGTGAACACCCATAACAGGCTTTGGATAGTTGTGCCAATCCATAATATCGCCGCACTCGCGCAAGTTACCACCGCTGGCTGGGTTGATCAAACGCGAGTGATCTCGCTTGTAGGTCCAATCAACAACCTTCTCAGTGTCGAATTGCGACCAAGCCTCGTTAAATGGTACCCATACAACAACCGATTGGAAGAAGTCGCAGAAGTTCATAATCTCGCCCCACTCCTTGTAGTAGTTACGTTTGAACTCCTCGGTAAGCTCTGTGTCGGAACCACCATTGATCTGGTGACGCGACCACGAATAAGGACGCTTCTGCTCACCGCACGGCATATCCTGCCATACGAGCATTCCGAGACGGTCACAATGGTAGAACCAGCGAGCAGGCTCAACCTTGATGTGCTTACGGATGGTGTTGAAGCCGAGATCCTTCGTAAACTGAATATCCCAAGCCAAAGCCTCGTCACTTGGAGCGGTGTACAATCCGTCAGGCCACCAGCCCTGATCGAGTGGACCATACATAAAGATAGGCTTACCATTGAGCGTAGCGCGGAGGTGTCCGTACTCATCGCGTACCTTGCCCAACTCGCGCATAGCAGTATAAGATGTAACACTCTCGACAACCTTGCCGTTCTGCTTCAAGGTAACCTTCAAGTTATAGAGGTGTGGAGTGTCAGGAGTCCACAACTTAGCATTTGCAATATGAATCTTTGCAGGGGTGCCGCAAGGGGCGGTGCCCTCACCAACCTTTACCTCGTTGTCGAATACCTCGACGGTTACAAGACCCTCCTGCACAGCGCACTCGGTCTTAACGATGATGTCGCTATGGCGCAAGTCGCTCGATGGGAGGATATTTACGATGTGGTTCTGCTTCGATACAGGCTCCAACCATACAGTCTGCCAGATACCCGATACAGGAGTGTACCAAATTTTACCGAGCTTGGTGAGTTGCTTGCCTACAGGCTGCTCACCCTTCTCGCTTGGGTCCCATACGCGGACAACCAACTTCTGTGCGCCCTTGGTGTGGAGAGCTGCGGTGATGTCGCACGAGAATGGAGTGAAACCTCCGGTGTGACCACCTACATATATGCCATTCACGTATACGTCTGCGCTCCAATCAACTGCACCAAAGTGGAGCAATATGCGCTCCGACATCCACTCTGCAGGAATATTAAATTCACGCTCATACCACAAGAGCTGCTTCTCGTTCAGCGACTTCTGAACACCAGAAAGTGCCGACTCCAATGCGAATGGAACGAGAATTTCGCCTGCGTACTCGGTAGGCTCGGCTCCATTTACCTCGGTGATAGCGTAGTTCCACAATCCGTTGAGGTTCTGCCAAGTGCTACGCACAAGCTGTGGACGTGGGTACTCGGGAAGAACATTTGTAGGATCCACCTTCTCTGCCCATTCGGTGCGAATCTTGTCGCCTGCAATTTTCCACTCTGCCGAGGCTGTTGAGATGCCGACAGCCAAGAGTGCTACTGCCAAAAAGATCTTTTTCATAGTAGTTTGTTTTAATTTGGTTATTATTTAGAATTGATGATTCTTCAAAAATATCTCGGCTCGCTCCAAATCTTCGGGGGTGTCGATGCCTACGGTGTCGATGTCGGTTATGCCAACGCCAATCTTGTAGCCACTCTCCAACCAGCGTAGCTGCTCCAACGACTCCGCCTTCTCTAACGGTGTTTGAGGTAGGGTAGAGAGTTTGCCGAGCACCTCCGAACGAAAGGCGTAGATGCCGACGTGCTTATAGAATGTGTGGTGCGCAAGCCACTCTTCGCGCTCTACGCCACGAAGATATGGGAGAACCGAACGAGAAAAGTATATTGCCTCTCCCGCGCTATTCAGTATAACCTTCGGAGAGTTAGGGTTTTCGAGAGCTGCAATGCCCTCCTCAGCCTTGAACGGTCTGGCTATTGTGGCGATATCGATTGCATTGTTCTTGAAGCAGCCAATCAGAGTGTCGATCTGTTCGGGCTTGATAAATGGCTCGTCGCCCTGAACGTTTATTACGATATCAGCCTTGCAAGCGAGTCTCTCGTACGCTTCGGCACAACGATCCGTGCCGCTGCGGTGCTCCGACGATGTCATTATCGCCTCGCCACCAAAGGATAGCACGGCATTGAAGATACGTTCGTCGTCGGTTGCCACCACAACCCTCTTCACAACCTTTGCAACCTGCTCGTATACGCGCTGTACGACCAACTTGCCTCCAAGCAGAGCGAGAGGCTTTGCCGGAAAGCGCGAGCTGGCATAACGCGCAGGGATGATTGCAATGGCTCGGAGGTTCTTCATTGTGGTACTCTATTTTTCGAGTGCGAGTTCCAGGACTTGGTCGTTACTGCGAACGTAGTGAAATTTCAAGCCGTCGATATACTCTTTTGTGATCTCTTCGACATCCTTGCGATTCTCCTCAGGAAGCAGTATAGTGTGAATTCCCGCACGCTTGGCTGCCAAAATCTTCTCCTTGACTCCTCCAATCGGAAGTACACGACCACGCAACGAGGTCTCGCCTGTCATTGCAATACGCTCCTTGACCTTACGCCCCGTATAGGTCGAAACAATCGATGTAATCATTGTGATACCTGCCGAAGGACCATCCTTAGGAACAGCGCCCTCCGGAACGTGGATGTTGAGGTCGTTCTTCTCGAACATCTCAGGGTTGATGCCCAGCTCCTTGTGGTGTGCCATAACCCACTCGTGGGCTATCGTTGCCGACTCCTTCATCACATCGCCCAAGTTGCCCGTGAGCGAGAGTTTGCCCTTGCCCGGTGTCAGGATGCTCTCGATGTAGAGGATGTCGCCACCCACCTGTGTCCAAGCCAAACCTGTAACCACGCCTACCATATCCTTGATCTCGTACTCCTCGTTCAGATACTTTGGCTTGCCGAGTACCTTCTCGACCTGCTCGGCATTGAACGAAGGCTCGAAAGCCTCCTCGAAGGCGATGTTCTTGGCACGCGAGCGCGCCAACTTCGCCAAATGCTTATCCAAGGAGCGCACACCCGACTCGCGAGTATACTCCGAGATTATCTTGCGCATAATGTCGCGCTCGACAATCATATCCTCCTCCTTCAGGCCGTGAGCCTCGCACTGCTTGCGTACCAAATGTTTCTCGGCAATCTCGATCTTATCCTCGAGGATGTAGCCAGGAATGTTTATCAATTCCATACGATCACGCAGCGCAGGATTTACCGCACCGATGTCGTTGGCAGTGGCGATAAACAACACCTTCGACAAATCGTACTCGGTGTCGAGATAGTTGTCGTGGAAAGTAGTGTTCTGCTCTGGATCCAATACCTCCAACAACGCCGATGACGGGTCACCGTGGTTGCTTACCGTAATCTTATCTACCTCGTCGAGGATGATTACAGGGTTCGACGATCCGCAACGTTTGATGGTTTCTATAATTCGGCCAGGCATTGCTCCGATATATGTACGGCGGTGTCCGCGGATCTCTGCCTCATCGTGCAGACCTCCGAGGGCTATACGTCCGAATTTACGTCCGAGGGCTGTAGCAACCGATTTGCCGAGCGATGTTTTACCAACTCCCGGAGGGCCATAAAGGCATAGAATAGGGGATTTCAGATCGCCCTTCAACTTGATGACTGCCAAATGCTCCAATATACGTTCCTTGACCTCTTCCAAGCCGAAATGATCGGCATCGAGTTGCTCACGCGCGCATTTCAAATCGAGGTTATCCTCGGTATACTCCTCCCATGGCAGATCGATCATCAGTTGCAGATATGTCATCTGCACCGAATACTCGGCTACGGCAGGGTTAAGACGCTCCATCTTCGAGAGCTCCTTTTCGAAGATCTCGGCTGTGGACTTGCTCCACTTCTTTTTGGCTGCAGCCTCGCGCAGACGCTTGATGTCGCCATCCTCGTCTTCGCCAAGTTCTTGCTGTATGGTGCGCATCTGCTGTTGCAGATAGTAGTCGCGTTGTTGCTTGTCGATCTCCTGCTTTACCTTACCCTGAATATCCTGTTTAAGCTCGAGTAACTGCTGCTCGCGGATAAGTATCTCGAGCAATTTGCGTGAGCGTGCCAACAAGCCCGGAGCCTCGAGCAGTGTTTGACGATCATCATCCGAGAACTCGAGATTTGAGCAGATGAAGTTCACGATGCCGCGACGCGAATCGATATTCTTGATTGCAAACGATGCCTCCTTCGGAATTGTAGGCGAGGTGTTGATAATGTTGAGTGCCACATCCTTGATCGACTCGATCAAAGCGTCGAATTCTACGCTGTTGCGCTCCGGTGTGGAGTCGAGCAGCGGGGTAACCTTTGCCTTGAAGAAAGGCTCGGTGGAGATATATTCGCCCACCTCAATCTTCTCCAAACCCGAGAGTATGACGGTGAGGTTGCCGTTCGGCATCTCGAGAATCTTCAAGATGCGCGCAGCGGTACCGATGCGATACATATCGTCGGGGGTAGGGGTCTCAATCTCGGCATTGCGCTGTAATACGGCTCCGAGCAGACCTCCATCTGCCTGTACGGCACGCACGAGAGCGATGCTCTTCTCGCGGCCAACCGTGATAGGAGTTACTGCGCCCGGAAAGAGTACCGAACTACGCAATGTGAGTATAGGAAGGATGTCGGGGAGCTGAACCTCCTCAACAGTGTCGTCGTCATTACCCGCTATAATCGGGATAACCTGATGCTTCTGGTCAAGAATATCCGGTGCAAGACCCAGGTCATCAAGGTTTGAAAAGTCGTTATTATCTTTCTTTGCCATAATTTCAATTTCTCTTTTTTACTGTTTGATAGCGATAGATTGCGTCAGGAAGCAGAAACCGTTGTAGTTGCGCCAACCTGCGTTGCGGAACTCGACTACACCGGTTACCTCAACTTTTTTGTTGGCGTATCTGCGCAATACCGATCCGTCATTTGCTGCAATCACAACTTCGTTTGTAGCCTCTTCGCAACGTACGGGAGTTGCAGTTTCGTCGTAGTTGTAGAATACAATCTTTATCGGAGCATTCAACTTCAGGACGTAGATGAGTACCTCGTTCGTCCAATCGGTCTCCACCCAATCGTAAACTCTCTTGCTGTTACCGCAATTATCGATGACATACATCATCAACTCGCTTTCGAGGGACACCGAGCGACCTGCCTGGATAGTGGTAGTTGTAGTCGATGTGTTAGAGGCGTAGCACGAATAGTTTTCAGTCGCCAAAAAGGCGGCAACCATTGCACACGTTCCTATGATAAGTCTTCTTAAATTCATAATTTCTATTGTCTACTTGTTTGGTCGTTGCGCTTGCTTTACGCGTATGCATACGCGCACAACATCTGCAAAGATAATACTTTTTTGGTAAAAAACATTAAAAAAAGAGAATATATCGTCGCTTTTTGAAATATGACAAAAATTTATTATCTTTGGAGGCAAAATGTTTAATGATTTAGAGGTTATGAAAAGAGTTGTGTGTTTGCTGGCATTGTGCGTAACAGCACTGCTATCTGTTTGGCTTGTAGCCGAATCGCAAAAGAAGAGTGGAGTGGTTGATGCAATCGAGTCGCGTCGTAGCATCCGTGCTTACAAGGATCAACCTGTCGAGCGCGAAAAGTTGCAAAAACTTGCCGAGTGCGGAGTGATGGCTCCGAGCGCGATGAATCGTCAGGAGTGGGAGCTGAGAATTGTGGACTCGAAGGAGTGGATAGACAATTGCACTGCCGCCTATCTGAAGGCTGTGGAGGGCACCGACAAGGCTAAATATATGCTTACACCAACCTTCAAGAATATATTCAGAAATGCTCCTGCCGTGATATTCGTGGCGGCACCCGAAGGTACATTCTCGGATGTGAATATCGGAATGCTCGGCGAGAATATTATGCTGGCTGCAACCGAGCTTGGCTTGGGTACCTGTTGCCTTGGCAGCGTGTTGCCTATGTTTGCCGAGCCTGCAATGACGGAGTATGCTTTGTCGCTCGGATTTTCCGAGGGTTACAACTTGCGTTTCGCATTGGCAGTAGGTTACCCCGATGAGTCGCCTGAGGCTAAACCTCGCGATCTGACAAAGATCAAATTCGTGGAGTAAAAGCGTACTGTAATCAGACTAATACGTTAAACCAAAATAATCAAAAACTATGAAAAAACTTATTCTATGTTTGTTTGCCATCACGGCAACAATGTCCCTCTCGGCGCAGTACGTAGTTAAGCAGGAACACAAGGATCGTGCTGCCGAGATAGTTAAGAAGATGACCCTCGAGGAGAAGATTGCCTATGTAGGAGGCTACAAGTCGTGGTATGTTCGTGCCATAGATCGCCTCGGTTTGCCTGCAGTACGTATGGCTGACGGTCCGCAGGGTGTGCGTAACAACACCAAGAGTACC